>JAZTZD010000022.1:0-17897 GCA_045637305.1 Acutalibacteraceae bacterium
ATTGCTACTCTTGATAAGTATTTCGAAGACGGTGCAACCGTTACAATCGATGCTCTTATTGAGAAAGGCATTATCAAAAAGACTTTGGACGGCGTTAAGATTTTAGGCAATGGCGAATTAACGAAGAAGCTCACCGTTCAGGCAAATGCTTTTTCAGATAGCGCAAAATCTAAGATCGAAGCTGCCGGAGGAAAGGCAGAGGTGATCTAACATGCTTCAGACAATTGTTAATGCATGGAAAATCGCCGACTTGAGAAAGAAGCTGCTTTTCACCGCACTTATCGTTCTCATCTACAGAATCGGTTCGGCAATTCCCGTTCCGTTCACAGATATCGGCGAGGCCGGCATCATCGCTGACCCCAACGCAGGTACATTTATGAACTACCTGAGCATGATGACAGGTGACGCATTCAACTATGGTACCATTTTTGCAATGTCAATCACACCTTACATCAACAGCTCAATTATTATGCAGCTGCTCGCAGTTGCAATCCCTGCACTTGAGAGACTTCAGAAGGAAGGCGAGGAAGGCCGCAAGAAGATTGCTTCCATCACTCGTTTCGTAACAATTGCTCTCGGTCTTCTCCAGAGTACAGCTTACTACTTCTATCTCAGAAGCCAGGGCTTCCTGATCAAGACTGCAACAGGCGCAGACTTCACAGGCTTCGCAGCAGTTTTCCAGGCAATCGTTATCATTCTTACCTTCACCGCAGGTACCGCACTTATCATGTGGCTCGGTGAGAGAATCAACGAAAAGGGTATCGGCAACGGTATCTCAATCATCCTCTTCGCAGGTATCGTATCAAGAATTCCTACTCTTGTTATGACACTTTTCCATCCCGAATACGGCTACTTCTTCAAGGGCGGTCCGTACTATGCGCTCTCACCCCTTGTTGCAATCATCCTTATTCTTATGATTGCTTTCATCGTATGGATGGACAATGCAGAGAGAAGAATTCCCGTTCAGTATGCAAAGAGAGTTGTAGGCCGTAAGATGTACGGCGGTCAGAGCACTCATATGCCCATCAAGGTTAATATGTCAGGTGTTATGCCCGTTATCTTCGCTTCATCAATCCTTTCACTTCCCCCGACAATCAAGATGTTTATCGGTGAGACTGAAAGCAAGTTCTGGAATGCATTTTTCGGAGTATTTGAAGCAACACACTGGTCATACTCAATCATCTACTTTGTATTCATCATTGCTTTTGCATATTTCTATTCAAGCATCCAGTACAATCCCATCGAAATGTCAAAGAACATCCGTGACAACGGCGGCTCAATCCCCGGCATTCGTCCCGGCGAGCCCACCTCAAGATACATCGGAAAGATCATCGGCAGAATCACCCTTCTCGGTGCTCTTCTTCTCAGCGTAGTAGCTCTCTTCCCGATTCTCTTCTCACAGATTACAACCTTCTTCCTCGATATGTGGCAGGAAGGCGCAACAATGAACATCTCAATGGGCGGTACATCAATCATCATTCTCGTTGGTGTTGCACTTGAAACAGTTAAGCAGCTCGAGAGCCAGATGATGATGCGTCACTATAAGGGCTTCCTTGATTAAGCCCTGCAATTAACGGAGGATCAGCATGATAGTGCTCAAAACAACCAGAGAACTCAGCCTGATGAAAGAGGCTTGTGTGATTTCGGCAGGAGCATTAAAGGCAGCGGGCGAAGCTGTTGAACCCGGTGTTTCAACCGAGGAAATCAACCGAATCGCCGAAAACTTCATCAGGAAGAACGGTGCAATTCCAACCTTCAAAGGTTATCAGGGATATCCCGCTGCTGCATGCATTTCCATAAACGATGAGGTCATTCACGGCATTCCGAGCAAAAAGCGCATAATCAAAGCGGGCGATATCGTCAGCATTGATGTTGGCGCAACCTTTAACGGCTATGTCGGCGACAATGCCGCCACTTTTGCGGCGGGTGATATTTCACCCGAAGCTCAGCGGCTGTGCGACGTTACCCGAGAGAGTCTTTACGAAGGCATCAGGGCAGCGGTCGCAGGCGGCAGATTGGGCGACATCGGCTCAACAATCCAGAGGTATTGTGAGGAAAGAGGCTTTTCGGTGGTTCGCGAATTCACGGGCCACGGCGTAGGAAAGCAAATGCATGAAGACCCCAGCGTACCGAATTTCGGCACACCCGGACGAGGTGTGCGTCTGCTCCCCGGAATGACGCTCGCAATCGAGCCTATGATAAATGCAGGGGGCGCAGGCATCAGGCAGTTGCCTGACGGTTGGACTATCAAAACGAGAGACGGCTCATTATCAGCTCATTTTGAGCACACAGTAGCCATCACCTCAAACGGTCCCGTAATTATGACACAGATTTAAGGTGATAATTATGCCGCAAAGAGGAATGGTTGTCCGCTCACTTGCGGGCAGAGACAAAGGCAGCCTGCTTGCAGTAATGCAGGTAAGCGACGGCAAGGTTCTCCTGTGCGACGGTAAAGAACGTCCCGCAGATAGACCCAAAAGCAAGAATTTTCGCCACGTTGAAAGTATCGGAGTTTCGCTCAGCGAAGAAGAGCTTGCAACAAACAGAGCGCTCAGAAAAGCACTCGGGCGATTAAATGCAGAAATTAACGGCAACACTTAGGAGGTTTTTATGTCTAAGCAGGACATGATCGAGATTGAAGGTACGGTAGTAGAGTCTTTACCCAATGCAACCTTCCAGGTTGAGTTGGAAAACGGACACAGAATATTGGCTCACATTTCCGGCAAGCTGAGAATGAATTACATTAAAATCCTCCCCGGAGATAAGGTTCCGGTTGAAATGTCGCCTTACGACCTGACCAAGGGCCGCATCACATGGCGTTCTAAGTAAATTCAAGGAGGTATTCTAATATGAAAGTCAGACCTTCTGTCAAGAAAATTTGCGAAAAGTGCAAAATAATTAAGCGCAAGGGAAAAGTAATGGTTATCTGTGAAAATCCCAAGCACAAGCAGCGTCAGGGTTAATCCCTGCTCAAACCAATTATTTGGAGGTGCAACTGACAAATGGCGCGTATTTCAGGTGTTGACCTGCCCAGAGAGAAGAGAATTGAAATTGCTCTTACTTATATCTACGGCATTGGTCGTAAAACTGCAAGCGACATTATCGCAGCAACCGGCATAGATCCCGATATGAGAGTTAAGGATATGACTGAAGACGAAGTTTCAAAGCTTCGTGAGTACATTGACCACAACCTCAAGGTAGAAGGCGATCTCCGCCGTGAAACCGCATTCGACATCAAGAGACTTATCGAAATCGGATGCTATCGTGGCGTTCGTCACCGTAAGGGTCTCCCCGTAAGAGGACAGAGATCAAAGACAAACGCACGTACACGCAAGGGTCCCAAGAAGACCATTGCAAACAAGAAGAAGTAAGATCAGGAGGGATATTATGGCTAAAGCAGCTAAAAAGACAACAGGCACCCGCAGACGCCGTGAGCGTAAGAATATCGAACGCGGTGCAGCCCATATCCAATCCACCTTTAACAACACGATCGTTACAATCACTGACACTCAGGGTAATGCCGTATCATGGGCAAGTGCCGGTGAAATGGGCTTCCGTGGTTCCAAGAAATCAACTCCCTTCGCAGCTCAGACTGCAGCAGAGACAGCAGCTAAGGCAGCTATCGAGCACGGCATGAAGACTGTTGAAGTTTATGTTAAGGGACCCGGCCAGGGACGTGAAGCGGCTATCAGAGCTCTTCAGACAGCAGGCTTGGAGGTTAATATGATTAAGGATGTTACCCCCATTCCTCACAACGGATGCCGCCCGCCCAAGAGAAGACGCGTGTAACCATTATTTTTGGAGGTGTAACACAATATGGCAAGATATACCGGTGCGGTATGTAAACTGTGCCGCCGTGAAGGCAAGAAGCTTTACCTCAAGGGTGAGCGTTGCTACACAGGCAAGTGTGCTGTAGAGCGTAGAGCATATGCTCCCGGCCAGCACGGTCAGAGCCGCAAGAAGGCAACTGAATACGGTCTTCAGCTTCGCGCAAAGCAGCAGGCTAAGCGTTACTACGGTATTCAGGAAGGCCAGTTCTACAAGTATTTCCTTATGGCTGAGCGTAAGCAGGGCGTAACAGGTGAAAACCTTCTTCGCATCTGTGAAAGCCGCCTTGACAACGTTGTTTATCTTCTCGGCTGGGCAAACTCCAGAGCAGAAGCAAGACAGCTTGTTACTCATGGTCACTATAAAGTAAACGGCAATAAGGTCAACGTTCCTTCATACCTTATCAAGGCTGGCGACGAAATCGCTATCAAGGATAAGAGCAAGGACAGCGAAAAGATCAAGGCAGTTCTCGAAACAAACGGTTCTCGCCCTGTTCCCCAGTGGCTTGACCTCAATAAAGAAGCTCTCACAGCAAAGATCCTTGCTCTGCCCACTCGTGAGCAGATTATGGTTCCCGTTGAAGAGCATCTTATCGTTGAACTTTATTCAAAATAATCCTTTTAGGATTGTCAGAAAAGTGGCTGTGGCAGATTGCCCGCAAGGGCAGTCTCCAGTTGACACGAATGCTGGTTTTATTAACAGCGTTTTTGAATGCAATAAGCAGGAGTTATCCTGCCGATTTAAAGGAGGGTTTTTAAATGATTGGTATCGAAAAGCCCAGAATAGATACTGCCGAAATTTCCCCCGACGGCAAATACGGAAAATTTGTTGTTGAACCCCTTGAGAGAGGATACGGAACAACCTTGGGCAACAGCCTCAGAAGAGTTCTTCTTTCTTCACTCCCCGGTTACGCAATCACTTCCGTTAAGATTGACGGCGTTCTTCATGAGTTCAGCACCATTCCCGGTGTTAAAGAAGATGTTACTGAGATTGTTCTCAACCTCAAGAACGTTATTCTTAAGATTCACGGTGACGGCCCCAAAACAATCTATATTGATGCCAACGGTGACGACGAGATAACAGCCGGCAGCATAAAGACCGATTCAGAGGTTGAAATTCTCAACCCTGAGCTGCACATCGCTACTCTTAATTCCGATGCACACGTAAACATGGAACTTACCTGCGATAAGGGAAGAGGCTATGTTTCAGCAGAAAGAAATAAGCAGCTTATGCAGCCCATCATCGGCGTTATTGCAATTGACTCTATCTACACACCTGTGTTAAAGGTTAACTACACAGTCGAGAACACACGTGTAGGTCAGATTACCGACTATGATAAGCTGACCCTTGAAGTGTGGACAAACGGAACCATCAATGCTATGGAAGCCGTTTCTCTTGGAGCCAAGATCCTCAACGAGCATCTCAATCTGTTCGGTGACCTCTCAGGTGAGGCATACGATACAGAGGTTATGGTCGTAAAGAGCGACAACGGAAAAGAAAAGGTCCTTGAGATGACCATTGAGGAACTTGACCTGTCTGTCCGTTCATTCAACTGCTTGAAGAGAGCACAGATTAACACGGTTGAAGATTTCATCAACAGAACGGAGGAAGATATGATGAAAGTCCGTAACCACGGCAGAAAGTCTCTTGACGAAGTTGTTGCAAAGCTCAATTCACTTGGCTTTGACCTTCGCAGAGACGAGGAATGATTGTAAAGGAGTGTGAACTTAATGCCCGGTACCAGAAAGCTTGGCCGTACAAGTGACCATCGCAAGTCGATGCTCAGAGGCCTTGTTACCTATCTTTTGGAGAACGGCAGAATTGAGACCACCGTTACAAGGGCTCAGGAAGTTCGTGCAATGGCTGAAAAAATGATCACCATTGCTAAGGACGACTCTCTTCACTCAAAGCGTAAGGTTCTTGCATACGTTACAAAGGAAGACGTTGTAAAGAAGCTCTTTGATGAGATTGCCCCCAAATATAAAGAAGTTAACGGCGGTTACTGCCGCATAATCAAGACAGGTCCCCGTAGAGGCGACGCAGCTGAGATGTGCATCATCGAGCTTGTCTGATTATAAGATAACCAATAAATAAAAAAGGCTCCCTGTCAACAGACAGGGAGTTTTTGTTTTTGCAACTTTTTGATGCCAAACAGTACGTTATACTGTTACAAAAAGAATATTTTTTCATATTTAATGCATTTTATCCAAAATATATTGAATATAATAAAATATTATGTTATAATTAAACAATAACAAAGAAACAAGGGAGGAGTTTGCTTGGAAGAGAACACAAACCGTACGTTTGATAACGAAAATCAGGGCATAGTTATCGACTATGAAAAGGGTGTCAAAAATCCGCTTCTGAAAAACAGGCGTTATGTAGGCCAAAAAGAAAGAATCGGTTATCTGCTTAACGATGTTTCCGCAAGCTTCAATATTGATAAATATAAGGACCGCTTTATTTATGACATTGTTAAGCTGGATTTCAATTTCCTTGCAGTTTTCGGTCTTTTTGCGGGACTCTGGGATACATTCAACGACACTTTCATCGGCGTTATTGTTGATAGAACACGAACCCGCTGGGGAAAATTCAAACCGTACATACTTTTGGGTAAAATCCCGCTGACACTCATCGGTCTCTGGTATTGGTTTATGCCCGTTGTTTTTGCCAACACGGATCCGTCATATGCGCCGAAGCTTATGTTTTACGCGATTTTCACAATAATCTGTGAGACCGCGGGAACATTTACTACCGTTGCGGGCACAGGCTTTATGTCAACCATAACTCCCGACCCTTACGAAAGAACGAATCTTATCACTATGGCAAATCTGGTTTCAGGATTTGTCGGAGAAAAGCTTCCCGAACTGACCTTCGGCGTGCTTCTCGACCTTGTAAACAATCAGGTTGTCAAGTGGAACAGAACAAATCTCTTCCTCGGCTTCGGTATTTTTACGGCGATTGCAGGCTGCGCAATGTCATTCTATTTTATTTGCGTAACAAAAGAAAGAGTTTCGCAGACCATTGAAAAGCCGAGTATAATTCAGGGTCTCAAGGCGATTATCAACAACAGACCCATTCTTATCTACACACTTTCTGAATTTCTTGCAGCCTTTGCTGTCAGCAAGAGCAGAATCAACTATTATATCGACGTTCTCGGTTCAGCATCATATCAGACACTCGTCGGTATTCCCGCTTCTCCCGTTTCAACAATCAGCTACGCTTTCATTGCTCCCTTAAGAAAGAGATTTTCAACCAAGACAATCTGGATTCTTGAAAATGTGTGGACCGATGTCTGCTGGCTTTCCGTTTTCGGCATAGGTTCAATCGGCGGAATGAAGAACGGTCTTTATAAGAATAAGTGGGTAATGCTTCCCGTTATGGCAATTGAGGAAGTGCTGGAAATGTGCGTTTACGGTGTCAGACACGTTATTCCGCAGGAAATTCTCAACGAAGCAATGGACTATTGCGAATGGAAAAACGGCTACAGAGCAGAAGCGATGACGGGCGTTGCAAGAGGTCTTGTAACAAAGCTCCAGGGTATTGTTATGGGCTCAATTCAGAACTTCATTATGAGCAAAATCGGTTATGTTCAGGGTCTTTCAATCGGCACACAGGCTGATTCAACCAAATGGTGGATATTTGCAATGGGCACGGGTATTCCCATTATCACGGGAGCACTCGGTATTGTTCCGAAATTCTTCCACGATCTTAACGGCGAGAAGAGAGACAGAATGTACCGCGAGCTTTTCGCGAGAAGAGAAGCAATGCGCAATGCGGTTGAAGAGGCAAAGGACTCCGAAGAGCTTGCAAAAATCGCAAAGGCACAGATGAATGCCGAATATGTTCAGGAATAATCAAAATGGATAATAAAAAACGGTTTGCATTGATTTGCAAACCGTTTTGTTTTTTATTGAAGAGTTTCTTCGGGGGTTATGAGAATGTAATTGACTTCGGAGAAAGCAAATTCACAATTGTATGTGCCGGAATAGGACTGGTCAAGCAAAGTCTTGTTAATAAAGAATGTTATGTTTTCACCCGAATAGCAGAAATCGATTGTTTTGAAATTGTCTCTGATTGTCTGCTTCTGCTCATCCGAAAGAGAATTGCCGTTTGCATAAAACTCTCTGTCAGCCTTATCAATAATAGCAGTAAGAAGAAGGTCGAGCATTGTTTCTTCATCGCCTTCAATTGCAAGGTCTGAAAGAGTGAGCATTGCGCCCGTTTTCACATTGAAAAGCTTTGCATAAACCTTGGGAACATTCTGACCGCCCATCATACTGAAATGGTCGGTGAATTTAAACGAAATAAAATCTTCCGTGCAGTATACGGTTTCGCAGTCGATTGTTCTTGCCCACGGAGTTTTGCTGTCAGTCATATTGAGCATAAAGTCTCTTGCGTTTTCAACGTTGTTGGTTGCGGCACGGACAGCTTCGTTATAAATGTCCTCAAAATAGTAGTCGAGAAGCGCAACAACATCAGCCGTAACGTTTTCGGTGATTTTGGGGATTGTCACATCGAGAACGTAGGAAACGGTTCCGTCTGCCGCCTTATATTCGTGATGTCTGCTGTCGTTTTTAACAACGGGAGGAGTGGGAACATATTCGGTTGTTGTTTCGCCGTTTTCGGTAACATCATCTTTGTTGCCTGAGCAAGCCGCAACTGAGAAAAGAAGAACAACGGCAAGCAGGAGACTGAGAATTCTTTTGATTTTCATAATGAAATTCTCCTTTCGTTATACATTATCCTGTGAATAGCAATGGAAATCAACGGGGAACCAGGACTGCGCAAACGCGGGAAGCTCGCTTCTGCGTGCGGAATACTGTGCAGCAATGAGTCTGATTGCTTCTCTGTGGTCAAGCTCGATATCGGGGGGGTTGTCGGTGTATTCAGCCTTTACGTTGCCGCCGCTGACGGAAAGCTCGATTTTTTCATCACCCTTGTCGCCGTGGATAAGCATAACAACCGAACCGTCGCAAAGAGGCATTCTTCCCGCCTTGACGGCAAGGAAAGCTTCGGTGAAGTTTCTGTAATTCATAATGCTTATCATTTCTGAATGATAGGTGTTGCAGCCGCCGAAAACCTGCGACATAAATTCGCACATTTCAACATCGTATGCCGCAACGGGGAATGAAAGCGATTCCTTGCCCGTTGCCTGCATTGCAAGCATCAGAAGCTCATACATATCCTTCGTTTCAACGGGACGGATTTCCTGAATGCCGCCGAATTTCAGGGCAACGAAATATCCTTTGAATTCTTCGCCGTCAAAAACTGCATAGGGTACTGAACGCCACGAACAAAGAATGTCATACTGACGCTTTGGTTCCCTTACAAAATGAAACGGAAGAGTTTCGTAAAGAGCGTTTATTTTTTCAAGAATATCGGTGTCTGTTGCTTCAATTCTGCGAACAGTATATTTAGGTGCGGCATCCTTGCCGATAAGGTGACCGAGATTTCTCTTGTCAATTGTGAAGCAGTATGAAAGACCTGCGGGTTCATAACCGAAATATCCGTATCTCTGACGGTGACCGCCGAGCACGGAATAGTCTGCACCGCTTTCCTTGATATCGTCGATTGCGCGGTTGAGACAGTCAATCATATATCCCTTGCCTCTGCAGTCGCGGGTAACGGCAACATTGCCGATGCCTGCCGCCTTAAGCTTTCTGCCCGCCGCAACGGCATCATCATAGTAAAGGCCGACCGCTGCCTTGATGTCATCGTCTTCGTACACCGCGAAATTGCTGTAGCAAGGGTCGTATTCTTCCTTATAAAGCTTGGGCAGGAGTTCGAGAAAGTTTCTTTTTGTTTCGGGTTCGTCGTCGATGAAGAAAACATCATCGAGCATTGCGAGGAGTTTTTCTCTGTCTTCGGGTTTTGTTCTGCCTTTATAAATATTCATAATAACACCTTACTTAAGTTTCATAAAATCATTGTAGTTGAGCACCTTGTAGTCCTTGCCGACCTTGGGATTTACCTTTGCTCTCTGCTTTCTCTTGATATACATCATAATAAGAGCAATGATAACGATGATTGCAAAGATTCTGAACGGCCAGGAAGTGAAAATTGCTTTTGCAACCGAGCCGATGAAAGCGAAAAAGCTTCGGCGTACATCGGTTGTTGCAACAAGGTCGATTTCCTGAAGCACCTGACCCGCATAAAGCACTTTTGCCTTGCCGAGCACGTCGCCCTTTTTGACGGGAGCTTTGACGGATTCGGGGATTGAGCCTTTTATGGGTTCAATGAGCAGACTGTCGGCATCGATTCCCGTGGGAACGAGACCGAAAATCTTTTCTGCGGGAGCGAGCGTCACGTGGTCAACGGATTTTGCGTATTTCACCTCAACCTCGCTGACTATTTTTTCGGGGTCTGCAATTGCAACAAGGCGGATGTTTTTGAATGCCCATTCAAACATTGTTTTTGCATCAACGAAAGCGCCGTTTTCCATGGGATAGTCGTCGTCGATATTGACCATTTCCGATTTGAGGCAGACTGCAACATAGTTGTAGCCGTCCTTTGAAGCAACGGCGGCAACGCAGTAGCCCGCATTCTTGGTTGTGCCCGTTTTACCGCCCTTTGCGTATTCGCAGTAATAGTCTTTATATGCTCTGTTGAGCAGATTGTTTGTGTTATGTATTGTGCGCTCTTTCTGAAGATTTGTTTCGGGAAGAGTGTATTTCGTTTTGCCGACGATTTCCGCAAATGCGGGGAATTTCATTGCGTGAAGCAGAAAATATGCAACGTCCCGTGCGGTTACATACTGGTCTTCGTGGTCAAGTCCGTGAGGATTGACAAAATGGCTGTTGACGCAGCCGAGCTTCTGTGCGGTATCGTTCATCATTGCGATGAATTTTTCTCTGTCGCCGTTTGTAACGTAGTTTGCAAGAGTTGTTGCCGCGTCATTTCCGCTGGCAAGCATCAGACAGCAGAGGAGGTCATAGACAGATATCTGCTCGCCGATTTTAAGTCCGCCGAGCGAGCTTCCCGTGCCGTCAAGCTCACGGATGCAGTTTTCTTCAACAGTCACCATCGCTGTCAGGTCGGGGCAGTTTTCAAGCACAACGATTGCCGTCACGATTTTTGTGAGGCTTGCGGGTGCGGTCTGCTTGCCCGAGTTTTTGTCGAAGATGACTTCGTTGTTGTCTGCACTCATAAGAAACAGACAGTCGGAATATGTTTTCTCCGTAAGATATTCGTTATATGCGGCGTTTGACGGCACACAGAATACCGTTGAAAGAAGAATAACCGCCGTAAATAATATACTTAATATTCTTTTCATTTGTTATCACCGTATAATTAAAAATGATATATAGCTTTGCGATGTTTGAACGGGCTTTGTCTTGCCCATATCCAAAAGTATAAAAAGTATATCATATAAATATTAAAAAATAAATACTCCACTTGATTTTTTTTCGTTGAGGGAGTAAAATATAATGGATATATTTTTGGCAATAATTAAAAGAAAGGATGTGCGGATTTTGGTTTATGTAACAGGCGATATGCACGGTGACCTTGCACGCTTTGATTCGCCCACCCTCAAAAAGCTTAAAAAAGGCGACACTCTGATTGTCTGCGGAGATTTCGGCTTTGTATGGGATAACAGTAAAATCGAGCAGAAAATTCTTAAAAAGCTCGGAAATAAAAAATACAACATCTGCTTTGTTGACGGAACACACGAAAACTTTGAGCTTCTCAATGCTTATCCCGTTTCGATGTGGAACGGCGGCAAGGTTCATCATATCGGCGGCAACCTCTATCATCTTATGAGAGGTCAGATTTTCAGAATTGACAATATGACCTTCTTCACAATGGGCGGCGGCGAAAGTCCCGACATCGACATAAGATTTGAGGAAAATGCGTGGTCAAAATATGAGTTTCCCAGCCGCGAAGAGCTTCTTGAGGGCGCGGAAAATCTTGAAAACGTCAACTGCCGCGTTGACTATGTCATCACTCACGAGCCTCCCGTTAAAATCAAAGGCTTCCTTATGCTCAAGGACAGCGAAACCGCAAGCGTAACGGGTCTCAACACATATCTTGAAGAGCTTTCCGAGGTTTGTGTTTTCAGAAGATGGTTTTTCGGCTCGATGCATCTTGATAAATATATTTCAAATTCCCACGTTGCGGTTTATCAGAATATTATCAATGCCATAACGGGCGAAGTGAGCAGATAAGAATTATGAATATTTCACCGTGCTCCTTGACGAAACGGTTGAGGAGCATTTGTGTATAGTGATTTTTCGGGAATGGAGATGATAAAAATGATTAAAACCCTTTTAAAACAGACAAAGGGCTACAGAATACCGTCTTTGCTTTCACCCCTGCTTATATTGGTTGAGGTTATAATGGAAGTGCGTATCCCGTTCATGATGGGCGAGATGGTAAACGAAGTAATCGTAAACGGTGCAAACGCAAATATGGATTTCATTGTCACTCAGGGACTGAAAATGATTGCAATGGCATTCATTTCGCTTCTGAGCGGTGCGGGTGCGGCAAGATTTGCGGCAAAGGCAGGTATGGGCTTCGGCTCAAACTTGAGAAGTGCCGTGTTTGCAAAAATTCAGGATTTTTCATTTGCAAATATTGACCGTTTTTCAACCCCGTCGCTCATTACCCGAATGACAACGGACGCAAACACAATCCAGATGGCGTATACAATGATAATCCGAATAGTTATCAGGTCGCCTCTGATGTTTGCAATGGCATTTTCGCAGGCAATAAAAATCAATTCGGAGCTGGCTGTTGTTTTTGGCGTTGCGGCACCTTTCCTTGTTGCGGCGCTGGGCATAATGGCTGTTATTGCATTGCCGAGATTCAAGAAGCTGATGAAAAAGGTTGACGGTCTCAACTCTTCCGTTCAGGAAAACCTTATCAGCATCAGAGTTATCAAGGCTTTCGTAAGAGCAGTGCACGAAAAAGAAAAGTTTCAGGCTTCAAACGACGAGCTTCGCGATGCATCGATAGCTGCGGAAAAAATCCTTATTATGTCGGGTCCGATAATGCAGCTGACAACTTATGCCTGCATTATCGCAATCCTGTTTTTCGGCGGAAAGCTTGTTATCAGTGAAACAATGCTTGCGGGCGACCTTTCGGCATTCATAACATACGTAAATCAGATTCTTATGTCTCTGATGATGATTTCAATGATTCTTGTTATGGGAATTATGTCGAGGACATCGCTTACCCGTGTTGCAGAGGTAATTGCGGAAAAGCCCGACATCAACGATGACGGCGCTGACCCCACTCTCACCGTTGAAAACGGCGACATCGATTTGGAAAACGTCTGCTTCAAATATAAGAAAAACGGTAAAAAGAATGTTATTGACAATATCAATCTCCACATAAAATCGGGCGAAACAATCGGTATCATCGGCGGCACGGGTTCGGCAAAAACAACTCTCGTTCAGATGATTCCGAGACTTTACGATGTCACTGAGGGAGTTGTTAAGGTCGGCGGCAGACCCGTTGCGGATTACACACTCAGAAATCTGCGTGATTCCGTTGCAATGGTGCTTCAGGTCAACCTTCTTTTCTCGGGAACAATCGAGGATAATCTGCGTTGGGGCAACGAAAATGCAACAATGGATGAAATAAAGAAAGCTTGCTCAATTGCTCAGGCGCACGAATTCATCGAATCTTTCCCCGACGGTTATCAGACAAATCTCGGTCAGGGCGGCGTCAATCTTTCGGGCGGTCAGAAGCAGAGACTCTGCATTGCAAGAGCCTTGCTCAAATCGCCGAAGGTGCTTATTCTTGACGACAGCACAAGTGCCGTTGACACCGCAACGGATGCAAAAATCCGCGAGGGCTTCAAGGCAAATCACGGCGACGTAACAACACTCATTGTTGCCCAGAGAATCAGCTCCGTTGAGCACGCGGACAGAATTATTGTCCTTGATGACGGTAAAATAAACGCAATCGGCTCTCACGAAGAGCTTCTCGGCACAAATGAAATTTATACTGAGGTTTATAAATCTCAGCAGGAAGGGAGTGTTGAATAATGGCACCTCCGATGAAAAGACCCGACGGTAAAGGCGGACCTCCCAAGCCGAGAAATACAAAAAACACATTTATGAGACTCCTCGGCTATCTCGGCAAGTCAAAATCTCTCCTGCTTCTGGTTATGGTTTTTGTTATTTTCAGCTCCCTTGCCGCCATAATCGGAATATCCTTTCTTGAAACAATAGTTGACGACGTGCTTCTTCCGCTTGTCGGCTCGCCAATCAATTCGCAGACTCTCGCACCTCTTGTCAAAATTCTCGTTACACTTGGTTTTATATATGTTTTCGGCGCAGTTTCCTCTTACAGCTATTCGAGAATTATGCTTCAGGTGTCGCACAAGACACTCAATTTAATCAGAAAAGACCTCTTCAACAGAATGCAGGATTTGCCGATTAAATTCTTTGATACTCACACTCACGGTGAGCTTATGAGCCGCTATACAAGCGACGTTGACACACTCAGAGAATGCATCAGCCAGAGCTTTGTTCAGCTTGTTTCCTCGGTTATTTCCGTTGTCGGAACATTCGCGATGATGCTCTATTTCAGCCCCGTGCTGACATTGCTTGTGGTTGTTATGCTTGTAATTTCGTTCTTCATTATCAAGTTTCTCGGAGGAAAGAGTGCAAAATATTTCCGCGCTCAGCAGAAATGCGTGGGTGAAGTAAACGGATATATCGAAGAATTCATTGAGGGTCAGAAGGTTGTAAAGGTTTTCTGCCACGAAGATAAGGCAAAGGCGCAGTTTGACGTTATCAATCAGAATCTCCGCAAGGCGGCAACCAATGCGCACACCTATGCGAGCATTCTTATGCCGATAATGGGTAACATTTCATATCTTACCTATGCGCTTGCAACAACAATAGGTACTCTGCTGATAATATTCCTTCCGCAGGATTCGTTTTTTGCAATAACAGTCGGCGGACTTTCAACTTTCTTGCTTTACACAAGGCAGTTTTTCCAGCCGATAACACAGATTTCGCAGCAGTTCAACACAATCATTATGGCGCTTGCGGGTGCGGAAAGAATCTTTGAAATCATTGACACCCCCGTTGAGGAGGATGACGGATATGTCACTCTTGTCAATGCAAAGAAAAATCCCGACGGAAGTATTGCCGAATGTGAAGAAAGAACGGGTATGTGGGCGTGGAAGCATCCGCATTCCGACGGAACGCTCACTTATACCGAATGGAAGGGCGATGTGCGCTTCCACGACGTAACATTCAGCTATGACGGCAAAAAGACCGTCCTGAAAAATGTTTCTCTTTACGCAATGCCGGGTCAGAAAATTGCTTTCGTAGGCTCGACGGGTGCGGGAAAAACAACAATAACCAATCTTATTAACCGTTTTTACGATGTTGATGAGGGCAAGATAACCTATGACGGAATAAATATCAAGAAAATCAAAAAGGGTGCGCTTCGCCGTTCAATGGCAATGGTTCTGCAGGATACCCACCTTTTCACGGGCACTGTCAGAGACAATATTGCCTACGGCAAGCTTGATGCAACGGATGAAGAAATTGTGAACGCCGCAAAGCTTGCGAATGCCCATTCATTCATCACCCGTCTTCCTGACGGCTACGACACGATGATTATGGGCGACGGCGCAAACCTTTCGCAGGGTCAGAGACAGCTTCTTGCAATTGCGAGAGCTGCCGTTGCAAATCCGCCCGTTCTCATTCTTGACGAAGCAACAAGCTCGATTGACACAAGAACCGAGCGACTGATTGAAACAGGAATGGATAAGCTGATGGAGGGCAGAACGGTGTTTGTTATTGCCCACAGACTTTCAACCGTCAGAAATTCGAATGCCATTATGGTGCTCGAACACGGTGAAATCATTGAAAGAGGCGACCACGACGACCTTCTTGCGCAGAAAGGCAAATACTATCAGCTTTATACGGGTCAGTTTGAACTGGATTGATAAAAGGAGCTTAATATGAAAAAAATATCAGCATTATTGCTTGCTTTTGCTATGCTTTTTGCATTTGCTTCGTGCAGCGAAAAGCCTGTGGAGGTTGAGGTCAATACCGACCCGCCCGAAACCTCGGCGGTTGAAGTGCGTGAAAACAGAATGAAAATTGCGGTGGCAACCGACCCGATGGGTCTCGGCTTTGCAAAGCTTTCCGTTGACCGTGCATATGCCTATGATGTGACTTATTACACAGATCCGCAGGATGCGATTGACCTTTTCAAATCGGGCAAGGCGGATATTCTTTCCGTGTCGCTTGACACCGCCGCAAGACTCTATAATGAAATCGGCGGCATTGAAATGCTTGCAATCAACACTTTCGGAATAACCTATGTGCTTTCGGCAGATAAGGAGCTTAAAACCGTTGACGGTCTCAAGGGAAAAACCGTTTACTGCCCTTCAGACAATGCGGGAGTGAAGGCAATTTTCCTCAAGGCACTTGAGCTTGGCGGTGTTACCGATGTTGACGTTCAGTATAAAACCGCAAACAAAATAAGAGAAGAAATGATTGCGGGCACAATGGAATACGGCGTGCTTCCCGAATACAAGAGCATGGACGTTGTCGGAAGAATAGAAAACATCACTCCGTCTGTTGATATCGGTGAATTCTGGGAGGAAAAATGCGGTTTCAGTCTTGCTCAGGGCTGCGTTGTTGCAAAGAAGGATTATGTTGCAAAGAATGCCGGATTGATTGAAGAATTCCTCGGATTTTATGAGGTTTCGGTAAACTATCTTCCCAAAAATGCGGTCAACGCATCGCTTTTCCTTGAAGAAAATAAATTTTTCGAGAATGCAGAGCTTGCAAAGGCACTTATTGAAACCTGCAATCCCGCTTTTGTTTCGGGCGCGGAAATGAAAGAACTTGCAAAGAAGAATTTTGAGATGCTTGTTTCGGCGGATGCGGAAATTCTTTCGGGCAATATGCCTGCGGACGATTTCTATTACGGCGCATAAAAAATTTTTTAACGGGTAATGTTGATTGCAACATTACCCGTTACATATTTTTAAAATTGTCTTGCAATTATTAGGAAAATATTATATAATTACTTCATACGGCCCACAGATGTGGGGAAATTTTAAAATTATGCAATTTCAGGAGGAAGAAATCAATGAAAAAGATTCTTGCACTTCTCCTCGCTTGCTCAATGCTTTTCGCATTCGCAGCTTGCGGCGGAAACACAGACACAGAAACAACAACAGCAGCTCCCGAAGAAACAACCGTAGCAGAAGAAACAACAGTTGCTGACGCAACAGAAGAAACAACTGCAGCAGAAGAAACAACTGCAGCAGAAGAAACAACTGCAGCAGAAGAAACAACAGTTGCTGACGAAACAACAACTGAAGCTGCAGCAGCTATGCCCGAAGGCAAGGAAGCTATTGTTAACTATTTCAACACAGCTATCAACGGTGTTAAGACAAACGCAAAGAGCGTTAAGCATCATTATTCAAGCATTTCAATCACAGGCGAGACAAAGTTCCCCGGCCTTATTGATGCAGCAATGAAGCTTTTTGGCGGCGCAGATAAGTTCATCAACGACCAGCTTGCAAAGCAGAGCAAGGGCGAGCAGACTTACACAGGCGCAACTATCAAGGAAAAGTTCCCTGTTGAAACAGAAAGCTATGCAAGTAAGCTTACAGCTGCAGACGTTAACACAGCAAACGTTGTTGAAAAGGACGGCAAGTACGTTGTTACTCTTGTTCTTGTCAGCGATGCAAAGAGCTCAACCGTTAAGCACGGTCAGGGTCATGCACCCAAGGCTTTCAACGTTGTTCTTCCCGGCGTTGTTAACGATAACGTTCCCGGTCCCGTTGCAGGTATGCTCGGCGGCGAAGCTGAAATGAATTACCCCGCTTGCAAGGTTATCGCAACAATCGACCCCGCAACAGGTAAAGTTGTTGATGCTGAATATTTCGTAAACTGGACAATTAATTTCGGCGATAACATCATTCTTCCCTTGACCACACACGATCTCTACACAATCAACTGGTAATTACATAAAAACAAAAGGTGACCGTCTTTACGGCGGGCACCATTATTCTGCTAAAAATAAAATTCGGATAAAGGTGATTTATTATGAAGAAAGAAGTTCTTGTTGAAACCTCC
>JAZTZD010000023.1:0-2398 GCA_045637305.1 Acutalibacteraceae bacterium
TCCGTAACCGCACCGAACTTGCGGTAAGAGTCCGTGAAAGCGGTCTTGTTATCAATGACCATAAAACGGAATAACGCTTGACATAAAGAACAGGCAACATCGTTATGATGTTGCCTGGTTTTTTATTTCACTATCTTTTTATTTTTGACAAGTTTGCTGTTTGCATTGATGTAAGAATATTTACGGCATTTGAAGAGTTCTTTTCTGCCGTTTTCGTTTCTTGTAAAAACGAGTTCAAACTTTCCGCCTGCGGATTTGAGGTTCTTTGCAAGGATTTCTGCCGTTTCTTTATTGACGGCAATCACCGACGGACAGGCATAGCTCTGAACATAGTTTCTGCTTGTGAGTTTTGATATACCCTTTGTGCCGACGAGAAGATATCTCGGGTCATCAATGGGAGAAAGAAGCTCTGAAACCGCCTTTGCAAAAACGTTCTTTTCTCTGACGGTTGCCTTGGAAAGCGAACAGTTGACTGTGTTCTTCTTTTCGGATTTCCTGACCGAAACGGTTGCTCCTCTGCTTTCGATTTCACCGATTTCTTTGAGAGTACGGAGAATCGCATTTGATATGTTTGAAACAGTTTTTTCGGGCGATGAATTCTTCATGACAACCGATGCGGATTTGATGAGCAATACAGAAGATATTGCCGCAATGATGAATCCGAGCAGTCCGCCGAAGAAACCTGACGTTGCGATTATGATTATTGCAAGAACAATCATAACTGCAAGAACGATTGAATAAATCTTGTTCTTATGAACGGCACTTGCGGGCTGAACTTCGGCAGGGATTTCGCTGACTTCTTCAATTTCGGGTCTTGCCTTGCCCTTTACGGCGGCGTTCCATCTGCCTGACATAACGTTTCTTGCGGCGGCAAGCGAGAGCATCTGATTATTGATGTTTTCAAGTCCGTTTGCATCATAGGGTGCTTTGAGAATATCAATTCTGTCCGTGCCGCTTTCGATAACGTCGCTGTTATATGCAGGAGCCTGGAAGCAGGCAAAACGGCGTTTCATCGTTTCAAAATCATCACTGATGATTTCGTCTTTTGAATCGGGCTCAACCGTCACAAGATGCCAGATATTTGACACCTTTTCAGGGTTCTTTTTATCAATACGGATTGCTCTGCCTCGCATCTGATTTGAGAGCATAAAACTGCCGACAAAGCTTGCAAGAATGAGTGAATTGATATTCGGTGAATCCCAGCCTTCGCCGAGAAGGGACTTTGTTCCGATAAGCACATTGATAACGCCAAGCTGAAATGCTTTTGTTATGATGCTGACCTTATTTTTATTTGAACCGCTGAAAATGATTTCTGTGTGGTTTGTGTTTTCAAGTTTCTTTATTCTGCAAGGTACACCTTCGTTATATGCGATTTCTTGTGCTGTTTCAACGGCGGAATCGGGCAAAATAACGAGTGTACCCGAAAGCACGGCAACCTTTGCATCGGGATTTGTTCGACGAATCGATTCAAATACGGGAACCGTACCGAGAGCATGGATTTCTTCATCGGTACCGACGAGTTTCAGCATATCCTTTTTGATGTAGTCAGTAAGAATAAGCATACGAAGAGAATTGCCGAGATTTGCATATTCACTTGCAACGATTTTATTTATGCTTTCGAGTTTACCCGTTGAGGAAACGAGCATTTTATTGATTTTATCGTTTGATGCAAGGCGCACTTTTCTTTTTTCAACAAGTGCTTCTTTTGAAAGAATCGCTTTTAATTCTTCGCTGATTTCTTCGGTGAATATATCGGGCGTATCAATGATAAACTGAAATGCTTTTTCTGCTTCGGCTATTGAATAAACAGGTGCTTTTCTGCCCTCAAAAACCTTTTCTTCAAGACTTTTTGAAATATTGGCATTTCCCTGTTTTGCAACACAGACAAGTGATTTAAAGCCTGCAAGGTTATCATAGAGTATTTCTTCGTTACCTGCCGCATTTGAAGCCTGCAAAGCCTTTGAAAGCAGACCGCTTTTGATTATTTCATCGGTAATGGCTGCGGCTTTTGCCTTGTAATTTGCAAGAATCTGTGATTCCTCTGCGGTGGGATAGCTGAAATAAATATAGTCCTGATGGGGACAGAGAGTTTTCTGCATTACAAGCTGAGGAACGAAAATTTCTTCGTCAATATCTCCGCAGAGGGTCTGATATCTGTTCCATTCAGCAGGTGCACTGTCATAGGGCGGAGTTGCGGTGAGAGCTATGATTGTAACACCGTCACCAAGCATTGCAACAAACTTTTCGAGAGCCTTCTGCCATTCGCTTTTGAGGTGATGCGCTTCGTCAAGGCAGATTGTTTTAATCCCCGCCTTTTTGATTTCAGCAAAAATATCAAAATTACTGAAATCCTGTGTTTCTTCGGTTGCAAATTCGTCTTCATCCGCTTCTGCTTTCA
>JAZTZD010000024.1:0-1944 GCA_045637305.1 Acutalibacteraceae bacterium
ATACCGTCAAATGTGGAAGTACCTCTGCCGATTTCATCAAAGATGATAAGGCTTTTTGATGTTGCGTTTTTAAGAATATCCGCAACCTCGGTCATTTCAACCATAAAAGTTGACGAACCGGATGAAAGGTCATCAGATGCACCGATTCTTGTGAATATACCGTCAACAACACAAAGTTCAGCACTGAGCGCAGGAACAAAACTGCCTGCCTGAGCCATAAGACATATAAGCGCAACCTGACGCATAAAGGTCGATTTACCTGCCATATTGGGGCCGGTTATGATTGCACAACGGTTATCTGCGCAGTCAAGCACCGTATCATTGGGCACAAACGGAAAATCAATAACTTTTTCAACAACGGGATGACGTCCGTCGGTAATAACAATCCTGTCGCTTGAGTTCATTGAAGGACAGCAATAGTTATTTTCGTTTGCAACTCTGGCAAATGAACAAAGCACATCAACTGCGGCAACCGCAGCAGCTGTTTTCTGAATTTCAAAAAGATGCTCTGCCGCTTTCTTTCTTACTGTGTCAAAAATTTCATATTCGAGTTTAACAATTCTTTCCTGTGCACCGAGAACCTTTGATTCAAGTTCTTTAAGTTCCTGGGTAATGAATCTTTCACAGTTTGTGAGGGTCTGTTTTCTTATGTAATCTTCGGGAACAAGTTCTTTAAATGAATTTGAAACTTCAATGTAGTATCCGAAAACACGGTTATAGCCGATTTTAAGCTTCTTGATTCCTGTTCTTTCCTGCTCCCGGAGCTGAATATCAGCAATATATCCCTTACCGTTATTAAGGATGTCACGCAAAGAATCAAGCTCGGCATTGAAGCCGTCTTTAATCATTCCGCCCTCTCTTACAGAAAACGGAGGTTCTTCAATTATTGCACCGTCAATGAGTTCAACCAGTTCTTCAAGAGGAACAATATCACCGCAAAGCTCGGCAAGAAGACTGCTCTTACACGAAGACAGATAAGCCTTTATTGCGGGAAGTCTTGCAAGAGTTGACGAAAGACCTTTTAATTCTCTTGCGTTTGCGGTTGAATAAGCAATTCTTGTAATAAGTCTTTCAAGGTCCTGACAACCGGATAATGATTCAATTACATCATCTTTGAGTGAAGGATTATTCACAAGTTCATCAACTGCGTTATGACGCTTTGTTATTTTTGCTATGCTAAGCAAGGGCTGTTCAAGCCAGCTTCTGAGCATACGCTTACCCATTGAGGTTTTTGCTTTATCAAGCACCCAGAGAAGTGAACCGCGCTTTTCTCTGTTTCGCATAGTTTCGGTAATTTCAAGATTACGAAGGGTCGAAACATCAAGACGCATAAAACTGCCTTCGCCGTAATAATCGATATTTCTGATATTCTCAAGCTCTGATTTCTGAACCTCTCTCAGATAATCCATTACGGCACCCAACGCAGAAACCGCACCGTCGGCAACGTCAAGAGAAAGCTGAGAAAGTGATGTTACATTAAAATGTCTGAGAATCGTTGCGGAAGCTTTTGAAAGGTCAAAGCAGGAATCATCAAGCATATCACAAGAGGAGCGAAGCCTTGTTTTAACAAAGTCTGTTACCTGCGTAAGCTCAACAACATCAGAATTGATTATAATTTCGCTGGGGTTGAATCTGCCCAGTTCATTTATAATTCTTCGTTGTGAATTCTTTCTTTCAAACTGTGTTACGTGAACACTGCCTGTGGAAATATCGGCAAAGCAAAGACCCACTGCGTGCTCAGATGAAAAAATGCAGGCAAGGAAATTATTCTTTCCTTCGTCAAGCATTGTACTTTCAATTACAGTACCGGGAGTAAGTACCCTCGTTACATCACGCTTAACAATACCCTTGGCAAGCGCGGGATCTTCAAGCTGTTCACAGATAGCTACCTTATAGCCTTTTGCAACAAGGCGGGCAATATAAGAATCTGCACTGTGAAAAGGG
>JAZTZD010000025.1:0-2888 GCA_045637305.1 Acutalibacteraceae bacterium
ATTTTTTCAAAGCTTTTGTCGGTTGCGATAAATGAATTGTTTGCCTTTGTGACGGATTTCAGTATTTCTCCGTTTTCCGCATTGACACAAACACCGCATATGCTTGTTGTACCGATATCAAGTCCGATAATTTTCATCCGGTCACCTCAGCAAAGAACAGTTGACTTGGGGTCAAGTCTTGTAATGATATCCTGCTGAATTGCAGGTGAAAGGTCAAGGAAGTTAACGAATGTACCGTGAATTCTCATAATGTAAACACCGCTGGGTGCATACTTTTTGGGGTCTGCAAGCACCTTTCTGAGAATTTCTGCAGTGGTGACATTGACATACAGATAGAAAGGTGAAACACCGTCTTTCATAGGATTGAAGAACAAGGGATTGATAACCTTATCCCTGAACTCAACGCCCTTGCCTTCGGTATTATCCGACATAAAGTATTTGGGGTCAATGCCGAGATGCGAAGCATATCCGCCGTTCATCTTTTCAAAAGGCATCTTCATATTTGAAAGCATACGGAAACCAAGACCGTTTTCTGCACTGCCGTAGAGGGGATCAACACCGTAACCCAGCATATCTCTTGATTTTCTGCCGTCGGGTGTAGCACCTACCCAATAGCCGTAAAGCAGATGCGTTGAAGGTGAACTGAAATCGGGTCTGAAAGAATTACCCAGATAATTCTTGGTTGACGAAACGATATCTGCAACCTTTGAAGCAATTTCGCCTGCTTCACGGTCAACACTTTCGATATTGTTGCCGAATTTATCTGCCGAAAGAAGGAATTCTCTCAAATCTTCATAACCGTTGAAATCCGCTTTAAGTGCATCCACAAGTTTATCTGCATCCTGAGGTCTTTCAGCAAGAAGCTTATCAACAGCGGCAAAGCTGTCGGCAATGACGGAAACACCGTGAATAAGGCAGCCGCTGCCGTTATATTCCGTACCCTGCGCCTTTGTATCTCTTGCATCTATGCCGTTTTCAAGACCGCCCATAAGGCAGGAAAGGAAAGGCACTCTCTGAGTTGAAAGAGCGATTGATGCACCGTTTGCGGCTTCACCCATTGCAGCAACGAAGCGTTCAACATTCTGCCAGAAGGCTTCACGCACATTTTCAAGTCTGCAAGGCTCAACATCAACAAGCTTTTCGCCTGTTATTGTTGAAATACCGCCTGTAAGAGTCATTTCAAGAATCTTGGGAAGGTTAAGCCAGCTGTTTGTTGTATTGCCGTTATCCTTACCCATGATCAGAGGCTCCTGACAGCCTGCTATTGAAATATCTGCAAGGTCACAATCCGCAACTCCCTTTGACGAAAGTACCGCAAAAAGCGAGTCGTCATTGAAGAATGAAGGAGTAAGTGCACCGGGAGTGAAAAGGAATCTTCCCATTTCTTCATAAAGCTTCTGCGGAGTATTCTTATGAAGCTTTACTGAAAGGATAGGCTGAGGAAGATTCATATCGTAATATGCATCCATAAGTGCATATGATGAATCGTTTGTAAGGTCGTTGCCGTCAATATCACGGCCGCTGATGATAATATTCTGCGAAATAGCCCAGCTTCTGTCCGCAACATTGAAGAATACGAGGAAATGCTTGAAAAGAGCTGCAACCGTATCACGGTCAAGTCCGTTTCTGTATGGCTCAAAAATTCTGTCTGCATTGCCTACGGAGAAAGCAAAGGGATTGGGAGTCTGTTCAAGGCACATAATCTGCCACATAATGATGAATGCCTGAATTGCTTCGCAAAGATTTTCAGCACCGTTTTCGGGCACCTTGCGAAGAGTATTTTCCATTATTTCAAGCTGAGCTTTTCTTTCAGCGGAAGCTGTTTTTGCCTGCTCAGCCGCAAGGTCTGCATAACGGTTTGCAAGGATAATTGCACTTTCAAGAGCAATTCTGAATGCTTTGTATCCGTTGCCTTCCTTACCCTCAATCTTTTCAATCATAGCCTTAACGCCGTTTTTGATTGCATAACGCATATCGGGAATAAGATGACCCGTAACCTGCTCAAAGAAGAATATAACTTCTTTGGTGTAGCATTCGTTTTTACCGTAAACCTCGCCAAGCTTTACAGCATATTCGGTTGTTGCAAACTCACTTCTCGCCGCATTGATTCTTTCGGCTGTGAATTCGCCGCTCGGTTCAATATCGCCGAAAACAGCTGCAGGGTCACAGTAACCGCTGAATTCTTCAACCTTGAACGCAGGGTTAATCAGCGCATAGCTTCTTGCAAAAGCATCGTGCTGAGTACCCGCAAAAAGCTGATAATCGCTCAGATATATGGGAATAGTCTTCACTATTTCTCTGAGTATGAGAGCCTTTTTCACTTCTTCGTTTTCACCCTCAAAATCCTTTGAAAGACGAAGTTCTGCCTCTTTAGCTATAAACCAACCGTCAAGTCGGTTACCTGCTCTCTTTTCAGCAAAAAGCTTTTTTGCCATTTCAGTAATTTTTACGCTGTCAAGAATAGTATTCATATTCATTCTCCTTATGTAACAACGGTTTTCATTCCGCAGATACTGAATTTTTCCGTAAACTCTTTTATCTTATCAGGCTGAACAAAACCGTTTTCAATTTCATAATTTCCCTTCCACTTATCCTTACCGTATTCGTGATAGGCAAGAAATTCAAAAACCGCATTTGCCGTATCTAAACGGCTGAAATATTCCGCAAAGCCGTCAGGAATATCGTTTACACCGTGAATAACAGGTATTCTTATATGAATCTGCCTGCCGCTTGCAAGGAAATATTCAATATTTTCTTTCACGGATTTATTGGACGAACCTATCCATTTCTGATGAAGTTCATCATCATAATGCTTGAAATCCGTAATCAGGTAATCTATGTATTCCGCCGCATCACGCAGTGAAAGATACGACGCATTTGTTTCAACC
>JAZTZD010000026.1:0-8217 GCA_045637305.1 Acutalibacteraceae bacterium
TGCTAACAAAGACTCAATCAAGATCATCGGCGACCATACAGATAAGTACGTTCAGGCTTACTTCCAGTATGACTCAAAGAAGACCGGCGGTATCACAATTTCTCACCTCCGTTTCGGCGACAAGCCCATCAAGTCCCCCTACTACATCAACAAGGCTGACTTCGTTGCTTGCCACAACCCCTCATATGTTGAAAAGGGTTACAAGATGGTTAACGACGTTAAGCCCGGCGGCGTATTCCTCATCAACTGCCAGTGGGATGCTGAAGAACTCAGCGCAAAGATGCCCGCAGAAGCAAAGAGATACATCGCTAACAACAACATCCAGCTTTACACTGTTAACCCTATCGACCTTGCTGCACAGATCGGTCTCGGTAAGAGAACAAACACCGTTCTTCAGTCAGCTTTCTTCTCACTTTCAAAGGTTCTTCCCGCTGAGGAAGCAATCGGCTACATGAAGGAAAAAGCTCAGAAGTTCATGAAGAAGGGTAAAGAAATCGTTGAAATGAACGAAAAAGCAATCGACGCAGGTGCTTCGGCATATGTTAAGATTGACGTTCCCGCTGACTGGGCAACAGCAGAAGACGGCGCAAAGGCTGAAGCTTCAAAGGGCGCAGCTAAGCTCGTTAAGATGGTTGACGGCATCATGAAGCCCGTTGCACTTATGGACGGTGACTCACTTCCCGTTTCAGCATTCGTAGATCACGCAGACGGTACATTTGAGCATGGCGCTTCCGCTTACGAAAAGAGAGGCGTTGCAGTTATGGTTCCCGCTTGGGACGGCGCAACCTGCGCACAGTGTAACAAGTGCTCATACGTTTGCCCCCACGCAACAATCAGACCCTATGCTCTCACAGCTGAAGAAGCTGCTGCAGCTCCCTCCAACGCTATCATCGTTGACAAGAAGGGTAAGGGCAAGGATTCATATAAGTACACACTCGCTGTTTCTCCCCTCGATTGTATGGGTTGCGGCGTATGTATCGGCGTATGTCCCACAAACTCACTCAAGATGGTTTCAAGAGAGAGCCAGGATGCTATGCAGCCCGTATTCGACTACATGGTTGAAAACGTAACAGTTAAGGCTGACCTTGCTGACAACACCGTTATCGGCAGCCAGTACAAGACTCCTCTCCTTGAGTTCTCAGGCTCATGCGCAGGCTGTGCTGAAACAGCTTATGCTCGCCTTATCACTCAGCTCTTCGGCGACAGAATGTACATTACAAACGCAACAGGCTGTTCATCAATCTGGGGCGGCCCCGCAGCAACATCACGCTACACCGTTAACAAGAAGGGTTACGGTCCCGCTTGGGCTAACTCACTCTTCGAAGATAACGCAGAGCACGGCTTCGGTATGTTCCTTGGTCAGAACGCTATCAGAAACAGCCTTATTGCTAAGGTTGAAGCTATAGCATCAGCTGAATGCGCAACCGAAGAAATCAAGGCAGCTGCAAATGCTTACCTTGAGACAGTTAACGACGGCGCAAAGAACGGCGCAGCAACAGAAGCTCTTGTTGCACCACTCGAAGCTTGCGGCTGCGATGCAGGTAAGGAAATCCTTGCAAGCAAGGAATATCTTGCTAAGAAGTCAGTATGGATCTTCGGCGGCGACGGCTGGGCATATGACATCGGCTTCGGCGGTGTTGACCACGTTCTCGCAGCAGGTGAAGACGTAAACATCATGGTATTCGATACCGAAGTTTACTCAAACACAGGCGGTCAGGCTTCAAAGGCTTCAAACATCGGTCAGGTTGCACAGTTCGCAGCTGCAGGTAAGGGCATCGCTAAGAAGTCACTTGCTGAAATAGCTATGAGCTACGGTTATGTATATGTTGCTCAGATTGCTATGGGTGCAGATGCTAACCAGACAATCAAGGCTATCGCTGAAGCTGAAGCTTACAACGGTCCCTCAATCATCATTGCATACGCACCCTGCGAAATGCATTCAATCAAGGGCGGTATGGTTAACTGCCAGGCTGAAATGAAGAAGGCTGTTGAGTGCGGCTACTGGAACATGTTCCGTTACAACCCCGCTCTCAAGGCAGAAGGCAAGAATCCCTTCACCATCGACAGCAAGCCCGCAACAGGCAGCTACAGAGAATTCCTTCTCAACGAAGCTCGTTACTCATCACTCACACGCTCATTCCCCGAAAGAGCAGAAGAGCTCTTGGCAAAGGGTGAGCAGACAGCAGCTGAGACATCCGACCATCCCGTTCGTCTTAAGGACCTCTATGCTCCCAAGGCTGACTGATAAATCAATCGCATAACAATTGCGGCTGTGTCCATTACGGACACAGCCGTTTTTTATTTGGCTTTATATACAAAAAAACAGGCTGTATCGTAAATGATACAGCCTGTCGGTTTTATGAATTTTATGCAGATTTTTTAGCTTTTCTGTTTTTTATCGCATTCTCGATTTTGGGATAAACAACATCGTAAAGCTTTGCAAAAATGAAGTATCCGATGATTGCATAAAGAATGCCAACGAATGCGCCGACGATAACGTCTGTGGGATAGTGAACACCGACATATATTCTTGAAATACCCATAAGGAATGCGAAAATAAATGAAGTAATTGCAGCGCCCTTATTCTTGAGAACAAGTGTTATTGCCATTGCAAAAGTGAATGCCGATGAAGTGTGACCCGAGGGGAATGAAAGCGATTTTGATGACATATAGTCAACGATATCGGGCCAGACGTAGCCTGCGTTCCATTTATCGGCGAAGCCGGGGAATCTGTCGATTGTCCAGTCAATCTTGCCGAAGAGACCTACCCAGTCAAATTCTTTGCCGTATTCTTCAAATGCTTTCTGTGCAGCCTGGGGAAGAATGGTGAGGTTATAGGGACGGGGACGCTCCATAATGGGCTTGAGAAGTTCGTTGTTGAGAAGAGTCATAACAACAAGTGCGCCGAGTGCAACAATGCCCGCTTTTCTTGTCTTCTTGAAAAACAGCATAACCAATCCGAGAATGATAAAGAATATGCCGTCATCTCCGAGGGTTGTTATAACTTTCATAATGGGAGTGAGCCAGTCCATTCTTACAAATTTCTCAAAGAATTCAAATATGCTAAGGTCAAAATTAAGTATGGCTTCCAAAAAAATCTTCCTTTCTTTTCAGTTTTATCCTATTATCCTATTTATTCTGCTAAAATGCAAGCTTTTTTTGCGATTTATTGCATTTTATTTATTTCTTTCACAACAGCGGCAACGGGCAGACCGACAATATTGAAATAATCGCCGTCTATGCTTTCAACAAGTGTACAACCTCGCCCCTGAATGCCGTATGCTCCTGCTTTGTCATTCGGCTCATTTGTTGCAACATAGGCATTGATTTCATCATCCGACAGCTCATAGAATCTCACCTTGCTGATTTTCGCAAAGCATCTGATATCTTCGCCGCAAATCAGACAAACACCCGTTATCACCTCGTGCTCTCTGCCCGAAAGCATACGGAGCATACGCACGGCATCAGCTGAATCCTTGGGTTTTCCAAGAATATTTCCGTCGCAGACAACAATTGTGTCCGCACCGATAACAATGCAGTCTGAAAAATCATCCGCAACTGCCTTAGCCTTTTTTGAAGCAGTCATAACCGCCGCATCCGTGGGGTTTGTTCCCTCGGGAATGCTCTCATCAACATCTTTGACGTGAATTTCAAATTCGATTCCCGCCGTTTCAAGAAGCTCCTTTCTTCTCGGCGAAGAAGAAGCAAGCACAATTTTTTTCATTCTGTTTTCCTCACTTGATTTTACCCTGACGAAGCATTTCGGCAACTCTCATAACAAGCGCCTGCGTTTTTCCGTCGGGTATCTCGTTATTCATTATCATTTCAACGGCTTTGTCGATATGGATTTTTTCAACCTCGAGATATTCGTCCTCATCGGGATGAGCCTGAGTTTTTGTGAGCGATGAGGCGGCATAAAGGTGAATGATTTCGCCGCAATATCCCGGAGTGGGATAAAATTCACCCAGATCATAATATTCTGCGGCAACGCATCCTGTTTCTTCTTCAAGTTCGCGCTTGCCCGCCTCAAAGGGGTCTTCGCCCTTTTCAAGCTTTCCCGCGGGAAGCTCAAGGATAACTTTCATATAAGGGTATCTGAACTGGCGCACAAACATCAGCTCGTTTTCGTCAGTTATTGCGGCAACGCAGACTCCGCCGTGATGCTCAACGACCTCACGGATTGCAATTCTTCCGCTCGGAACTTCAGCATCGTCTCTTCTGACATTGATAATCTTGCCCTCATAGACATAGTTTTTCTTAACCGTTTTTTCAAAAAGCTCCATAAAAATCTCCTCGGTTTTATTATCTGTTCTCCGTGAATATATTTTTAGTATCACATTTTGGAGGAATACATATGGATTATATCACAAAGCCGACGGTAATGACAGCAGAAAATCAAAGAAATATTTTTTTTTCTTTGAAAAAAGCTTATCCCTTCCTCAATGTAGGGATAATCGGGCGTTCTCTTTGTTCAAGAGAAATATTTTCGCTGAGCATCGGCAGAAGTTCCGACCCCTTGCTCATTGCCGCGGGATTTCACGGTCAGGAATGGCTGACAACTCTCCTTGCGCTGCGCTGGGCGGAACTAATACTGCGCTCAAAAGCAACTAAAACACCGATATGGGGCATCGATTCTTACAGAATCGCCCGCGAAATCATCATTGTTCCCTGCGTTAATCCTGACGGAATGCAGATTGCGATTGAAGGCCCCTCCGCCGCCTGCGGATACACAACTCTCGTAAATGAATTATCATCTGCCTCGTCCGAATTATGGAATTCAAACGCAAGGGGTGTTGACATCAACCACAATTTCAACGCAGGTTGGAACATTCTGCGTCAAAGCGAAATTGAAGGCGGTATTCTCGGTCCGTCTCCCAGAAGATACGGCGGGCCTGTACCCGAAAGCGAGCCCGAAACAAAAGCAATTGTAAATCTCTCAAAAATCAGGAAACCGTCAATGGCAATTGCCCTTCACAGTCAGGGTGAAGAAATCTTCTGGCAATACGGTGACATCATTCCTCCGAGAAGCGAAACAATCGCCAAAGTTCTTGCGGCGGCAAGCGGCTACAGACTTGTTGACAATTCAGGTTTCGCCTCTCACGGCGGCTTCAAGGATTGGTTCATTGAATATTTCAACAGACCCGCTTACACCGTTGAAATCGGAAAGGGCAAAAATCCTCTGCCTTTATCAGATTTTGAAGATATTTTCACAAAAACACTCCCGATGTTTGCGCTCTCAACGGTTATTGCTTGAAAATAAAATAACGGTATGTTAATATAAATGTATAAAATAATCGGAGGAATGTTTATGCTCTATTATGTAAAAGCAGTAATATCCTTTATTGAAGTGCTGCTGTTTGTTTTCGGCATTATTCCCGTTAAAGCAAACATCAGCTATACCAACGGCGAATATATCGCACCGCAGATAAACACACCTATGGCAATTGTCGAAAACGGCAAATCGGATTTTGTTATCGTAACGCAGGATACTCCCGACGAATGCATTCTGACAGCTGTTGATGAATTGCAGACATATCTTGAAAAAATCAGCGGTGCTAAGCTTGAACATATTTCCGAATCCGATTATAACGGAGAAAAAGCGATTGTTCTCGGCGAAACACAGCTTGAAGCTGAAATAACACAGGTTAACCGTGAGGAAATCGGCGCTGACGGCTTTCTGCTTTATTCCGACGGAACATATTTCCTCATTGCGGGCGGCGATTCACGAGGCACTCTTTACGGCGTTTACACCTTCCTTGAAGAATATCTCGGTGTGCGCTGGTTCACGCCCAAGCTTGAGGTTGTGCCCGAAAACAAAGATGTAATTATCGATGCCGCAATCAACAGAATTGTCCGTCCGTCATTTGCCGTGCGCAGAAACGACTGTGCGGGTACAAATGCCGCTCACCGTGCAAGAACAAAAATGAACGTTTCATTCCACTATGAAGTCCCTGAATACGGCGGTGCAATGACATTCGTTCTTTGGGATGTAACCCTTGACAGACTTGTTCCCGATGCTCTTTTCAGCGAGCATCCCGAATATTTTGCGCAGAATCCCGACGGCAGCCGCACAACAGACCACGTTTGTCTTTCTCACCCCGATGTGCTCCCGATTGCAATTGAAAACGCAAGAAAAGCAATTCTTGAATGCGACAAAGATTCAAAATACATTCATATCGGCCAAAAAGATAATTCAAATTACTGCCATTGTGAATCCTGTGAAGCTCTATATGAACAATACGGAAGTGTTTCCGCTCCGACGATTATTTTCACAAACGCTTTTGCCGATGCGCTTGACGATGAATTCCCCGATTTCACATTCACTTTCTATGCCTACGGCGAAACAGACCGCCCGCCGCAGGATAAATCACTCCGTTGCAATCCCAACGTTGTTCCCGTGCTTTGCGAGCTTCACAGAGCGTGCCGAAGCCATCTGCTTACCGAATGCGGTGCAATCGACGGCAACGAAACATTTGACAATCTTTACGGCGACAACGGGACAATGGTTGCCGATGATTTTGCGGTATGGGTCACACTGGCAGAGCGCACATTTATCTATGATTACACAATAAATTTCCTCAACACAGCGCAGTTTTTCTCAAATTTTGAAACAATGCAGCCAACAATGCAGTATATGCACGACATCGGAATAACAGGTTATGTCTATAACTGCGGTGACGGTCATTATGCGGCATTCAATGAGCTGAGAAACTATCTTCTCTGCAAGCTTCAGTGGGATGTCAACTGCGATGTTGAGTATCATATGGACGATTTTCTCAAGGCATATTACGGTGAGGAAGCCGCCCCCTATATCAGAAAAATTCTTGATATCCAGACCGCACAGGTCAAGGCAACTGCGCACGCATTCGATTTTGACTGGCACTATCAGTCAGGCTTCTATCCGTTTTACACCGTGATGCGTCTTGATTCTCTCTGGAATAAGGCGCTTAATGCGGACATAACCGAAGAACAGCGCTTCAATGTTGAGGTTGCAAATCTCAGCTGGGAATATTTCAAGGCTAATCAGTATATCGGAAAGTATTCATTCCTCAATCCGATGAGACCCGAAGCAAACGAGGCTCTTTACGACGGATTCAAAGCCCACGGTCTTGACAGGGTTTCATCCTTCGCAACAATCCCCCAGAATAAAGAAGATGTTGACTTTATGCTCCGCCCGTACAACTGGGGAAGATAAGTTATATAGAGCCTTACAAAGTTACTGAAACACAAACGATACTTTTCAAGTTTTAAAAAAAATCCGAACCTTTCATCTTACAGTGAACGGTTCGGATTTTTTATGATGTTCATTATGTAAATCATCACTCAATTATTAAATTGAAAATACTAAAATAACAGCAAAATCTGTTTCGAATTGATCAAGAAATTTCATCGATGCATTATCGGCATATTTCTTTATATCTTCAGGTTTATCAGGGAAGACTTGAATTTTTGACGTGCCTGTGTCAATAAATTCATCCCTGTTCTTATCAATTGATAAAAAGAATAAGCCGTTTTTATTAAGTAAATGCGAAACTTTACTGATTGCCGTTTGTTTTTCTTTTATATGCAAGAATGTAAGGCTTGAATAAATAACATCAAAAGTTCTGTCAAAATCATATTCAAGAAAATCTGCGCAAATCAACTCAGGCTTCTTGAATAACCCAGCTTTAATATTTTTCTTTGCTTTTTGTATAGTCTTAAATGAAATATCAACACCGGTAAATGATTTACAATAAGGCGCAACCTTAACTGCAATCCTGCCTGTTCCTACACCTATTTCCAGAACGGATTTTGTTTTATCAAGCTTCATTGCATCGATAAAAACTTGTCCGTCCCATTTATTCATATATTCTTTTAACTGGTAAGGGTCATAAACAGGGTCTTGACCTTCATCTATCAATATATCATAATGTTTTGCAACATCATTCACAAGACCGACCTCCGTTCAAACAACAATTTTACCATTCAAATAATACCATAACAGCATTATAAAATCAATAACATTAGACTTTAAGTGCAGTCCTCGATCTATGGTGGCTCTGACAGACCACCGGACTGTCATTCACTACCGCTCCCCTTCGAGTCCATATGTGCACAAAAAAGAAAAACCATCCGAAAAATTCAGATGGTTTTATCTTGGCGCCCCAAATAGGACTCGAACCTATGACAGAAGTCGGTCAGAAATATGGTCGTCTCACTCGCTTGGAGCGCATCGTG
>JAZTZD010000027.1:0-34725 GCA_045637305.1 Acutalibacteraceae bacterium
GAATGATTTTTTGATGATTTTCATAATAAAAATTTCTCCTTTCGTGTTGTTCATAATGGGTATACTTTCGTCAGTATACATTCTTACATCGTAATTTTATCACCTTTTTTCGGTTTGCACATTGTACTTTAGTGCAGAAATCGAAAAAATTTTTTAAAATTTTTATAAAAAAGACGGCAGATTTCGGAGTGCAAAATCATTAAATCCGCATCATAAAGTTCAAAAGCTGTCTTTGAAATCAAAGACAGCTTTGTAACACATTATATTGATTATGTTTCTACAGAATACAAATTGCTTAATATTATGTTTTCACAAGTTGTAAATTTTAAGATGTAGCGGAACACCGACTTCTCATGCAGCTTCCATCCTGAACCGGTCAAGAGCGGCTCTTGCCTGAGGAACTACTGAATTGTTCTTTGACATTTCGTTTACACCCCTTTGAATTCAATTTGCGTTTGCTATATTATTTTTGCAATCCTTTCGGGGTTTATTGATGCATACAAAATCACACTTGCCGTTTTTATATTATTGTCAGGATTTTGAAATAAGCGACAAAACTTTGCGTGCAATTTTATAAACAGGTCCTTCAAACTCTTTTTCAATATCTTTGAGGTGCTTACGGATTTCAATGCTCTGAGGGCAATGACTTTCGCACTTGCCGCATCCGACGCATGCGGACGCGGGAGACGAGCTTTCGCTCATGGCAGAACACATAATATAATCTGTAAAAGCATTGAATTTTTTATCGGCAAAACGTCGGTTATATGCCTCAAAAATTCTGACAATATTAATATTCTTGGGGCACGGCATGCAGTATCCGCAGCCGGTACATCCTACCTTCATCTTTGCACTTATAGATTTTACAACATTCTGAAGCATGGCTTCTTCTTCGGGACCCATTTCACCGATTTCAACGGTTGAAGCCGTCTGAATATTATCTGCTACCATCTCGTCGGAATTCATTCCCGACAGTACAACGGTTACTTCCGGCTGATTCCAGAGCCAACGGAATGCCCACTGCGCAGGAGTATGCTTGATTTTATAATTTTCAAAAATCTGTTTTGCTTCATCGGGAAGATTATTAACAAGCTTTCCGCCACGGAGCGGCTCCATAATCATAACAGGGATTCCTTTTTCGTTTGCATACATCAGGCCTCGTCTGCCCGCCTGAGAATTCTCGTCCATATAGTTATACTGTATCAGGCACATATCCCAGTCATAAACATCCAGAAGCTTGCAGAACATTTCAGAGTTACCGTGGTAAGAAAAACCTATCTGTCTGATTGCTCCGCTTGCCTTCTTCTCTGCAATCCACTCCTCAATGCCGACGCCTTTCAGTCTGTTCCATGTTTTTGTGTCGGGCAGCATATGCATCAGATAATAATCAATATGATCGGTCTGAAGACGTTTTAATTGCTCGTTAAAAAACTTATCCAGCATTTCCTTGCTTCTTATAAGATAATTCGGAAGCTTTGTTGCGATATACACCTTATCACGGATGCCGTTTTTGCTGAATATTTCGCCCAAAGCTGCTTCGCTGCCGGGATATATATAGGCTGTGTCAAAATAGTTGATACCGTTATTGACCGCCGACATTACCTGCCGCTCGGTTTCTTCCATATCAATTTTGCCCTTCTTTTTCGGAAACCTCATGCATCCGAAGCCCAAAACAGACAGATCGTTGCCGTATTTATCCTTTCTGTAATTCATTCTGCTCCTCCTTAATCTTGATAGAATAATTTTATCACAAAACAATCCGATTGTATACAGCAAATTCAAACTGTCGCAACTGATGCCGCTTCATTTGATGCAGTTAACGCCGTTTGTCAATATCAATGACTGTTCTGAACCCGCACGAGAAAACCGCCTCACTTTAAGTGAAGCGGTTCAGAATTTTTATTCAGTGATTTTGTTTCGGTTTCTCAATCGTTGAATTCCTTGTCAAAAACTATAACCTTGCCTGTTTCGGCATTTATTTCATATTCATATTCGTAATTACCTGCAACGAACTCAACATCGTAATGGACTATCAAATCGTCACGGTCAAGCTCCGCTTTTGAGAATTTTACGTCTGCCGCCTTTACGGAAGCGTGGTTATACGCGATTGATTTGGCTTCATCTGCGGAGATATATTCCTTTGTTGCTGAAGATGTGTTAACCTGTTTCCTTTCCTTATCAACATCCTTTTCAAGAACAGAACCGTCAGATGCTTTGATCTCATATTCGTATTCATAGCCGTTTGATTCAAACTTAACATCATAATGAGGAACTATGTCATCGGAATCGTAGTATGCTTTTAAGAATACCGCATTTTCGGATTTTACACCCGCATCGTCAAGAGCCTTCTGCTTTGCGGCTTCAACGCTGATATAACCGTTGTTATTAGTTTTGCTTACGGGAGCTTCGGTTTTTTCGGGAGTTTTTTTACTCACAGGAACATCAACCTTTTCAGCTTCCTTTTCCGCTTTTGCAACCGAACCGTCAGCAACTGCAATTTCATAATCATATTCAAAGCCGTTATATCCGAATTCAATATCATAATGAGGCTTTCCGTTTTCCTCGTCAAGTGAGGGTGTGCCGAACATTACGGCGTTTTCTCTGGATACACCTGCGTGACCGAGTGCAATATCAATTGCGGCATCGGGGGTAATGCTTACCACTTCTCCGCTTTTCACTGTCGGCACAGAAGCTTCCGCCTGATTAAGGGTTACGTTTTCTTCAATCTGTTTATTATCTGCGCATCCGCCAAACACGGCAACCGATAAAACCAGAGCCAATGAAACTAAAACTGCAAATATCTTTTTCTTCATTTTCATTCACCTCTCAATATATTTTTATCTCTGACCGAAAATTATCCGAAAAGCCTTGCAAGGAGATTTTTGATAAATCCAACAAACCCAAAAGCTTCAAATCTGTCGGGAGCATCGTAATCACGGTCAAAATCAACGATTCTTCCGCTTGCGGCATTGATTGAATAATCATATTCAAGATTGCCTTCGGCTCGAAATTCGATTTCATATTCATAGGTTCAGACCTTGACATCGGTTTTGAAAAACAATATAATTGAATTACGGTTCGAAACGCTTTGGCGGAGTAGATTAAAAGGGAAATCGGGTCAGATTCCCGAGCAACCTCCATTACCGTGTTTGTGCTTTGTCACATAAGTCGGAACACCTGCCGTAATTTGGTTTATTATCTTTGGATGGAAGAGTACAGCCGACTTGCACCTGAAATTTCGGGTCAAATCTGCTATATATTTATGACTTTTGCTCTTTCACCTATTTGGGTTGAAAGAGTTTTTTTGTTTGGTGAAAGATAATGATAAATCATAAAAAGAAAGAATGGGCAATTGAAACCCTTCGTCAAAAAAGTGAAGAGATCGGAAGATTGCCTAAAAAAACTGATTTTGATGTGGTAACAATGTCACGCATAAAAGCTTTTCTCGGTCCGTGGCCGAGAGCATTGGAGACTTCGGGACTGAAAGAAGCAAAGAAAAAGTAACGGTGAAACTATGAAACAAGACGCGTTCTCAAAACTTCATCCTGCGGTGAATCTGCTGTTTTTCGTCGGAGCAATCTGCTTCGGTGTTCTTCTGCAGCACCCCGTTTATCTGCTTGCGGGAATTTTCGCAAGCGGAGTGTATTACTTATTCCTGGGCGGCAGAAAAGGAATTAAAAATATATTGTTGATGATACCGCTTTTCATATTCGTCACGCTTTTCAATCCGATAGTGAACACCCGTGGTGTGACGGTTCTTTTTACATATTTCGACAGACCATATACCCTTGAAGCGCTCATCTACGGTGTGGCGGTTGCAGCAACTTTCGTGCTGATGCTTCTGTGGTTCGGATGCTACGGCAAGGTACTGACGGGCGACAAATTCACCTGTCTTTTCGGAAATCTCGCACCGTCACTGTCATTGCTTCTCGTTATGGTGTTCCGTATGATACCGAATCTTCTTCAAAAGGCAAAACAGATTATCGGTGTCCGAAGTTCCATCGGCAAAGGCACGTCGGAAAAATCGTCAATTAAAGATAAACTGAACTCGGGAATAACAGTTATCGGCATTCTCACTTCGTGGGCACTTGAAGGAAGCATCACAACAAGCGATTCAATGCGCTCAAGAGGCTACGGCACATCAAAACGGACAAGCTTTACTGTTTACCGAATGACAGCAACGGATTGGATTTTGGCTTCGGTTATGCTTGTTTTACTCTGCGTTGTAATCTTTTTTGCCGCAAACGGCGGAATGAATGCCGAATTCCTGCCTGAAAGAAATATCACACCGATAAAAGGTGTTAACATAATCGGCTTTATTGCGTATCTCGGATATCTTATGATTCCGACAATAATGAACATCAAGGAGGTTATACAATGGAACATTTCAAAATCGAAAATCTGAGTTTTTTGTATCCGACCTCAAAAAACAGAAAATCGCTCGACAATGTGTCGCTTGAAATAGAAAAAGGTGAATATATTGTTCTCTGCGGAAAATCGGGAAGCGGCAAAACAACTCTTCTCCGACACCTTAAAACCGTTCTCACACCCCACGGAAAAAGAACGGGTGAAATATATTTCAACGGTGTTTTGCTTAAAGATACAGACAACCGAGAACAGTCATCAAAAATCGGTTATGTAATGCAGAATCCCGATGACCAGATTGTAACCGATAAAGTCTGGCACGAGCTTGCATTCGGCCTTGAAAGCCTCGGATGCGACCAGAAAACAATGCGTTCCCGTGTTGCCGAAATGGCTTGTTACTTCGGAATTCAGGATTGGTTTCACCGAGATGTTACCATGCTTTCGGGCGGTCAGAAACAGCTTCTCAACCTTGCGTCAATTATGGCAATGCAGCCCGAAGTGCTTATTCTCGATGAACCTACAAGTCAGCTTGACCCCATTGCGTCATCGGATTTTCTGAACACAGTCAGAAAAATAAACACCGAACTCGGCACAACCGTTATCATAACCGAGCACCGTCTTGAGGATATTTTCCCCTATGCTGACAGAGCAATTGTTATGGATAACGGCAAAATTATCGCAGATGATACTCCGAGAAATATCGGCAGACTTCTTTATGAACAGAACAACCCGATGTTTACTGCAATGCCGACTCCCGTTCGTGTTTTCTATAACGCAAACGGTAACGGCGACTGCCCTCTGACTGTCAGAGAAGGCAGAGCGTGGCTCAATAAAGAATTTGAAACCGAACCTGAAATCAAAGAGATTCCTTGCAAAAATATTGATGAAGATATCGTAAATCCTGCAATATTGCTCAATGAGTTATGGTTCAGATATGAAAAAGACACCCCCGATATTCTCAGAGGTGTCAGTATGGATATTCCGTCGGGCAGTATATCTGCAATTGTCGGCGGCAACGGTGCGGGAAAATCCACAACGTTGAAAGCAATCTGCGGAATCTGTAAACCCTACAGAGGCAAAATCAAGATTTTCGGTAAGCCTGCAAACAAATTCAAGTCGGGTGAGCTTTTCAGAAACTGTGTATCAATGTTACCTCAAGACCCCAAAAGTCTGTTTGTCAAAAAGACTGTCCGAGAAGATCTTGAAGAAATGACAAAGGACAAAAACAAGTTAACCGAAGTTGCAGAAATCTGTCAGATAACAGATCTTCTTACCAACCACCCCTATGATTTATCGGGCGGTGAACAGCAGAGAGCTGCACTTGCAAAAGTTCTTCTCACCGAGCCGAAAATTCTTCTTCTCGATGAGCCGACAAAGGGTATGGACAGCTTCTTCAAAGAAACTTTTGCAGATATTCTCAACAAGCTGAAAAATCAGGGAATAACAATTCTGATGGTTTCTCACGACGTTGAATTCTGTGCAAAATATGCCGACAGAGTGAGTATGTTCTTTGACGGTCAGGTACTTACAACCGACACACCGCAGAAATTCTTTGGCGGAAACAGTTTCTACACAACGGCGGCTAACAGAATGAGCAAGCATATTTTCAAAAATGCTGTCACAGCTAAAAATGTTGTTGAGTTATACAGAAAAAACAAGGGAGGAACAGTATGAAAAAATCAAACATATCTATGTTGATTGTGTTCCTTGCTTTGATTCCTCTGACCTTGTTTCTCGGAGATAAGCTTCCGGGCAAAGGTTACTACATAACGGGCGTTCTCATCATAATCGAACTTTCTGTTCCGTTCTTTATGATGTTTGAGAAAAGAAAACCGCAAGCGAGAGAGCTTGTTATTCTTGCCGTTATGATTGCGCTTGCTGTTATCGGGCGTGTTGTTATTCCGATTCCCCATTTCAAAGCGGCGTTTGCGATAATTATGCTCACGGGTATTGCATTCGGTCCCGAAGCGGGATTTATCGTCGGCGCAATAACCGCATTCGCAAGCAATTTTTTCTACGGTCAGGGTGCATATATGCCGTGGCAGATGATGGCTTACGGTGCGGGCGGAATGCTTGCGGGTTTTGTGTTTATCAGGAGTAAAACAAGGAAGCCGTGGGTTATGGCTGTGTTTGGCTTTCTGGCAAATGTATTCTGGATAGGTCCGATTCTTGACTCATCACACGTTTTCATTATGATGCCCGAAATCAGTTTTGCAACAATAACAGCCTCACTTGCATCGGGCTTCCCCGTGAATGTAAGTCAGGGCATCTGCACCGCAATTATGATGTTCGTTTTCGGCAGACCGCTTCTTGAGAAACTCGACAGAGTAAAGCAGAAATACGGAATGCTCGAGGGCGAAAAAGAGATTTGAGCTTTGCCATCTGCGGCATGTAATTTTGCACTTTATCACATCATTTCGTGATTATCGTTATCGGATCATATAATAAAGACCGCTTGAAACATTTATTGTTCAGGCGGTCTTTATTCATTTTTGTTCGGAGTTTATTTATGTCATTTTTTGATTATTCTGAAAGTACTGATTATAAAGAACCCCGTACAGCCGAAACTGTACGGGAGTTAATTTTAATATATGCCTTTGAATACCTGAGGGATTGTCTTGGTAAGACCAAAGATGTTTTTGAAGAATGCTATCAGCTTATCAAAGAATCCTGCTTTTGAGGTCATTGTCTGCAGAAACGATGTTGCCTTCTGCATCATAAACAATAAAGGAACTGAATAATATGACCAATTCGTCATCGCACCTGTGTCGCTGACAGTCAGTTCACCAGATGACCCATCAAGTGTCCATGTAAGATTTTCGCCGCATGCTCTACTGGACATTTTCACTTCGGCTTTGGTGCTGAAAAGATTGAATTCGGGCAAATCACCCCCCACAAATCCCGCAAACGGCGCCGAAAAGCATTACCGCAATAAGCAGAACTGATATCGCTTTTTTGACTGCATTTTTCATAGCATAACCTACAAAAAATCAAAACCCAGAATATTTGTTAAGATTTAATAATCAAAGTCGTATTGATGAAATATTTTTCAATAATTACAATACAGATACGGTTATTTTGGGTTATCACAAAAAACCGACGGGGGGAATCCGTCGGTTTTAAAAAAATTCAATTAAAGCTTTTAACCCAGTTTATCAATGAACCGTGGTGTGTGTTTTCTCTTACCGTGCCCAACATATAATCGGTCACGGGACCGTTACGCCTCATCTTTTCAAGAATTGCTTCCTGAAGCTCTTCTACAGTCATTTCTTCATAGGGTTTATTCAGGTTGACAATCACTTGTCCGGACTTGTTATCTTCCGTTGTTTTTTTGACTTCTGGTTCTTTCTCAACTTTTACAGGCTCGGAAATAATCTTTATTTCCAACGGTTTAACAGGTGTTTTGATTTCAGCCTGAATATCGGCAGAAATCCATATTTCGCCGCCGTTGGCAGGCACTTTCATCTGAACATACCCGTCTTTCGCGGTAACCTTTTCTCCTGACAAGGCACCCGAATATTCACCCGAGGCGGGAAGAGTCATTGTGATTTCATTATCAGCATTGTTGACCGTGATAATTACCGATTTTCCGTCAAGTGTTCTTTCATAAGCAAAATTCGTGTTTTGCAGTTGAAGTTCTCTGTAATAGCCGTAGCAAAGTGCGGGTGTGTTACGGCGGGTTTTTCCGAGTGCCGAAATAAGTTGTGTGCAAGGGTTGGTGTTTATCGCATCCTTATAATCATCAAAATCAAGTGCGGGACGCAGGGAATCGTCGGACCCGCGCTCTTTTTTGCCTTCAATGCCGAATTCAGAGCCGTAATAAATTGACGGAATTCCCGGCAATGTATATAGCATAATGTGTACGGGCACAAAGTGTACTTTGTTTCGAAGCTTTGTGTAAATACGTTCGACATCGTGGTTATCAACAAAAGTATAGAGCTTCAGGCGGTTGCCCGCCATATCGCCGACATACTTGATTGTATGGGCAACTTCAAAATAGTTATGGTCGTTATGTGCTGAATAAAGAGCCTTGTGAAGCATATAGTTCGTTACGGAATGGAGTGTTCCGTCGTTTGCCCAGCGCGAGTAATTGCCGTGAATAACCTCACCCATAAGCCAGAAATCAGACTTGACTTCATTTGCAACCTGACGGAGTGCCTTCATATAGTCAAAATCCATAACATCTGCCGCATCGAGACGGATTCCGTCAATATCGAATTCCTTTACCCAGAAACGGATTACATCGCAAATGTAATCTCTCACATCGGGATTGCGCTGATTCAGTTTTGCAAGAAGGTCATAGCCGCCCCAGTTTTCATAAGAAAAGCCGTCATTAAATGAGTTGTTACCCCAAAAGTTAACATTGCAATACCAATCTTTGTAAGCAGAGTTTTCTCTGTTTTCCCTTATATCCCTGAACGCAAAAAAATCCCTGCCCGTATGATTGAAAACACCGTCAAAAATCACCCGAACTCCTTGTTTGTGACACTCCGCCACAAAGTTTGTCAGGTCTTCGTTTGTACCGAGACGGCTGTCGAGTTTTTTATAGTCTGTTGTTTCATATCCGTGGCCGACAGATTCAAAAAGCGGTCCGATATAAAGAGCATTGCAGCCGATTTCTTTTATATGCGAAATCCACGGAATCAAAGTGTTAAGTCTGTGCACAGGCTCGCTGTAAGAATTGAGCTTCGGAGCACCCGTCAACCCCAACGGATAGATATGATAAAATACGGCTTCGTCATACCACGCCATATTTTTTCCTCCCCGTTTAAAAATATTTTTAAGATTATATCATATTTATACAGTATTTTCAATGCAGAACCAACATCAAAAATTTTCCGTTTTCTGTTGATGCAACAAAAAACCGACGGGATTTTAATCCGTCGGTTCTGATGTGTTTTTAATTTTATCCGAGGGCAACCATGCTGAAAACGAGTGCAAAAAGCGCAACTGTTTCGCAAAGACCGACAACGGTGATGTACTGCGAGAAGCCTTTGCCTGTTTCTGCAAGAGCATCTGCACCTGCAGCGCCTGCCTTACCCTGAACAACCGCCGAAACAGCCATTGCAACGCCCGATGCGATACCGAGACCGAAGAGGAATGCGGGGTCTGCATCCGATGAACTCATCTGCTGCATAAGAAGAAAACCGTAGATGGTCTGTGTAAGCGGTGCACCTGCAAAAACGGTAAGAATGAAAGGTGCTGCTTTATTGCTCATATAGCACTTTTTCCATGCGCCGATTGATGCCTGACCTGCAATGCCGATACCGATTGCAGAGCCTGTTGCGGCAATACCCATTGCCAAAGCTGTTGCTAATAATCCGAAATTCATAATATCTCTCCTTAATTTTCAATTTGTTCTTCAAAAGGTCTGAATTTATGTCCGCTCCAGGACATATCGAGATGCGATGAAAACTCAAGTGTATTGAGTCTGATTCCGTGAACGATAACCGAAAGAACATTCAATATCATATTCAGTCCGTGACCGAACACAAGAAGCACAATCGCAATTATCATAAACAAGAAATTGCCGAGCATAGGGCTTGCAAGTTCGTTGACCGTTGCAGATATTGCCGCACCGGCAAGACCGACCGCCCAAAGACGGATATAGGAAACAATATCCGAGAAAACATTGACAACGCCCAGCAGCACGGAAACGATGTTCTTTAAGCTCTCAAGAATCGATTTGCCGATGCTTCCGTCATAGTTCGAGAATACAAAGCTCATAATGAATCCCGCAATTACAAGAACCAGAGCAACCGTGCCTACGGGAATTCCGCTTATCACAAGACCGAACGGAAAAACCTGAGCGTTTACAACGAAGCTGAGTACTACATAAAAGATGCCGACAAGCTGCATTATTGAACCTATATCGCCGAGAATCTTTATTGATTTTCTGTTTCGTGCTGCAACCTTGATGTGTGCAACAGTCAGCTGAACAAGTGCCAGCGAGAAGCAGAATATCTGCAGGTTCTGTGCGGTTGTGAGTCCGTACTCACCGTTTGTCCACGGCGGATACCATATTCTGTCTTCATAAACATTTGAAATAACGGGCACCGACAGTTTCTGAAGCCATTCGGGAATCTGTTCGGTTGAAAGACCGAACCACGTACATGTCAGCGTTCCCCAAAGAATCGTTGACAGACCGAAAAGACCGATAAGCAGAAATGCGGGCGGAACTTTTTTCTTTGATGCAAGTGTTTTTGCAATCAGAATGCCCGTGACGGCAGAGATAAGAATCCCGTATCCGCCGTCACCGAAAATGATTCCGAAGAATATAAGGATAAATCCCAAGAACCAACCCGAAATATCATATTCAAAATATCCCGGAACCGTTCCGAGAAAGTCGGTCAGCGGATAAATGAGACTTACAAATTTGTTGTTTTTAAGCTTGGTGGGAACGTTATCTTCTTCGGTAGGCTCTTCAACGAGAAGACCCCAGGAATTTTCTTTTGCTGTCTTTTTGAGGCTTTCAAGGTTTTCTTCTTCAACATAACCCGTAAAATACGAAACGGTTACATCGGAAAGATTTTCATTTGCCATACCCGTTGCATAAACCTCAAATTCAATTTCTTTTTCGCAGGTTTTTATTGCCTTTTTTATGCCGTCTGCACAGCTTGCAAATGACGAAATTTTTCCATCGATTTCTTTGATGCGATTATTTAAATCTTCGGTTTTCCGTCTTAATTCAGCCGTTGACGTTGCGGGCATTTCAAACCGGTACGCCTTTAACGAATCAACAACCTCCGCCTCTGCGCCAAGACCTGATTTGATTAACAGAAACTTAACGGAAGATTTTGTTTTCTCAAGCGACAGAGTTTTTACACCTTCGCCAAGATTTTCATATTCTTTAACCGGCATTTCGTAAAGCGAAATATCAATACCTTTTTCAGCTAATATTCCATACTTTTCGGGGTCAATATCACCCCAACCCGAAATTCGGTCAAGCTCTGCTGCAAGAGTGACTTTTTCAGCTGAACAAAACTTTTTTTCACTCTCAAGAGCAGCAATTTCTTCCGATACGGAAATCGCTTTTGCCGCATCGATATTTTCTTGCTTTACCTTTTTGTTTTTCTTCTCGGCTACGCTGAAAAGCGCACTTTCAAGCAAAGATACTCTTTCTTTGAGTTCTTCAAGCTTCTTGCCCGAGCCTTCAACCGATTCAATGTGAAGAATACCGAGCTTGCGGAGTTTTTTTAGGGTATCGGATTTTTTATCTCCCATAATGATGAGAGAAACTTTTTTCATAGGCACTATCATAATGAATACACCTCCCTTTCCGAAGACATTTCATTTCGCGCCGCAATTTTGCGTTTCGAAATCTTTGAGCGGACAACGGCACTCACCTGCTGGTCCGCCATATAAATTGATATCTTTTTGATGTTTTCCTCTGTTTCGGGAATTTTTACCTTTTCAAACAGATTAACTCTCTGCGAGGTTGCACGAAGCTCTTCCTCAAGAAGTCTGACCTGTTCATCCAACACTTCCGCTTCAAGGTCGAGCGACATTGCCTTTTCCATATGGTCCGCGGCTATGTCAACCCAGAGCGGTGTTTCGTATAAATCATAGTCTCCTCGGGAGAAATCAGCACCTTCATAAACAGGTATTGAAACACCCGCAATATTTCCTCGGCCTTTACGGATATTTCTCACCGTAATTATTCCTTCGGGAAAAGCGTCTGTTTCGCTGAAGACGGCAATCCATGAACCGAAACCTTTTTCAAGGTTTTCTCTTTCTTTCCTTACCGCCTCGGCTTTTGCTTCAACAGTGCGTATTTCAGCCTGAAGCTGCTGCTTTTTGAGTGTCAGAGTAGGCAAATATCTCCGATACATTTTAAGGGCATCCTTCTGTATCTTCAACTCATTTTTAGTCAGTTTGATTTTTGCCACTTCAATCCTCCTTATCTGACGGGCCAGAACTCGTCTGTAAGGTCGGATTTGATTCCGGTTTCATCCTTTTCAAAACATTCTGCAAGGATTTTCCAACCGAGGTCAAGTGCTTCTTCAAGAGAAAGGTTGACTGACAAATCCATAAGTTTGTTTTCGAAAAGCTGACCGTATTTAAGAAGTTTATCGTCCCAACGTGTCATTGCAAAGCCCATATTCTTCTTTTCCAGAGTTTCTTTATAGGAAGAATACATGCGGATCATTGCATCCATAAGTGCAGGGTGGTCCTTACGGGTTTTGCCGTTGACATTCTGTTTGAGTCGCGAAAGTGAACCGAAAGGTTCGATGCGTCCGCCCTTAAGATAATACTGACCTTCGGTAATATAACCTGTATTATCGGGAACGGGATGGGTTACATCATCACCGGGCATTGTTGTGACCGCAAGAACGGTAACGGAGCCCGAATCGGCAAAGTCAACCGCCTTTTCATAACGTGATGCAAGCTGTGAATAAAGGTCACCGGGATATCCGCGGTTTGAAGGAACCTGTTCCTGAGTGATGGCGATTTCTTTCATTGCGTCGGCAAAGTTTGTCATATCGGTAAGAAGAACGAGAACATCCTTATTCTGCAACGCAAACTGCTCCGCAACCGCAAGCACCATATCAGGAATCATCATGCATTCAACTGTGGGGTCGGATGCCGTATGAATGAACATAACAGTTTTACTGAGCGCACCGCCGTTTGAAAGTTCGTCTTTGAAATAGAGAAAATCGTCATATTTAAGACCCATACCGCCGAGAACGATAACATCAGCCTCAGCCTGAAGCGCGATTCGTGCAAGAAGCTGATTATAGGGTTCACCCGAAATTGAAAATATGGGGAGCTTCTGCGAAACAACAAGTGTGTTGAACATATCAATCATCGGAATGTTTGTTCTCAGCATACGGTTTGCGAGAATGCGCTTTGTGGGGTTAACGGAAGGTCCGCCGATAGATTTCATATTATCGTTGAGAGCGGGTCCCCTGTCTCTAGGCTCACCTGAACCGTTAAAAATTCTGCCGAGCAAGTCTTCGCTGAACGAAACGCGCATTTCGTGGCCTAAAAATCGCACTTCATCGCCTGTTGAAACACCCTGACCGCCTGCAAAAACCTGCAAGGAAACGATATCGCCGTCAATTTTATTGACCTGAGCAAGAGATTTGCCGAATCGGGTGTTGATCTGAGCGAGCTCATTGTTTCTCACGCCATCTGCTTTAACGGTGATAACATTACCCGTGATGGATTCAATTCTGTTGAAAACTTTATTCATTATCACTCACCGTCCTTTAACAAAAGCTCTGCCTCACGGCTTGTTTCGCCCTGACCGTCGGCATATATTGCATCAATTTCAGCCTCTGCCTTTGCAAAAGCCTCACTTTCAAATTCCGTGTAATTCCAGTCGATGAATTTCTGACGCATACGGTTGAAAAAGCTTCTTGCATCATCCTTATCATCGAGTTTATATTCACTGCCGAGTACATATATCAGCTTATCTGTTACATAGCGCTGACGTGCTGTGCCGCAGTTGGCATCAACCGGATCAAACGAGTTCTGCTGGAGATAAACAGAATCAAGCATTTCCGATTTAAGATATATGATATAGTCCTCAAGAGTTGTACCTTCTTCACCGACAACTTTCATCATTGAACCGATTTCATCACCGTGAAGAAGAATATTTTTGCAGAAATTCGACTTTGCGGAATCTGTTACTGTTTTATATTTCGACCAGGAAATAAGCGGGTCGATTGCGGGATATTTTCTTGCATCGGAACGCTCACGGGAAAGACCGTGGAATGCACCGACAACCTTGAGGGTTGCCTGGGTAACAGGTTCTTCAAAGTTACCGCCCGCGGGAGAAACCGTGCCGCCGATTGTGACGGAACCTTTGCTTCCGTCGGGAAGAAGAACATAGCCTGCTCTTTCATAGAAAGCGGCGATATATGATTCAAGATATGCGGGGAAAGCTTCTTCGCCCGGAATTTCTTCAAGTCTGCCCGACATTTCACGAAGAGCCTGAGCCCAACGCGAGGTTGAATCAGCAAGCATAAGAACATTAAGACCCATCTGGCGGTAATACTCGGCAAGAGTCACCGAGGTGTAAACCGACGCCTCACGCGATGCAACGGGCATTGATGATGTGTTGCAGATAATTATGGTTCGTTCCATAAGCGAACGGCCCGTTTTCGGGTCGGTAAGCTCAGGAAATTCGGTTATCGTTTCAACAACTTCACCTGCTCGTTCACCGCAGGCAGCGATGATAACGATATCAACATCCGCATACTTTGATGTGGTGTGCTGCAAAACAGTTTTACCCGCACCGAAAGGACCCGGTGTGCAGTAGGTTCCGCCCTTTGCGACAGGGAAGAAAGAGTCTATAAGGCGCACCTTCGTTTCCATTGTTTCAATGGGAGCAAGTCTTTCACTGTAGCATTTTACGGCACGTTTAACAGGCCATTTGAACGACATTGAAACGGGAATTTCCCTGCCTCTTTCGTCCGTAAGAACTGCAATTGTTTCGTTGACTGTATATTCACCCTTATCTGAAATTGACTTCAAGGTGTAGTTGCCGAGAAGGTAAAAAGGAACAAAAATCTTGTGTGTAAAAGGTCCTTCGGGAACGGTGCCTATATATTCGCCCGCACGCAGAGTATCGCCGATTTTTGCGGTGGGAGTAAATTCCCATTTTCTTTCGGCATTAAGTCCGTCTGCGTAAATTCCTCTTTCAAGGAACCAACCTGCCTGCTCTGCCAAAACGGGCAGCGGATTCTGAAGGCCGTCATAAACCTGACCGAGGAGGCCCGGTCCGAGCTGTGCTGAAAGCATATCGCCCGTGAACTCAACGTCATCTCCGCATTTGATTCCGTTTGTCATTTCGTAAACCTGAATCTGTGCGATGTTTCCTCTGATACGGATAACCTCGCTTTTGAGTTTTGTATTGTCAACATTAACAAAGCAAATTTCATTCATTGAAACATTGCCTTCAAACCTTACGGATATAAGGTTACCGTTAATGCTTACTACCTTGCCTTTGTTTTCGGTCATTGTATAACCTCCGATCTTTCTCCGTTCATGATAGAGTTATAAATATTTCTGTATGCAACTTCTCCGCTTTCTGCATCAAATTTTCTTATGCGTTCAATGAGTTTAAGTTTAACTCCGTAATAAAAAACAAATTCTTCCGAAAATGAATCCATAGGTCTGAGTGTTTCAAGAAAATCGAGGCGGTATTTGTTAAGAAATTTTTCAGCCTCCATGGGACTTTCGATTTCAACGGCTGTGCGTACTGCCTGCAGAAGCACGGGAGAAAAAGATTGAATATCCGCATCAAAATGCTTGTTGAGTTTCTCTGCACGAATCTTTGCAAGAGCCAAGCGAAGATTACGTTCGCCCTCATTCCATCTTTCAATCAATGCAGAAGATGATTTTTCGGGATTCCTCGAAGGTGCAAGGCTTATTTTTTTTGATTCGCCCTGCGATTTTTTGCCGAGGAATCTGTTGCAAAGCTCTTCAAATCTCTCAGATGTTATGGGAAGAGGCGTGTTTTCGTTAATTCCGTCAAGAGACGGCAATTGGGATATCAGATAATATTCAGCCATAATTATTCAGCCTCTTTCAGAAGTGCGGTAACCTTGGGATTGAGATAATTTGAAAGCATATCGGTAACAGCCTCGGCAGAATAATCATAATAAACCGCACCGTTATTTACAGCTATACGGAAACCGCCGTCAAAATTATCGTTTGCTTTAAGCGTAACACCGCCGAGCATTTTCGCTTTAAGCTCTGCAAGAAGAGCTTCTTCAAGCGTTGCAAGGTCGCTGCCGTTCAAAATCACGGAAACATCATCAGCTTCGGGTTTGCCCACCCAGTTTTCAACAACATTTATAATAAGCTTTGCAAACGCATCCGAAGAATAAACAGAATTGACATTATCACTTACAATTGCCTTAAGTTCTCGGCTAACACTCTCTCTGAATGAGATAAGCAGGTTGCGTCCCGCCTGACGGATGGCATCTTCGCCCGCCTTAACTGTTTTGGCATTTTCACTTTTTGCATCAGCCATAATCTTATCCGCCTTAGCCTTCGCATCGGCAATTATTTTTTCAGCTTCTGCCTTTGCTGACTCAATAATGGCTTCAGCTTGAGTTTCAGCTGCATCCACTCCGTCTTTTTTTATCTGCTCAATAAGTTCCTGAAGTTGAATTTCCATAACGCAGTCTCCTTTTATGATAATATATATTATTTGTGTTTTCTTTCAAAAAAACATAAAGGAACCAACATCCTCTGCAGACAGCTGGTTCCTTAAAACTATATATTAGTTTATATTATTATATCACTCTGTGCGATTTTGTCAATACTTTCTGATATCAGAATAAATCAAACCGATAATTACACATTAAAACACCTGACTTTTTCACCCTGAAAAGGCAGTAATCATCAAAAACTCCTTGTTTGCACAAGGAGTTTTTGTACTGAAAATCAGAAGAATACGGGAGTACGTTCGAAAACACCGTTACCGTAATGCTCCTCACCGCACTCACATTCGGGGAAAATTCCAAAAATCTTGTGGAAGAAGTTTGCTATTCTCCATACCATATTCAGGAACCAATTATCGCTGTGGCAGATATGCTCGCAATCCTCATCATAAATGATTACCTTACCGCAGAGGTCACACACAGCGTTCCAATCATCATCAATATGATTTTCTTCATCAAGAGGATACTCCTCGTGACCCGAAATAAATTCTTCGCACTTGCTGCAGTAAACACCTTCCGTATAACCGTGCTCCGTGCAGTTTGAAAATGTTTCTTCTGTTATTTCAAAATCATAGTGTACACTTCCGTCATCGGCGGTATGAGTCAGACGACTTAAAACAACCTTGAAAGCACCTTCATCAAAACAGTTGTAAGCATTGAAATAATATGTTTCGCCCGCTTCCAAGTTATAAACAAGGTCAAAATCCGCACCGTTAACGTCAAAGCTTTGTTTTAACCATTCGTTGTCTGCGTTATAAAGAGCACAGTCGGGATCAGCATTTTCGGAAACGGATTTGAATGAATATGTACCGCTTACCTCAGGAATAAATCTGAACCAGAAAGTGTCATCGTACGATTTGTTTTCAAGTTCAAATTCATCGCCGTCTTTAATATCTTTTCCTGTAAAGATATCTCCGCAGGCACAGTATCCGAGCGTGCCGATTTCTGTGTGGTCACAGGTTTCACCGCACACACCGCAAACGCCGTTTTCAAATGAATGTCCGCACTCAAGACTGATATCGAATTCATTAGTGCCTTCCGAATAAGTATTTACCTCGAAATAATAATTTACGCCTTTTTCAAATTCATATTCAAGAACAAAATCTGCTCCGTTTTCGTCGTCCGCCATCATAACAGCCTCATCCAGGTTCCTTTCATACATATAGCAATATGTATCAAGCTCATCGGATTGAGCCTTGAGCAGATATTTTCCGCTTGTTTCGGGAGCGAATTTTACGATTGTTGTTTCTTCAGAATTAACTTCAACAGTGATTGTTTCGCCGTATCTGATTTCATAATCATATTCAATATCATCGGAAACACCGTCAATTATTGCGATTCTGCCGTCACCGTCGGGATTGCCGTACATATCTTCAGAAATAACACCGCCGAGAGTTTCGATGAAATATTCGATAAGCATTTCGCTGTCGCATAGCAGAGCTTCCTGCTGAAGAACCTTTGATCCGGCAAGCATTGTGAGTCCGTCGCCGCCCTGAGTGAGAACATAAGCACTGCCTGCAAGAGTATATGTTTTTCCAAGATCAACGGGATCATCGCCGACATAAACATTCTGAACTCGGCGTTCTTTTGTTTCATCCATTCCGATGAAATTATCAAGCTGGTCGCATATAACGGGAGTTTCTCTGTATGTATGGATTTCAAAGGTTACGCCCGAAACCTGGAAGAATCCGCCGATGGGATCGGGGCACTCACGTGCACCGTGTTCGAGAACATCGATAAGCTGCTGACCTGTAACCTCAATAACACACATATCGTTATTGAATGCATTGACATCCATAAGATTCTTTCTTGATACACCGCCGATTTCAACATCGGCACGGATACCGCCGCCGTTTGCAATCGCAATATCAGCACCCGTTACCGCACGGTAAGCGTCTGCAACAAAATCACCCGCATTGGTTTCTCTTTTGCGTACTGCCCAACTCTTGTCGTCATCATAGGCAACAAGCTTTGCTTCTGATGTTCCGATTTCTTCAAAAATATATGCTATTTCTTCGTTATAGCCGTCAATCTTTGCTTTAACGGTGTTATAAGCTGCTTTTGCGGTTTCGGACATTGTTTCAACATCAATACCATCGGGATTTACAAGCTCAAAATCCGCTGTGTTACCGCTGATTGTGAGTACACCGAAGTTTGCAAACTTTGTACCCGTTGATGAGAGAACAACATCTTCATTATTGATATTTTTATATGCTGCGCTTTCAATTGTTTCGTGTGAATGAGCATCGATATAATAATCTATGCCGTCTGTGTTTGCGATAATATCGGTTGATTTCCAACCGTCTGAGGTTTCAAGAATGCCCGTGTGACCTACAGCAACAACAATATCCGCACCTTCGTCAACAGCAGCATCAATACTTTCCTGAATGTTTTCGTAAAGAGCTTCATTTGTCATCCCGCCGGGAAATTTGGGGAAACCGTAAATGAAATTACCGTTTTCATCCTTAAAGAATTCGGGAGTTGATTTGGTTATGGTTTCGGGAGTTGAAATACCGACAAAAGCAACCTGATAAGCTCCGAAATCCTCAACTGCATAGGGTGCAAAAACAGGTCTCACGCCGGGAAGATAATGGAAATTAGTGCTGATATATTCGTATTCAGCCTTATTCTGTGCAAGGTCAAGGAAAACTTCCATCCCGTAGTCAAATTCATGATTGCCCGGCACGGCATAGTCATAGCCGACCGCATTCATGATATCAACAACAGCTTCGCCTTCGGTCAATGAGCCGATAACCTCGCCCTGAATGGCATCGCCTGCATCAACAACAATAACATTCTTACCTTCCGATTCAAGCTGTGTCTTGTATGCTGCAAGCACTGCGTAATCGTCAATTGCGCAGTGAACATCGTTTGTGTAAAGAATAACGGTTTCGTTTCCTGCTGCATATACCACAGGTATAACAGAAATAATCATAATTACTGCAAGAACGAATGATAATAATTTTTTCATAAAAATTCCTCCATTGTGTATTAAAATCATCAGTACACCCTGATTTTTACATATCCTAATTGGTTTATTCTGCGTTTACCTTTTCAACATATTCTTTGAATTCTTTAAAAATTCGTTTGCCTAGCGAGCGATAATCCATTGCAAGAACTTTATCCGTTTTTATCTTGCGTATTTCTTCGGGTACATTGTAAATAGTCATTATTGTATTCAGTGCACCCGAAATGCGTGTTTCAAGCGATACGGATTTATCAATAGCATTCAGCGTTGCGTGTTCAATGCCCGCAACAAGAATTTCAGCTTCTCTGAACTGTTCGTCTGCCCAGTCGGGGCAATATTCCGCAAAAACTTCTTTTGCGCGGGCAGTATCGTTGTTATGAATGATTTCAAGGCATTTCGGACTCTGATAAGTCGAAATAAAAAAGTCCTTCGCGACCTCGTTTTCTTCGCAAGCCGCCGCCATTGTCATAAGTTCAAAGCAAACGGCAAGCAACGAACTGATACCGTCATCCGCTTCTTCCTTTATCATTTTCCATTGAAACTTACACAGCCAATCCGTAAGCACCGCAAGAACATCTTCTTTCGAAGGAAAGTAAAATGTGAAATTACCTTTGCTGATTTTCAATTCGTCGCAAACCATCTTGACCGTTGTTGACGAATATCCGTTTTCAAGGAACATATTTGTGGACACACGGATTATTTTTTCTTTCGTGCTTTCTTTTTTCTTCTTTATCATAATACCTCCTCGATTTCATTCTCAAACTTTTGCACTTGTACTAACCATAGTTTAGCACATGTGCAACCGTTTGTCAATATGTTCTGTATATTTTCAATATGATAAAAACAAAAAGCTTGAAAGAATCAAATAAGATTTGTTTATCTTGTTATTATCTGCGGTGTCTGTAAACCTTTCATTACGGCTTTTCAGGCAACCTGAAAGTCAAAACCACCGGCAGAGCCGATGGTTTCCGAAATCAAAAATCACGGGACTGCCTTCGCTATGTAAGACAGTCCCGTATTGTTTTATTTATTCGCCGAGAAAATATCTTCCGTAAGCATCCGCCGCCTTGAGAGCTGCGCAGACCTTTTCGGGAGTTACTTCAAAAGGCATATTGTGAAGAGTGTCACCCTCTGCACAGGCAGCTGTTGCAACAGCCATAAGCTTTTCGTCTGTAACTTCGGTAATTCCGAGTTCTTTGAATGTTACGGGAAGACCAAGCTCGATGCAGAAGCTGATGATTCTTTCGAGCTCATCACCGTCAACATTTTCAAGAACAAGCTGAGTAAGTGTGCCGAAAGCAACCTTTTCGCCGTGATACATATGATGGCATTCGGGAAGAACGGTGAGACCGTTGTGAATAGCGTGTGCGCCTGCAAGACCGCCGCTTTCAAAACCTATACCGCTCAGAAGAGTGTTTGCTTCGATAACCTTTTCAACAGCTTCTGTGCAAGCACCTGCTTCAAGAGCAATCTTTGCCTTTACGCCTTCATCCATAAGGGTGTCAAAGCAGAGCTTTGCAAGCGCCATAGCAGCGCAAGTTACCTTACCGCCTGCACAAGTGCCCGCATCCTTTGCCATAACAGCTCTTGCCTCAAAGTATGTTGCAAGTGCATCGCCCATACCCGAAACTGTAAGTCTTGCGGGTGAAGCGGCAATGATATCTGTATCCATAAGAACCATATTGGGGTTAGCAGGAAGGAAAAGATATTCTTCAAAAACGCCATCATCAGTGTAAATAACCGAAAGAGCACTGCAGGGAGCATCAGTTGAAGCGATTGTGGGGCAGATAAGAACGGGAGTTTTGCAGTAATATGCAACAGCCTTTGAAGTGTCAAGAATCTTGCCGCCGCCGATACCTATAACAAGGTCACAGCCCTTTTCTTCCATAATCTTGATGAGTCTGTTGATTTCACTCTTTGAACATTCACCGTTGAAATAATCAAAAACAAGTTCAAAATCCTGACCTGCAAAGCTGCTTTCAACGGTTGCGCCGATTCTCTTGTAACCCGATTCTGTGATGAGAACAAGTGCCTTTTTGCCGTAACCCTTTGCGTAGTCATAAAGCTTTTTCATTTCGCCTGCGCCCTGAACATATTTGCCGGGACTGATAAGAATTTTTGCCATTATATTTTCTCCTTTATTTTTTTATTAAATTTTACAACAACTGATTCTTTGTGTCAACACAAAGAATCCCTTTATCCGCTGTCGGACAGCTAAATCTCGACCATTCAATAATATAATGGCGAAGAAAAAAGCGCTTTGATTGGTAGGAACTCCGACCTTTACGGCGTATTTAGTTCAAGTAATTTCACTCTAGCAAGCCCTTACTCAACCCTAAACAATCTTTTTTGTTGTTTTTTGGAAATAAATGTGTTAAACTTGATGCATAACGATTAAACGAAGGGGTTAGTATGAATAAAATACGTTTCGGAATAGTAGGTACAGGCACAATTGCTCACCGATTTGCCAATGCAATAAAAAATGTTTCCGATGCCGAGCTTGTTGCCGTTGCATCAAGAACAAAAGAAAACGCAGAGAAATTCGGCGACGAATTTGACATCCCCGTGCGTTTCGACAGCTACGAAAAAATGGCTCTGTCAGACGTTATTGATGCCGCATATATTGCAGTCCCCCACTCGGGTCACATCGATTGTTCCTGCCTTATGATGAATAACGGCAAGCACGTTATTTGCGAAAAACCGATGGCTGTAAACACCGCGCAGGCGGAAGAAATGTTCCGCTGTGCAAAAGATAATAACGTTCTTCTTATGGAAGCAATGTGGGCAAGACTTGTGCCCGGTACTCTGAAAATGCTTGAAATTGTTGAAAGCGGGATTCTCGGTGATATTCTCGGAGTTGAGGGTAAGTTCTGCTACACAATGGACGAGGATGAAATGGACCATCATGTTTTCAAGGCTGAAAACGGCGGCGGTTCTTTGCTTGATGTCGGCGTTTACGGACTGAACTTTGCCGAATGGTATCTCGGAAAAGATGTTGAAACAATAAATGCGCAGTCCGATATGTATAACGGCGTTGACAGTCACACCTGCGCTCTGATAAAATACAAAAATGGTGCAATCGCGGATATATCAAGCGCAATTCTTCTTCGCAAACCCAATGAAGGCTATGTTTACGGCACAAAGGGTTACGCGCATCTTCGCAGATTCTATGCGCCGCAGGAAATCGAACTTTATTTCAACAACGGCGAAACCCAAACCATTCCTACACCGTATGCGGGCAACGGTTTTGAAGAACAGATTGCACACTTCTGCAAATGTATTTCTCTCGGACTGAAAGAAAGTCCCGTCGTTACGCATAAACAAACCCTTTACATCACCCGTCAGATGGATGAAATCAGAAAAATGACAGGTATCGTCTATCCGCAGGATAAATAAGGTTATTATAAATTCAGGAGATAAATTATGAAAAGGTTAGTTGTTCTGACCATTGCTTTTCTGACTGTGTTCGCAATGTGCTTCACAGCCACAGGCGTTACTGTTGACGGTAACAATCAGGGTGTTGAGTGGGACGGTGCAACAACATACAAAATTTTAGACGGCGATAGCAACAGCTCTGTTAATTTCGGCGCTGTAAAAGTAAAATTTGTACCTGATGATTATTCGGTCTATCTGTGTCTGATGTTCAAAGACCCTATGCTTGAAAAAGAGAATACTCTTGCGGGAATTTCCTTAACGGTTGAAGATGCCTCCCCTTTTGTCCTGACAATGGCAAGCAGTCCCTGCTTTTCGGACTCGGGAGAGTATGATTTCAGCGGCGCAATGTATATTGATGAGCATAACGGCGGCACCTGCGAGGTTGGTCTTCATATAAGCAGCGGTTTGCCTGAGAAAATCGAATGCGGCGTACGTTTCATCGACTATGCGGGAAATCTCTCGGATTGCTTTTATTTCACTCTGGTAAATGAGCTTGCTGACGAAACAACAGTAAAGCAAATCCGACCGACCGCCGATAATTCCGACCCCGTATACAATCACGAAACAACTGCTGTTAAAACCACAAAAACAGCAACTCCGCGCACTACAAAAGAAACAACCACCAAAGAAACAACCGAAAGAACAACAAAAGAGCCAAAGACAACAAAGCCACCCAAAACAACAAAAAAACAGACATCCCAAAAAGCAACCCAACCTCCGACGTTTTATTATTACGAAAAAGAGGTTATCATCTCACAGGTTTATGTCACGCAGACCGTTTTGCAGACAACAGCGCAAACATCCGCTGTGCCTGCACAGACAGAATCCTCAACTGAAATCCATACAGAGACACAGACCTCAAAGATTCCGACAAGCGAGGGAACAAAATACAAAAAGATTGCCGCCGCAGTTTGCGGTGCAGGCTTTATCGCCGTTGCCGCCTGGGGTGTTATAAGCGCAAAAAAAGTTAAACCGACATAATAAAGAGACTGCACGGAAACCGTGCAGTCTCTTTGTGTTTGTAATTCATACCAAATCGACTTATAAACCACCTCAGCAAAGGTGTCTTGAACCGCTACCCTTGTTTTCATTCAGACCATTGACTGTCAACAAATCTTGTCTGACGGTAAGGAAAAGCTCTGAAAAAGCCGTCGGCATTCCCCTTGATTTCAACGCCGTCAATATACAAAGCAGAACGGGCATTATGACCTTCACCTGCAAGCATAAGCCTGGCGGCGGCAGGGGCAGTAAGCGAAATATCGTAATCGCCGTCCTCCTTGCGTGTGACCGTCGCTTTTCCGTTTTGATATTCAACCTCAAAAATACCGTTGTTCTGTTCAAATTCATCAATGCTCAGAACGCGGAATTTGCCGTATTCCTCGGGATATTTGTTGTTTTCGAGAAACTTCTGCATATTGTAAATTCTGCCTGCTGCACCACCGTCATAATCATAAGAAATCCCATCAATGCGGTCTGCTATACAGGCAAAGTCACTGCCCTGATACTGCTTTCTTACCCTGAGAGTTTTAACTATGCCGTCATAGTTTCTCAGAAAACCTGTTAAGCCGTAAACCGCTTCGGGGGTCAGTGCGAAAAATTCTTCAACATTAAGCACATCAGGTCTTTTGACATTGAAACGAACATAGCCGTCAGCAACGCCGTTTGCATCACGTCTGAAATAGGTGTAATCCGCTTCTTCAAAAGGTTTGTCGCAGAAATGTTTTTTCTCTTCACGGAGAGTCATCAGGTTTTCTTTGAGGGCGCATTTTGCATGAAGTTCGCTGAGCTCCTCAAATTGTTCACCCGTATAAAGAATAACGTCCGTGTTGCGTGGAATATGCTTAAGCTTTTCAAACGGAATTTTTATTGCAAACATACGGTTAAGGTTTGAGTAGCCGAATTTTTCGTAATATTCGATTGAGAAGGGATGAAGAAAACCCATAGTCCAGTCATTCTCAATGGCCGTTTCTCCGATTTTTTTCATAATTTCACGGATTCCGCCCATTCTGCGATATTCAGGCTGACTGCATACACCGCTGACAACAACCGAATTAAGGAAATTACCGCAATAGTTGACCCTGAAATCAAAAATCTCGACGCCGGCAACAAGCCTGCCCTCTTCAAATGCGGCAAGAACGGGCATTTCAACGGTACTGTCTTCTTCCGCATTAAATTTCCATATGAAAGATGCTGCAGACACCTTCTGGTAATCCGCCGCCTCATTATCTTTGATATATCTTATTTCCATAGTTTTCTCCTGAAAATCAAGGAATTTATTATTTACCGATGCTTATCTGCGCCTCGGTTGCCAGCCTGAGCATTGCTTCGTCGTCGCTTTCAACCGCATCGGACATCAGCTTGCGTCTCTCAAGCAATTCGGCATACATTTTTTCTTTCTTCTCCTTATCAAGGTCATAGAAAAGCATGGGAATGATTCCGAGAGAACCCGTAACTGCGGGAATAATCGTGAACATTGCAAACAGGAAGAACTTGACCTTATCGGTCTGTTCGGTACCCATTCTGAATGCGTTCGCCTCATAGCCGATCATCTTTTTGATTGCCGTTGTAACAACCGTGCTTGTATTTGATGAAACCTTTGCGGCAATGCCCTTTGCAACGGAAGCCATCGCCTCTGTGCGATAGCCATTCTTCCATTCGCAGTAGTCCATCGCCTCGTTATACATTTCCGTTCCGATAACGGATTTAAGGCCGAAGAAGAGAGTCCAGATGATTTCCCACAAGGCCATTGCAACTCCCATGGGAACAACCTTCTGGTACATACCGCCCGAATAATCCTTTTTCATTCCTATGCATCCGAAAAGAAATACGGGGATATACAGAATATTACCGATTTCTTTTGCAAGTATGTAAAGAAGTCGGCTTGAAAAACGCCTTCTCATCCAGGGAACCCATGCATAGCTCATCGGGCTTATCGGTGCGGCGGGAATACCCGCAACAAGAGTCATCGACGAGAAATGAAGAACATCCGTATAATAATCATCCTCACTACCCTTGATTGCAAATCCGCTGAGGAAATCTGAAAGTGTTATCAGAAGCAAAGGCTTGTTTCTGATAACAGACTTGATTGACATCATAACACTCGGCGTTTTTATTGACTGCATAACTCTTTCTTTTGAGTTATAGAAGAACCAGAAAGAGGATGCGCTTGATGCAACCGTTGTGAAAACGCCCATACCGACGAAAAGATTAGTGTATGCCTTTGCGAGCTTACCCGCATCATTGAGATACATACTTCTGAGAATATCAATAAGAATTGTTACCGCTTGCTCGGGAAGCTTTTCTCCGAAAAAGCCCGAAGCAAAGTTTGCAAGAGTAATAAGTCTTGTTCTGTCGTTCGGGTGTGGAGTAATTGTTGACATCAGACCCGTTCTTGAAATTGTCTGGAACGTTGTTATACCTTCACGGGCAACTGTAAGAAGAAGATAGAAAACAAGCTTTGTTATATCCGTCTGCGTTGTGCCTTCAAACAAATGAGGCATAAGCCAGTAAAGACAGGTCAGAACACAGCCGGGAATTGCAAGAAACATAAGATAGGGTCTGAATTTTCCCCAACGGGTTCTTGTTTTGTCAATAACCGCACCGAAAAAAATGTCATTTACGATATCCCACACGCTGTTGATGGTGTTTACGATTGTTTGCAATCCGAGGTCAACACCGACAATACTTGTTATAAATCGGGTTGAAAAAATGTTGATATTAAAGCTTTGCGCGGCATCCCATATTACGAAACCGACAGATTCTTTTGCACCGACATAACGTCGGTCCTGGGTCTTCTGAGCCGAGTTCTTTTCTTCACGTTCCTGTTGCATACGGCGGAGTTCTTCAAATGCTTTCGCATTCGAGTGAAAGTCATTGTTGGGTGACATAAACTAACTCCTTTACTATGTAGAGTGGCGGAAATAATCCGAGCTGTATTTTCTATCGGATGATTTCCGCCTTTTCTTTATTAAAAAATTTACAAAACTTCAATCAGTTGTATTCTTCAACAATTGAATTAAGTGCGCCGATAACCGTTGAGCCTGCCTTGCTGCCTGTTGACAGCATTTCCTCATAATGTCTCTGCGGCTTGCCGAAAAGCTTTTCGCCAAGGTCAGTGTTCCAGAGTGAATCGGCAATGAACGGAGCATAATCGTTATCGGGAACGATGTATCCGATTGCATCGTTGCAAAGACCCATTACAAGAACTGTTTTGCCGTCTTCAACAAGTTCAGAGGTGTATTCAAGCTCCCAATCCGTGCCGAGATAGGACTGCGTTTTGTCAACAACATTGCCGTAAACAAGCTGAGGAATAAGCTCGCCGGGAACGGTAAGCATTACTAAATCCGTGCCGATTTCGAGATAGCCTACCTCTGAAATGATTGAATAGCCCGCAGGGGCTGACTTGTCGCGTACCGTTGTCATACCGAGAAGTCCCGAAACGGCGCCAAGCTCAAGAAGTCCGTATTCAAGAGGAACGGCCACTTCTGACATTTTTACGTTTATCATCGGCTCAACGCGTTTTGCATTTTCTTCGGCATCAATTATGATTCTTGCAAATTCATAGCCGAGCTTCTTTGCCTGCTCGTAATCCTTTACTCTCGGGTCAGCCTCAATTTCAGCGGCAATTTCAGCTAAAATTGACTCTGTCTGCACTCCACCCGCATTGACCGAAATCGGAGACTGTGCGCCCTGAATAAACATAAAGTTCATTCCCGCATCGTTCATTTTCTGTTCGGTATAATTGGGATAGTCTGCGGAAAGAAGCTTGGTTGCTCTGTTGATAGTTGTTGGATGACCGCCAACATTTGCAAACACCGTGGGGTCAGATTCTGCGTTATCAGGAACAAATTTGAAGCAGGCGATTACATGCTGATAGCCTTCCATATCATATCTCTTGTTGAAGATATAGCCGTATTCGTCGTCCATATAGTTGTTGTTTCTTTCGCTTCTGCCGATACCCGCAGTTTCAAAGTAATAAAGCTCGCCCGATTCCATATTAAGATAAGCCTCAACGATTGCATCGGATGCACCGTCAATCATAAGCTCATAGAACTCGGGGTCAATGCTTCTTGTTTTCTCAATAAAAGGAAGGAATGAGAAAAGATTCTGAAAAACTGTTTTAATAAGAGGTGCAAGACCGAAGCCCTGAGTGTCAATAACAGTATGACAATGGGTGCTGTTGATGTTGATTGCAACAATATCGCTTTTAACACCCTCAGCCGCAAGCTTACGTTCAGCTTCCGCACGGATTGTGCGTATATCCGCATTGCACACACCGATTCCGTCGATTGCCGCCATAACAACTGTGCCTCTGCCCGAATTATCGCTGATTGCTATTGCATTGGCGCCCTGGTCATCATAAACGCCGTTGATTTTCTGGGTAAAATAACCGCCTGTGTAATATTCCTTTGAACCGTCTTTGAGATTTTCGGGAACCATGCTTGCTTTACCGAAGCCGAGATACCATTTTGCATTCTCTGCGGGTTCATCAATGAACACTTTGGTTCCCTCATAAAAGTTTTCACTTTTGTAGTTATCGATTTTTTCAAAATTCTTCGGAAAAAGTGCGCCGAATCCCATAAAAACTGCATTGAGCAAACCGTTTATTGCGTTTGTGCAAAAAATGATTCCGCTGTTATTTGCGGCTTCACCGCCCGAAGCACCCGCAAAAACCGAGCCTGTAAGCATAATGATTGCCGCAAGAATAAGAGAAATGATTTTCTGAATATTCTTTTTCATATCACATTTTCTCCTTTGTTTGATAGAATTATTTGACGCTGTCATAAATGTCATAAAAGTTGCCGATAAAGGTCGGCGCCGCACCCTTGCCGTAAGAAATAAGGCACCATGTATCGCTGTCATAAGCATCGTTTTCTTCGTTATACTGAATACCTGCAAGGCAGTAGTTAGCAGGGTTTGCAACATATCCTGCCGCATCGTTCATAAGGTCCATACCGATGATATCCTCACCTGTGTATTCTCTTACGGGAGCATATTCAAATCCGTCTGCACCCTTGCCGCCGAAAACAAGCTCACCGAAAGTTTCGCCGGGACTCATATAAACTTTCATATTGTCGCCGATTTCAAGATAACCGACTTCAGAAACTGTGTAATATCTGCCCCAGTTGTCTTTAAGAACAAAATTGTCGGCAACCGATGTTTTTCCGAGAAGAACAATGATGTTGTTATCAATTCTGACTGTAAACTGCTTATGTTTTACATTGAGAACAGGCTTGACTTCCTGTTTTTCAACGGTTTCAAGGTCTTCATACCATACACTGTATCTGTCCTGACCGTTATATTTTGCAATGTCAAGTCTGTCGCCCGTAGCTTCGTTAAGCGCTTTTCTTTCTTCCTCGTTCATATTCATACCGAGAAGAAGATAGGCAATTTCATAGCCGTAACGGATTGATGTGTAATGAGCGTTGCCGGGGAATTCGTCAACACCGTCACCCGTGAGACCTCTTGCGGATGTAACCGTTGAAACGTTGCCCTGAATGAATATGAAGTTATAGCCCGCATCATTCATAATCATTTCTGCGCTCCAGATGAAGTCCGGAGTGAACTTTCTGTCAAAAGAAAGCTTCTTTTCGGGGTCAGCCTTTGACCAGTCATAGCTTGCCGATTCGGGATGGCAGCCGAAAGTTGCAATCATTGTGGGAGTTTTGTTTGCATCTTCGGGCATAAACTCAAGCTTGTAAAGAGTGGGGTCAAGCGAAATGGGAGCCGTTCTGTCATAAACATAATCTTCAATTCCAAGCTTCGAATAATAAAGCTTACCTGTTGTCATATCATCAAGAGCTTCTTCCACAGCCTTCTTTGAACCTGCAATAACGGATTCAATAAATGAACGCTCAACGCCATATTTCACGTTGCGGGTAATCTTGCTGAAAACATTATTGACAATACATCCTACAGGGTCCGTCCATACACCCTGGGAATCAATTCCCGTATGAATATGCGTGCTGGAAATGTTGATGCTTACAATGTTGTTTTCTTTTGCAATTTCCTTAAGCCCCTCGCGGACAAGTCTTACGTCAGCATTGGCAAATCCCATAGCATCAAGAGCAATGAAAACGACATTACCTCTGCCCGAACCGTCGTTCATAACAACAACTCTTACCATAAGGTCTTCTTCGTTGCCGTCTTCGTCGGTATACATTGAATTACCGAAAATATAGGGGATATATGCACCCTTTGCATATTTTTTCTCGCCGAAATCAGCGGGAAGAACGGATGCTTTTCCATAGCCGAGGCTCCATACCTTTTCACCTTGAGGCTCGTCGATGAATTCTTCGGTGCCCGCATAAAAATTGTCATATTCATCAATGTTGAATTTTTCAAAATCCGCAACTGCGGCAGAATCGGGAATTATCCAATTGAGAAGTCTGCCGACAACTCCGTTGATGAAGAAATTGCTCAAGCCGTTGACTGCTCTTGCAAACGCAGTCTTCTTTTGCGCAGTGTCGCCGCTCTCCTGCTGAGACTGGGCAACATATTCCGCAACAGAGTCATATGAATTTTCGCTTTCAGTTGCAAAAGCAACTGTGGGAATCATAAAAATGAAGCATAAAATCAGAGAAATAACCGTTTTTAAATATTTTTTCATAGCAATACCTCTTTCCGTAAAGAATGCCTGTATAATTTATTTTATATTAACATTATATTTGGGAAAAGTAAATAATTTTTGTATAATTACTATAAGCAAAACAAATAAAAAGCTGTCTCATCAGAGACAGCTTTTTTATTTTGTAATGAATCCAACCAATTTTCTCACGGGAGAAAGCAATCTGCCAGCAGGACTTCCGACGCCGAAGATAAAAAGTGAACCTTTGCTCATCGCATAAGTGATTTTTTCGGAACGGGGTCCTTCGGAGTTTCCTTTTTAAAAACTGCAGGAAAGAACATCCGATACCGTTCATATTTAACCATTCTGATTCTTAGCTGTGTTTCTGTATCTGTAAAGCGCAATCAAGGATGAAATGATGCCTGCTATTTGCGCAAAAACAGCGGTCGAACCGAGTATGGAGTGGTAAACAGTCCATATCGAAAGGTTTGCAAGCAGCATAAGCCTGATGTTCTGCTCTTTTTTCTGGAACACCGCAAGCATGTAGAATACTGCGGCGGCGGTTGAAAGCAAGTCGAGTGGTGTGTTATATCCCATCAGACCTCCCGCAACATAAAGCACGAGGAACACAATCTTTTCGACAAGTCCCGATTCTGTGTTTTTCTTCTCGTGCCATATTGACATAAACAGCTGCAAAACAGCTACCAGACAAACCATAACGCCGGAATTAAAGCCGTCGAGAAGAAGTATGTTTGCTGCTGAAAGCGCGTTGACAATAACCGACACAACCAGCATTTGTTTTTTCTTTTTCAATTGCAGAGTAATGATTACCCCCGCAGTTACAAGCAGTCCGAAAAATTGCGCAATATAATAAGCCATAAAATCACCGTTTCATATATTCAAGATTTATTTCATAGTAGCATATTTTAAATGAAATTACAACATTAAGATTATCAACATTCGGATATATCGGCATATTGGTACGGTTATATCGGATCGCTGTTGAAAATAACTATTAAAAGAGCAAACGGCTTGCATCGGTGAAAATCCGATACAAACCGCATTTTATTTGCATTTTTTAAAAATTATAATCGGGTTTTACGGGCACACCTGTTTTTGCCGATTCAACAATTGCCAGGCAAACCGCAACGGTTTTTGCGCCCTCTCTTGCATCCGTAACAACGGGTTTATCGTTGAGAATTGAATCTGCAAAAACCTCAAATTCCTTGACTGCATTATGATTGTTGACAACAATATCAATTGTCTGCGCTTCCTTGGTAACACCCTCTTCGTCAGTGGTAAAGAGTGTCATTGTGGGCGATGTATTGTCGCAGATGAGAGTTCCTTTTGTGCCGTAAATAACTGTTCTCATCGTGTAATCACGCTTACAGCCTGTTGAAACAAACACCTTGCTCGCAACATTATCGTCAAATTTGAGAACCGCAATCGTTGCATCGTCATAAGGTACCTGAGGAAGAAGCTTATGTGTGCCGTAAGCAAAAACTTCTTTCGGGTCGCCTGCAAGCCATCTGAGAAGGTCAACTGCGTGACATCCGCCGCCGATAACACCGTGTCTGTTGGGGTCTGCGCGCCAATCGTCGCACAGCTTCATATAGTCGTGTGCATACTCGGACTCAACAAAATAAAGCTCGCCGATAATTCCGGATTCGATGATTTCCTTTGCCTTTTCAAATGCAGGAGTAAATCTGCAAATCTGGCCAACCATAAATTTGCTGCCCGATTCATCTGCAACTCGGACAATTTCTTCAATATCCTCACGGGTCAGTGCGAGGGGTTTTTCACAAAGCACATGCTTGCCCGCACGGAGAAAATCGCAAGAAACTTTTTTGTGCTGCTGGTCGGGAATCGCAACCGTTACAACATCTATATCCTTATCATTTAATATATCCGTATAATCTGTAAAGCGTTTTTCTTCGGGAATGCCGTATCTCTCGCCCGCAAAACGAAGATTTTCCTCGTTGCTGTCGCATATTGCGGCTATCTCTGCACCGCATCCCATTGCACCTTCAACGTGGCTCATGCCGAATTTCATGCCAATGTTGGCAACTCTTAATTTCTTTTCCATAGACTATCACCTTTTCGATTTGATATCAGCATATTAACACATACACACTTAATTGTCAAACCGACAGCTATGGCAAAACGGATATTTTAAACTCTTTTTTCTTGTGGCACACAAGAAAATTACGCAGATTTTCAGTCAGACATATGCGGCAGGAGAAACAACATTAGTTATGACATCAGACGGTTGGAAGAGTCCGCTGAGTCACGGCATCAGATTCGCTGCAAAAAAGATAAAGCAAATACAATATGCGCCTGAAACTTTATGTATTCCTAAAAAAGAGAGTTACCGCATATGTCTGTATATATATGTCGAAAATCACCGAATATCACAGAAATTTTTTGACTTTTTTCGAACCTCTGCGTTTTGTACAAATCCGAAGCCTTGTTTTTGGTAATAACAACAACATTTCAAACTAATCATCCTTCTGTCTTTGCTCTCTTTAAAAGAATTACCGTAAATAAAGAATTCAGAAAAAATCATTTACAGCAACTCAACTTGTTCGAAAAGAGGTTCGTTGTAACAGAAAACATAAAATTAAGGGTAAAACCAACGAAAGCGATGTAACAAAGGGGTAAATATGGATTACAAAGGCAAACCAATACGGTATTTTCACTTTGATATTGCACCATTATATTTGCAGAACATATATTAAAATAAGAGGTGTTTTTATGAAAGAAAACCAATGTTGTCCGGACGCAATAGCAAATGTACGAGGTACAGATGAGATTCCGAGTCTGTACGGACAAATCACTTTTTTTCAAAGAAAAGATTATGTATTGGTATCAATGAGTATCAGTGGCTTACCAACAACATCATCCGGTTTCTTCGGATTTCATATTCATGAAGGTGCCAATTGCAAGGGAAATAATTTTTCAAGCACCGGTAACCACTATAATCCTACAAATGTTCCGCACCCATTACACGCCGGTGATCTTCCTCCATTGATTCTGTGCAACGGCGGTGCCTATCAATGCGTAGCAACAGATCGATTCAAAGTAAGAGAAATCATCGGCCGAACAGTTATCATTCACAGTATGCCGGATGACTTCAATTCACAACCATCAGGTAATGCCGGAACAAAAATTGCATGCGGAGTAATTTGTCGAACATAAAATAATCTCATTTGGCTTGCTGTCGTATATCAGCAAAAGAAAAAGCAGGGAGCATTTGCTCCCTGCAATTTTTATGAGAAATAAAGAACAAATCCGAACGCCTCACCGTAAAGTGAAAAGTTCGGATTTGTATCGTTTGGCGCCCCAAATAGGACTCGAACCTATGACAGAAGTCGGTCAGAAATATGGTCGTCTCACTCGCTTGGAGCGCATCGTGATACTCCCTATTTCTTTCTGCGCAGACACCCCCTGCATCCGCCACAGGTGGCGTGAGCCTGCGAAGCAGTTAACAGCCGCTACGCATCTGCCGAAACACGGAGTCAGAAATTTAAATCTATCGGAACAAAAAAGAAAAACCATCCGAAAAATTCGGATGATTTTATCTTGGCGCCCCAAATAGGACTCGAACCTATGACACCGCGGTTAACAGCCGCGTGCTCTACCGACTGAGCTATTAGGGCAAATTAAAAAAAGTGTCGGCGTCGACCTATCTTCCCGGGCCGCTTCCAGCCAAGTATTTTCGGCACTGTTGAGCTTAACTACCGTGTTCGGGATGGGAACGGGTGGACCCTCAACGTCATCAACACCGACTAATATATATAATACGTTATTCGCGTATTACAATCAAGTTTAATGGTGACCCGTAGGGGATTCGAACCCCTGTTGCCGGCGTGAGAGGCCGGAGTCTTAGGCCACTTGACCAACGGGCCAAATTTTGGTACACCTTCAGGGACTCGAACCCTGGACACCCTGATTAAGAGTCAGGTGCTCTACCAACTGAGCTAAAGGTGCATATTGTTCAAATACACCCTGAAAACTGAACAAAGGTGGGATAAAAGATAGTAGGAAAAAGTGGAAAGATAAAACTGAGAAATAAACATTGGTCAAGCCCTCGACCTATTAGTATTGCCAAGCTGAACGTGTCACCACGCTTACACATGCAACCTATCAACCTCATAGTCCATGAGGGGTCTTACTAGCTTACGCTATGGGATATCTTATCTTGGAGGCGGCTT
>JAZTZD010000028.1:0-2465 GCA_045637305.1 Acutalibacteraceae bacterium
AGAGAAATCCATTTTCTTTCTTCTCTTGAATCCTCATTGCATACCGCAAAAAACATTGCGGCACTTGTGAAAATCATCGCAAGCACAATGCCGATTATCATTAAAGAATACTGCTTTTTTCTTGCTCTTAAGTTTCCGAAAGCAAGACGATTGACGGTAAGCTTTTTCTTGTTCATTGCTTAAACCTCCGCCTTTGTGTCACGAACAATTTTGCCGTCTTCGATTGAGATAATTCTTTCTGCCTGCTCCGCAACATTGAGGTCATGGGTAACAAGAATAAGGGTTATACCAAATTCCTTACTCACATATTTGAGAAGTGAAAGCACCTCACGTCCGCTTTTACCGTCAAGATTACCCGTAGGTTCATCGGCAAAAAGAATAGAGGGTTTGTTTGCAAGTGCACGGGCAATGGCGATTCTCTGCTGCTGACCGCCCGAAAGCGCTGACGGAAGATGTCCAAGTCTGTCCTTAATACCGAGAACATCAATAACCTTATTGATATATGCCTCGTCAACCTTTTTCTTATCGAGCATAACGGGCAGAACAATATTTTCATATCCCGTAAGTTCCTGAACAAGGTTATATGCCTGAAATACAAATCCGAAACGTCTGCGGCGGAGAACTGAAAGCTGATTGTCGTTATAACCCGAAAGCTTTTTGCTGTTATAGATAACGTCGCCGCTTGTGGGATTTTCAAGACTGCTCAGAACATGGAGAAGTGTTGATTTGCCCGAGCCACTCGGTCCAGTTATTGCACAGAATTCGCCTTGCTCAAAAGCGACAGTTATTCCGTCAACGGCATTAACAATATTTTCGCCGCTTAAATATTCTTTTCTTAAACCTAAGCATTCGATGATATTCATAAAATTACTCCTTTTCATCTTTGATGAGTTCATTATAAACTCCGATTCTTTCAAAATCGTGACATTAACCTTACAATTTCGTAAGATAAGAAAAAATCCGAAGAAAATCTTCGGACTTTACATTTTTAAATTTGCGTTTATCAATGGAAAGCATACAGTAATTTTCAAACCGTCTTTGCCGTTTTCGGCAGTAACGGTTGCGTGATGCTTTTCGAAAATTGCTTTTGAAATTGCAAGACCAACACCTGCGCTTTCGGGTGCGGCATTATCTGCACGGTAAAAACGGTTGAACAAAAGCGGAATCTGTTCTTTTGACACACCGCCGCCGTTATCTTCAATAATAAGCGTAACCGAACCTTCGCTTTTTGAAACAGAAACAGTTATTTTGCCGTTATCATCTGTATGCTCACAAGCATTTTTGATGATATTTCCGATTGCCTCAACCATCCATTCTTTGTCGCAACGGAAAGCTACTGTGCCGTTGACAATGAATTCTTTTTCGGGAAATAACGGTTTGAAATTGCCGACAATTTCAGCAACAATTTCATCAAGACTGTGCTCTGTAAAATCCATTGTATAAGCATCGCTTTTAATTTTCTCAAGCTTTAAAAGATTGAAAACAAGACTCTCCATTTTGGCAATCAGTTGAAGTTCTTTTTCCGTGTAGGGAGTAGGTGTTGAACTCTGCTCCATTTCACAGTAAAGACGAAGTCCTGCAAGCGGAGTCTTGAGCTGATGTGAAATATCTGCAACGAAATCTGCATTGCTTTTTGCCTGAGATTCAGAATTGCTTTTTTCGAGGAGCAACAGATTTTCAAGCTCGGCAACGGCGTTTTGAAGCCTTGCAAAACTGCTGTCAGCCGTGCTGTATTCAGTTCTTTCTCCGCCTTCAATAAAACCTTCAATGTTTTCCTTAAGTTTGTTTATTTGTTTGGCTTTTCTTACATTAAGTACAATTAAAATTGTTGCGGCAACAAGTAAAATTGCAGATGTAAAAATCAAGAAAGGAATCATTTTGAATCCTCCCATCTGTAGCCGATACCTCTTACGGTAACTATATGACCGCTGCCGATTTTATCACGCAGGCGGCTCATATGAACGGAAAGAGTGTTGTCGTCAATGTAGTTTCCATCGCTGTCCCAAATGTTCTGCAGTAGCTGTGAACGTGTTACAATAATTCCGCTGTTACGTATGAGAACAGAAAGAATCTGAAATTCCGTGGGAGTAACAAAAATATTTTCACTGTTTTTTCGCACGGACATATTGAGTGTGTCGATTGTTATATCATCACTATTGTAAACTGTAACAGCCGATGTTCTGCGGACCAATGCACGGATTCTTGAAAGAAGTTCACGGAGCTTAAACGGTTTTGTGACGTAATCATCCGCACCTGCATCAAGACCACGCACAATCTGAATTTCATCATCGCAGGCAGTCAGAAACAGAACGGGAACATTATTTCCCGCCGCACGAAGTTCGGTGCAAAGCTCAAGACCGTTGCCGTCGGGGAGCATAACATCAAAGATAATTAAATTGAATGAGAAAAATTTTATCAGCTCACGGGCTTTCATACAGTTATCGGAACTTATAACCTCATAACCT
>JAZTZD010000029.1:0-2165 GCA_045637305.1 Acutalibacteraceae bacterium
CAACAATGTCACGCATAAAGGCTTTTCTTGGTCCGTGGCCCAGAGCATTGGAGGCGGCGGAGCTGAAAGAAGCAAAGAAAAAACAACGGTGAGAATATGAAACAAGATGCATTCTCAAAACTTCATCCTGCGGTGAATCTGCTGTTTTTCACCGGAGCAATGTGCTTCGGTGTTCTTCTGCAACACCCCGTTTATCTGCTTGCAGGCATATTTGCAAGCGGAGTGTATTACTTATTCCTGAACGGCAGAAAAGGAATAAAAAATATATTATTGATGATACCGCTTTTCATATTCGTCACACTTTTCAATCCGATCGTAAACACAAGAGGCATAACTGTTCTGTTTACATATTTTGACAGACCATACACCCTTGAAGCTCTCATTTACGGTGTAGCCGTTGCTGCAACATTCGTGCTGATGCTTTTGTGGTTCGGATGCTACGGTAAGGTGCTGACGGGTGATAAATTCACCTGCCTTTTCGGAAATCTTGCACCGTCGTTATCATTACTTCTTGTTATGGTGTTCCGTATGATACCGAATCTTTTGCAGAAAGCAAAGCAGATTATCGGTGTGCGGAGTTCAATCGGCAAAGGAACAGCAGAAAAATCATCCCTGAAAGATAAACTGGGTTCGGGAATGACCATTATCGGAGTTCTGACTTCGTGGGCACTTGAAGGCAGTATCACAACGAGCGATTCAATGCGTTCGAGAGGCTATGGCACTTCAAAACGGACAAGCTTTATGGTTTACCGAATGACAAAAACCGATTGGGTATTAACGTTTGTTATGCTCGTATTACTCTGTATTGTAATCTTTTTTGCCGTAAACGGCGGAATGACTGCGGAATTTCTGCCCGAAAGAAATATTGCTTCGATTAACAGCAAAAACATAATCGGTTTTATGGCGTATCTGGGATATCTTCTCATTCCTGTTATTTTTAACGCAAAGGAGGTTATACAGTGGAACATTTCAAAATCGAAAATCTGAGTTTTTCTTATCCGTCCTCAAAAGATAAAAAATCCCTCGACAATGTGTCGCTCAGAATAGAAAAAGGCAAATATATTGTTCTCTGCGGAAAATCGGGAAGCGGTAAAACAACTCTTCTCCGACATCTGAAAACCGTTCTCACTCCTTACGGAAAAAGAACGGGAGAAATATATTTCAACGGTGTCGCTTTGAAAGATGCTGATAACCGTCAGCAGTCATCAAAAATCGGCTATGTTATGCAGAATCCCGATGACCAGATAGTGACAGACAAAGTCTGGCACGAGCTTGCATTCGGACTTGAAAGCCTCGGTTGTAACCCAAAAACAATGCGTTCAAAAGTTGCGGAAATGGCTTGTTATTTCGGTATTCAGGATTGGTTTCACAGGGATGTTGCTGTTCTTTCGGGCGGTCAGAAGCAACTTCTTAACCTCGCTTCGATTATGGCAATGCAGCCCGAAGTTCTCATTCTCGATGAGCCTACAAGTCAGCTTGACCCCATTGCGGCATCTGACTTTCTGAATACAGTTCGTAAAATCAACACCGAACTGGGCACAACCGTTATTATAACCGAGCACCGTCTTGAAGATATATTTTCCTATGCAGACAGAGCGGTTGTAATGGATAACGGAAGAATAATTGCAGACGATACACCGGGAAATATCGGTAAATTATTGTTTGAACAAAACAGTCCGATGTTCGCCGCAATGCCTACTCCCGTTCGCGTTTTTTACAATGCAAACGGCAACGGTGACTGCCCTCTGACCGTCAGAGAAGGCAGAGCGTGGCTGAATAAAGAATTTAAAACAGAACGTGAAATCAAAGAAATTCCTTGTAAAAAAATTGATGATGAAATTGAAAATCCTGCGTTATCACTTAAAGAATTATGGTTCAGATATGAAAAAAACTCACCCGATATTCTCAGAGGTGTCAGCCTTGAAATTCCGTCGGGCAGTATTTCCGCAATCGTCGGCGGTAACGGTGCAGGCAAATCCACAGCCTTGAAAGCAATCTGCGGAATCTGTAAACCGTACCGAGGAAAAATCAAGGTTTTCGGTAAACCCGTGAATAAATTCAGATCGGGTGAACTTTTCAGAAACTGGGTTTCAATGCTGCCGCAGGACCCCAAAAGTCTGTTTGTGAAAAAGACGGTTCTTGAAGACCTTGAAGAAATGACGAAG
>JAZTZD010000030.1:0-34396 GCA_045637305.1 Acutalibacteraceae bacterium
ACAAAAATGCCCTGTGTATCGGAATTCCGATACACAGGGCATTAACATTTTATAATTATTTGTATTCTGCCATATATTCGCCGTGTGCTTTGATAAGCTCATCAACCATAGCTTTGATTTCGTCAATCGAAAGCTCTGCCGAAGTGTGAGGCTCAAGCATAGCTGCCATATAAATATCTTCTCTCTTCTGAGTGAGTGCGGCATTGATTGTAAGAAGCTGAGCATTGATGTTTGTCATATTCATTGCTGCAAGCTGTACGGGAAGCTTACCTACGTGGCAGGGATGAATTCCGTTGCCGTCGATAAGGCAGGGGACCTCAACGCAGGCATCTGCGGGAAGGTTATCGATGAGACCCGTGTTGAGAACATTACCGCCGATTTTATAGGGATTGCCGGTTACAAGAGCTTCCATAATGTATGAAGCATATTCGCCTGAACGCTCGTGAGTGATTTTGCCGTTGTCAAGAATATTTTCTTTTTCAGCTTTCCAGCCGGCAATCTGATTTACACAGCGGCGGGGATATTCATCTAGAGGAATATTGTATCTTTCGATAAGCTCGGGATACTTTGACTTGATATAGAAGCAGTTGTACTCGGAGTTGTGCTCGCTTGATTCTGTGCAGTAATATCCGAAGTTCTTTATATATTCAAATCTTACCATATCGCTGTGCTTTTCGTTTGCGTTTTTCTCGGCGGCTCTCCTGCGGATTTCGGGATAAAGGTCGTTGCCGTTCTTATCCTGAATTTCAAGCAGCCAGCCCATATGGTTTATGCCTGCGATAAGCTCTTTTCTGCCCTCAAGCTTGTCTTCCATACCAAGATGGTTGAGAAGGTCCTTTGAACAGCTCTGAACACTGTGGCAAAGACCGATTGTCTTGACCTTTGTGTATCTTTGCATATAGCCGGTAAGAATCGCCATGGGGTTTGTGTAGTTGAGGAACCACGCATTCGGGCAAACTTCTTCCATATCTCTTGCAAAGTCACGGAGAACGGGAATTGTGCGAAGTCCGCGCATAATTCCGCCGATGCCGAGCGTGTCGGCAATAGTCTGTCTCAGACCGTATTTCTTGGGCACCTCAAAGTCGATGATGGTGCAGGGGTCGTAGAGACCGACCTGAATTGCGTTAACAACAAAATCAGCATCTCTGAGAGCATCTTTTCTGTTTTCAACGCCGCAGTATTTTTCGATTTTGCAACGGCCTTCATTGATGTTGTTGTTGAGGGCGCTGAGAATAATATAGCTGTCCTCAAGTCTTTCTGCATCAATGTCGTAAAGAGCAATAACGCTGTCACGAAGACAGGGAGTGCACATGCAGTCACCGATAACGTTTCTTACGAAAACGGTGCTTCCCGCACCCATAAAGGTGATTTTAGGCATAATATTTCTCCTTTTTGGAAAGATTACATAAGTGAATTGTAAAGAGCTGTGATTTCTTCAACGCTTGTGTCTCTGGGGTTACCGGGACGGCAAGCGTCGTCAAATGCTGACTGTGCAAGGAAGGGGATATCCTCAGCCTTAACAATTTCCTTAAGGTCAGCGGGAATGCCGACATCGGCTGAAAGCTGCTTAACAGCTTCAATTGCAGCCTTTCTTGCATCTTCAAGGCTCATTGCGTCAACGCCTTCAACGCCCATTGCCTTAGCGATATCGCGGTATTTTTCGCCTGTTGCGGGTGCGTTGTATTCCATAACGGTGGGAAGAATGATTGCGTTTGCAACGCCGTGGGGTGTGTCATAAACAGCACCGAGAGGATGAGCCATTGAGTGAACTATACCGAGACCTACGTTTGAGAAGCCCATACCTGCGATGTACTGACCGAGTGCCATACCTTCTCTGCCGTCAGCAGTGTTTTCAACTGCACCTCTAAGGCTCTTTGCGATGATTTCAATAGCCTTGATGTGGAACATATCGCTCATTTCCCATGCACCCTTTGGGATGTAGCCTTCGATTGCGTGGGTGAGTGCGTCCATACCTGTAGCGGCGGTGAGACCCTTGGGCATTGATGCCATCATTTCGGGGTCAACAACTGCAACAACGGGAATGTCGTGAACGTCAACGCAAACCATCTTGCGGTTCTTTGCGGCGTCTGTGATAACGTAGTTTATTGTTACTTCAGCGGCTGTACCTGCGGTTGTGGGAACAGCAATAATGGGAACGCACTTGTTCTTTGTGGGAGCAACGCCCTCAAGCGAAACAACATCTGCAAATTCGGGATTTGTGATGATGATACCGATTGCCTTTGCTGTATCCATTGATGAACCGCCGCCGATTGCAACGATGCAGTCTGCACCGCTTGCCTTGAATGCTTCAACGCCTGTCTGAACATTCTCGATTGTGGGGTTAGCCTTGATTTCGCTGTAAATCTCATAGGGGATTGCAGCAGCATCAAGAATATCTGTAACTTTCTTTGTTACACCGAACTTGATAAGGTCGGGGTCTGAGCATACAAAGCATTTTGCAAATCCTCTTGCTTTTACCTCAGCGGCGATTTCCTTGATTGCGCCCGCACCGTGATAAGATGTTTCGTTTAATACAAATCTGTTTGCCATGGAAAAAACCTCCTGATTATAAAACGGAATTCAATCCGTAAAATTTGCTTGATTTTTATGAAATACCGAAAAACTTAATCAGATTTTCGTATTCCTCATCGTTTATCGCAATAACAGAGCCGTGGCGGGGTCTGACACCGTCAAAGCCGTATTTTTCGGGGTCAACCGCTTTGAAATTCTCCATATCGGTTGTCTGCTGAGCAAAAAATCTGCCCTTGCCGTATTCGTCCATAATCATAACCCATTCATCCGTGCCCGTTATGTTATAGATTGAACTTCCTTCAACACCGTTTTCGGAAAGTGAACAAACAACGGATTCACCCTCATACGGACCCGTCAGAATTTTTGACTTGACATAGGCGATTGTCTGATCCTCATCGTGCTTGAAATAGAGATAATAATATCCGTTTTTCTCGTTATAAGCAATGTCACCGTCTATGGTCTGGATTCCGGGTCTTTCATAGAGAAGAACGGGGCGGGTGATTGATTTAAAATCATCCGTGTATGCATAATAAAGGGCGGCAACATCGTTTTCAACAGTTGAGATTGCCCAGTACACCATGTAGCTTTGCTTTTCTTTGTCCCATATTGCCTGCGGTGCCCAGGAACGGTTTGTGTTTGCAAATTCACCGCCGAAATCCCTGATATCAATAATTGTTTCGTCTGTCCAATTGATTAAATCTTCCGATTTCCAGGTAACAAGAGCATGGTTTGAAACCCAGCCCTCATCGCTTTTCATATCTGTTCCGATTATATAGTAATATCCGTCCTGTCCCTTGAGAATATACGGATCACGCACGCATTGCTTTCCGTATTTCTGGATAATGACAGGCTGATTGTTATTCAGCGGTCTGAAATTATAGCCGTCTTCGCTGAGTGCAAAATGAATTCTTTCTTCCTCGGGCGCATTGCCGACGAAATGGCAGAAAAGATATTTGCCCGAAAGGCTTTTTGCAGGGGAAGTAAAATTTTTCATTAAATCATTTCCTCCCATTATTTATTAAATAAATAATATCATAGTATAAAGAGCAAATCAAGAAAATGTTTGCAGTATTTAAGGGTTGGTGTGCCAAAATAAATCAGATAATCTTATGCACAATCAACAAATAGAAACTGCCAAAATTGAACAAGAAAACAAAATTTTTTTATACACTTGTTTTTAGGTTAAGTGTGTTATATAATATTAAATTGATTTGTGGAATCGGCATTTTTGGCGGATTTCTTGGATTTAGGGGTGAACGGTTTTGAAAAAAATTGGATTTGACAATGCGCTGTATATCAAAAGGCAGTCTGAAGAAATTAACAAGCGCATAAACAAATTCGGCGGAAAGCTTTATCTTGAATTCGGCGGAAAGCTTTTTGATGATTACCATGCATCAAGAGTGCTTCCCGGTTTTGCGCCTGACAGCAAGCTGCAGATGCTCAAAAGCATAGCCGATAACGTTGAGGTTGTCATTGTTATCAGCGCAGGCGACATTGAAAGCAACAAAATCAGAAGGGACCTCGGTATAACTTATGATACCGATGTTCTCCGCCTTATCGATGCCTACAGAGGCGCAGGTCTCTATGTGGGCAGTGTCGTTCTCTCTCAGTTCAGGGGTCAGCCTGCCGCAAGTGCATTCAAAGCAAAGCTGGAACAGCTTGGTGTCAAAGTCTTCATTCATTATCCCATTGAGGGTTACCCCTATAATGTTTCTCACATCGTCAGCGATGCGGGATTCGGAAAAAATGATTTCATCGAAACAACACGACCCCTTGTTGTTATCACCGCACCCGGCCCCGGAAGCGGAAAAATGTCAACCTGCCTTTCTCAGCTTTATCACGAAAATCAGAGAGGCAACAAGGCGGGATACGCAAAGTTTGAGACCTTCCCCGTATGGAATTTACCTCTTAAACATCCCGTAAATCTCGCTTATGAGGCGGCAACAGCCGACCTTAACGATGTCAATATGATTGACCCCTATCATCTTGAAGCTTACGGCGAAACAACCGTTAACTATAACAGAGATGTTGAAGTTTTTCCCGTACTCAATGCAATTTTTGAGAAAATTGAAGGCGTAAGTCCTTATAAGTCACCCACGGATATGGGTGTTAATATGGCGGGATATGCCATTTGCGACGATGAGGCAACACGCGAAGCCTCAAAAAGAGAAATTATCCGCCGTTATTTCAATGCGATGTGCGATCTGAGAATGGGCAGAGGCAAGCAGGAAGCCGTTGACAAGATAGTCAGCCTTATGAATCAGGCGGGCATCAAGGTTGATGAAAGAAGCGTTATCAAAGCGGCTGTTGACAGAAGCGAGGAAACCGAGGGTCAGCCCGCAGTTGCAATTGAGCTTCCCGACGGACGAATCGTAACAGGCAAGACCTCAAATCTTCTCGGTGCTTCATCTGCGGCGCTTCTCAATGCGGTCAAGCATCTTGCGGGTCTTCCCGATGACCTTCTTATGATTGCTCCCTCAATCATTGAACCCATACAGAAGCTGAAAACGGGTATTCTCAAAAACCACAATCCGAGGCTGCATTCCGACGAAACTCTCATTGCTCTTTCAATGAGCGCAAACACCAATCCGCTTGCAGAAAAGGCACTTGATGCAATCGGCGGTCTTGAGGATTGCGAGGCACATTCAACGGTTATCCTTTCTCAGGTTGACCAGGATGTCTACAGAAAGCTCGGAATTCATCTCACCTGCGAACCGAGATATCAGACAAAGAAACTTTATCATAAGTAATATAAAATGCTCTGCTTTACGGCAGGGCATTTTTCTTTTCAGCGAAAATTTGACAATTCAAATATCCGATGGTATAATCAAAATAATAAAATATTTGAGGTGAGCATATGTTTGAAACATTTTTAACGGAAGTTCTGAAATTTGCACCCAGACAGATTTGGGGTGTTCAGCAGCAATGGTTTTATCTTACCGAAATATTCACTTCTTTTTCACCCAAAAGAATAATTGCCTCAATTCTTGCAATTATTGAGCTTTTCGGTCTGACAATCTTTGATTTGCCAACAACGCCCAGAGGTCAGGAGCTTGACCTTACGGGCTACAGCGTTGTTTTTGAAGATGAATTTGACGGTACGGAGCTTGATACAGAGGCTTGGAAATACTGTAATTCAGGCGTGCGCCGCGGCGGTTACCGTGCACCGAGTCAGGTTGAGGTTAAAGACGGCAACTGCACAATCACAGCTGAATATCTTGAAGACGGAGAATTCGGTGCGGGATGGTATGCAGGCGACCTCGCTCTTCGCAAATGGTATAAGCAGGGATATTATGAAATCCGTTGCAAGTGCAATGATGGCGGAGCATTCTGGAGCGCTTTCTGGATTATGGCGGCTCATCCTTATGAGGCTGAATACTCAAAGGGCGGAATCGGCGGCGCAGAGATAGACATTTTTGAAGCGAACAGCTGGGACGACCCGATGTCAAGAAATTCCGTATCGCAGACCATACACTGTGCAGGTGTTGACGGTGTTCAGGAAGGCTATCAGTCCAGATTGCTCGGATTTTTCAAGGGTAACGACATCTATAACGAATTCAACACTTACGGCGTTGAATGGACGGAAGATGAATATATCTTCTATGTAAACGGTGTTGAAACCTGCCGCACATCATTCGGCAATGGTACATCACAGGTTGAAGAAGAAGTCAGAGTTTCGCTTGAAGTTCCCGATGCCGAAAAGCTTGAACCTCTTGATAAAGACACCTATCATTCGGAATTTGTTATTGATTATGTGAGAATTTATCAGAAATAAGTAATAAAACTAAAATCACCGTGGCTTAAAACCACGGTGATTTTTTATGCCTTATTCCGATTTTTCTTCATCCGCTTCGGGGGTTTCTTCCTGAATTACTTCAGTTTCTTCGCAGATATCTTCATTTTCTTCTTCGGCTGTTTCAACAGTATCTTCTGCAGTTTCTTCGGATTCTTCCGTTTCTTCTGTTTCTGCAGATTCATCAAGCTGCATATCAACCTCTGTAATGATATCGTCGTCCGTCAGAACAACGGGTGCTTCGTAAAGCGCATAAACAGGCTGTTTCTTTCTCTTCTTTGCAAAGAATATTGCCGCCGCAATAAGCAGAATGACTGTTGCAACGGAAATGCCTGCGCCGAGAAGCAGACCGTCCTGCATAAAGCTGATTTCAATTTCGTGCTCGCCTGCGGGAAGATTGAAGCAAAGATATGCCTCTGCAAGCTTGATGTAATCCTCTTCGGCAATTTTTTTGCCGTCAATTTTTACAGTCCAGCCTGTGTCGTAGGGGATTGATGAATAGAAAACGCAATCCTCGTTGGCTGTTATTGTGCCCGTAATCTTTGTTTCTTCAAATGATGTCACATTCATACTGTTCTGAGCAAGAATGTTGTAACCCTTGATGAGAGCATCGTCGTTAACATAATAGGGGTAAAAATCAATGTATCCGTAATCTTCATCTTCAACCTTGACAAGAACGCTGATTTCATCTTCGGGATTTACAATTCCAAGGTCATAGATATAAGGTTCATCGGTTGCCTGGGTGTATACTTCTCCGTGCTTTCCGATTTCTATTTCGTCAAAGGCGGAGGAGTTTACATAGAGATAGCAGTGCTTGGTTTCGGGTGTTTTGAGAATGAAAGTAAGTTCACCCGTACCGCTGCCGCTCTTTGTGAAATAAATGTCGCCCGTCTCAAGACCCGAGGTGATTTCGTCCATATTGTAATAATGGATATTGTCGATGTTCATCATTGAGAAAACATCCGGAACACCTGTTGAGTATTCAAACCAATCACCCTGTACGGTAAAGGGATTGTTGTAATCTGTGTACCATTCCTTGATTTCATTGTTGACCGCCATACCGATGGGCAGATAGTATTCATTTTTATATGCAGTGAATTTTCCTTCACCCATAAGCTCGGTGTAGTAGTCTGATTCAAGAGTAACTTCAGGGTCGTTGTCAACGATGTATTTCATTGAATGCATCATATTATAAACGGGAGTCTGGAGGTAATAGGTGTAGCTGTTGATGTAGTTACCGTAAACACCAAGGTCGCTCTGGACATTCGCCATTTTTTCATATGCCATCGAGGAGAATGTTGAAACGCCGTTATAACCGTACCACGCGGGGTCCATTCTTGCACGGTTGTAGGTTAAATCCATGCGGTACATATCGTCCCCGTCATATTCATCAAGCTGTTTTTTGAGGGAGATATATTCATCATAGTCGCCAACGAAGTTTGATTTGGCCTGATTCATACTGTATCTGTCTGTGTTTGCGCACGCAACTTCGCCGATAACGCAGCAAAGAAGCAGAACCGCAACAGCTGATTTCTGATATTTGTCGTTCTTCATAAGAGCGAAAACAAGGCAGTAGGTAATAACAAAAATCAGGCTGATGAGAACGGTTATTTCTTCAACATTCTTTGAGCCGATTTCCTGAACAAGTATTATTCCGAAAACAACCGCAACACCTGTTCCGAGAATTTCCTTGCCCGTGAATTCGTTCAGGCGGACAAATGCTTTGTAGGCAAGTGTCAGAAGAACGAATGAATACATAAATGAAAAACGGTAGGGCAAATCATTGGGGAAATGGAAGCCGTGCCAGATGTAGTTGAGCATATTCACATTGAAGCTGAAATAAATTATGCCCAGCAGACCGACGGTTGCAACCTTTTCTTTAAGGGGGATTGACTTAGTGAAAAGATAGAGAGGAACAAGCATAACGGTTGCAATTCCGCAGTAAACATTGGGGAGAACATCCTCACCGCTGCTTCGGATTGTCGGTTCAACGCTTGCAAGATGATTTGCAAGGAAATCAAAAATCGAATAATAGGAATTGTAGCTTTCGGGGAATGTGCCCGAGGTTGCGGAGCAGTTTTTGAGAATGAAAACAGTCGGGATGAGCGCAAATGCAACAAGACCTGCCGCCGCAAAGCTTGAAAAAGCAAAGGTGAAGCCGCTTCTGAGGAAAAGATTTCCTTTCACTTTATCTTTGAAGCTGTATTTTCTTTCGCCGTTTTCGTCAAAAGTGCAGGGTGTTCTTTCGTCAATGGCGGAACCGTCATATTTGCTGAAATAGTAGATAAGGAAATAAATGACCGAGAAAATGCAAGTCATATAACCCATATAGTAGTTTGAAAGCAGGGTGAGTGCAAGGAATGCAATGTAAACGGAAGGCTTCCTTCTGTTGATTATTCTCTCGATGCCATAAATGACAAGCGGGAAATAAACCATTGCATCAATCCACATAACATTCCAGTAGTATGCAATGAAATATCCGCACATTGCGTAAAGAATACCGAATGCCGCAGACGTAAAATCGTGTCTGCCCTGCGATTTCTTGAGATAATAGGTGAATGCCGCCGCGGCAAGTGCCGCTTTTGCAATAATCATTCCTGCAATTGCTTCAGGCATATTTTCGTGGCCGAGAAGAAGCATAATGATTCCCGTCGGGCTTGAAAGATAGTTGAAATAATTGCCAAGGAACGGACCGCCGAGACCTGTGTTCCAGGAATAAATCAGGCTTTTGAGATTTGTTACTCTGTCATAAAGCTCCGCAAAAAGAGGGCCGTACTGATGGTAGAGGTCCATTCTCAAAATCGTTGTTTCCCCGAACGGGAAAAGGTCATAGCAATAATAAACAAGCATCATAATTCCCACGGTGCAGCCTGCAGCAAGCCAGCAGTAGGAATTGTTACCGAAGAAGCGGCGGAAAACCGATTGCTTCTTCAGAGTGCCGTTTTCAATGGTCGTCATATTTAGTTCCTCCGAAGATATATTATAACATGAGTAATATACCATATTATGTGTTTTATTTCAAGTTAACAAACCGTGAATATTATTGCTGTATTCAATTCAACAGCAGATATTCAGCATCTGTCTGAATGTCATAATTCTTGCCGTTAGCGGTGACAGTTACATTTTCGGGAAGGTATAAGATTACTTCAGATTTTTCGGGATATTCAAGCTTTATATCAGTTTTTTTGTTGTTTGTGACGATGTCAAGCTTTATGTCACCTGCAAGCGCGGGAACAACGCAGGAAATCTTTTCGTGCAGATTATACTGCGGCTTGATTTCGATTTTTTCATAGCCCGCGGAAAGAGGCTTGATTCCCGCGATATGCTTGCTCATTATCACGAGGGGACCGCCTGTCCAGGCGTGGTTTGAAGTACCGTCTTTCTTTATCCAGTTTTCCCACAGAGTTGAATAATCTTCATCAATCATCTCTTTGTATCTTTCGAGCATTCTTTTCTGCGCAACGGAATATTCGCCCATTCTGCACAGTGATTCGAGCACATAATATTCCATATACGGGCTTGCGTTTCTGATGTCAAAAAGAAGATTTTTCATTTTCGGATAGTACTTTTCGGGGCAGAGACCCGAAATCACCGCAACCGCATTGCCTCTGTCGTCATAACCTTTGTTGTCTGCACTTTTATATCCGAAGCCCGCCCAAAGGCTTTGATACGCTTTGTGCAGAGATTTCATTCTGCAACCGTAACCGTCTGCAGCTTCTTTGTCGCCGAGAACTTCCGCCATATTTCTGACACTTGACAAAGCATAGTAATACCAAGCGTTTTCAAGCGGTGCAACGTCAATCTTGTCGCCCCAGTCCTGCCAGTCCCAGGAACCGCCCCTGTGCTCAACAAGACCGTCATCGCCGATTTTCCAGAGATTAACGTAATCGGCAGCGGCAGAATAAACGGATTTTATAAATTCTTTGTCGCCGGTATACATATAGTAAGTCCAAAAACCGCCGACCCCCGCAAGCTGCTGACACGGAAGCTCAAAATAATCGTTCTTTATCGGAACAACCGTCTGAAGAACCTTCGTTTCAGGGTCAATATATGAAAGCATTGTGCTGACACCTTTGCGGTAAAGAAGATATGACGAGGGTGCAAGGCTGTACATTGTCAGCATCATTTCGTTGGTAACATCGCCCCACCACTGCGCTCTTTCTCTGTCGGGACAGTCCATAAAATTATCCCTCATTGTGACGTAGAGAGTGCGCAACGATTTCTGCCAGAGTGTATTCATATCGGCGTTTTCGCAGGTGAAACTGCCGCAGAATTCCGTGTTGTAACCGCTTTCTCTGTATTTCAGACTTATTATTTTTACTCCCGCAGGAATTTCATAGGTTATGTGTTCACCGTTGAACCAGGCGGGGGATTCAAATGCCTGAACACCGTCTCTTGTTACGTATGTGCTGTGAATGGAGCCTGCATATGTGTTTTCGGTTGTTATAACAATAGCTTTTCCCGATTTTGATTCAACCTCAAGATAGGGGGTGAGCTGAGCATTATAAGGCACGTAAAGAGTGATTTTTTTCTTCAGACGGAGGATTTTTCCTTCATATTCCTTACTGTTTTTGTAATCTTTCAGACCAAAATCCTTGAACATCGGAATATCTCTGCTGTATGTTTCGCCCCAGCAGCCTTCACCGCCCACGGCATATTCCGTTGATTTTTCCCAATGCGAAAAATCGTAACCAACCTTATTCCAATCTGCGATTTCTTCGCGTGCATCATAGTATATGTTGCTTTCCGGAAGTCTGTAATTCGGTTGCAGTTTGCCTGAATCTTCTTTGAATGCGGGATTTTTGAAAACACTCCAGCTGTTATCGGACAATATTGAAATGCCGTTATTTTCAGCTTCAAAGAGCAATCCGCCCTGACCCGCATCGGAGCTTGAATAACTCGCTTCGTTTCCCCAGTACCAGACAAGAATGCTGATAAGATTTTCGCCCGGAACGAGATGCTCCGTAATATCAACCTCATCAAAATAGCAGCCGGTGGGTGAGGGACCTCTTTTAAGACCGCCTTCACGGACAACGCAGATGCCGTTTATGTAAAGCCAATATTTGTTTTCTGACGCAATTTTTGCAACAAGCTTTTCGTTGTTATTTTGTATATTTACGGTTTTGTTGAAACAAAGCCAGGCATTTTTACTTGTTTTTTCTTCGTCGAGCCATATCCATTTTGCTTTCCAGTCATTTTTAAGAATTCGCTTGTATTCCATTTTAACACCGCCTGTCAAAAAGTTATGTAATTATATTAACATAAGTTTTGTACGTTTTACAATATAAAATAAAGATTTGCAAACAAAGATGTAAAAAATTGCTGTTCTATTCGCGGACAAGAAGCCATATATTATAGCAAACAGACGGAGTGAAGGAATATGAACAACACAGAAAGATTTGATTCGGCGGCGGATAATCTGAGCGAAAGACTTGCGTTTATTCTGCACAGGCTGACCGATGAAGAGAAAAATTCAATAAGAGAAATACGATGCAGGGCAAATAAACCTGTTGTTGCCGTAACAAGTGAAGGAATAAGATTTTTTTCTTTTTCAGGCAGATTGCGGCATCTCTGCGATTCAACGGTATTGATAACCGACAAAAACGAAATTGAGGAGATTTTCAGGCGCATTTGTGCTTATTCCGTGCATAGCTACAAAGATGCAATAAACAACGGATTCATTACCCTCAAAGGCGGACACAGAGCAGGTGTTGCGGGAACGGCTGTTACGGAAAACGGCAGAATAGTTTCAGTCAGGGATATTTCATCAATAAATCTCCGGATTGCACGTGAAATAAAAGGTGCGGCAAACGGTATTGTTGAAAATGTGCTGTGCGGTTCGCTAAGGTCTATTATAATTGCAGGACCGCCCTCAAGCGGAAAAACAACCGTTCTCAGAGACCTTTGCCGACAGATATCGGGCGGAGAAAGAGGCCTTTATGCAAGGGTCGCCGTGTGCGACGAAAGAGGCGAAATCGGCGCATCTTTTATGGGTGTTGCGCAGCACGAAACGGGGATAAACTGCGATTTGTTGACCGCATACCCGAAAGCACAGGCGGTTGAAATTGCTCTTCGGTCTTTTTCTCCCGATGTTATCATTCTTGATGAAATAGTTAACGAGGATGAGGTGAGAGCAGTTGAAACGGGTCTTAACAGCGGAGTTAAATTCATTCTCAGTATCCATGCAAGGAACGCGGAAGAGCTGAAAATGAAAAAGTCTGTAAAACAGCTTGCTTCGTCAGGCGAATTTGAAAGCATAGTTTTGCTTTCGGCTGAAAAAACGGGGAAAACAGAAAGAATTATAAGAACGGGTGATTTGTTTGCTTAAAATGGTTGCTTTGATGCTGATTGTGCTCTCTTTTGCTCTTGCGGGAAGATATTTTGCTTTGCTTGAAAAGAAGAGAGAAGAAACACTGAGAAGCATTCTTCTTATGGTGTCGGTAACGGAGACGCAGCTCAGATATGCCAGGCTTCCCGTCGGGGATTTGCTGAGGGTTTTATGCGAGAACAAAGCTTTGAACGAACTTGGATTTCTCAGGGATTGCAGAGAGCTTTTGTGTTTCGGTCATTCTTTTTCTTCTGCGTGGCGAAAAAGCATAGAACAAAACACACAACTGAAAAAACTGCTCCCCGAGGCATATGAAAGCCTTGTTTCGCTCGGTGGAGAGATAGGTGCAACCGACCTAGAAGGTCAGCTTTCAAGATGCGAATATCACAAACGGTATTTTGAAACTGTTCTTGCCGAGAGAGAAGAAAAAAGCAAAAGAAGTGCAAGGCTTTTTCCGCCGCTCGGATTGCTTCTCGGAGTGTTTGCGGCGATTTTTATGCTGTGATTTAGGAGAATTCTTATGGATATAACAGTAGTGATAAAGATTGCGGCTGTGGGAATTATTGTTGCAATTCTTAATTCCATTCTTGTTCGCTCGGGAAGGGATGATTACGCATTGATAACAATTCTTGCAGGGATAGTTGCAGTGCTGATGATGCTTATTCCGCAGTTTGCAAATCTGCTCGACTCCGTAAAATCGATGCTGAATTTTTAAGTAATGGACATTCTGAAAATTGCGTTGACAGCTGCTATTTCTGTGCTTTTGTATGTGCTGATAAAACAGGTTAAGCCCGAATATGCACCGCTTACGGCGCTTGCGGCGGCGGGAATAATCCTTGTTTCGCTAACGGAAAATCTGCTTGATGCAACAGGTACACTTGAAAAAATGCTTATTCTGTCGGGTCTCGAAAAAAAGAATGTGTCTCTTCTGATAAAATCACTCGGAATCTGCATAGTGACACAATTTGCATCGGATTTGTGCAGAGAAAATTCCGCTTCTTCGATTGCAACGGCGGTTGAGCTCGCGGGGAGATTGGGAATGCTTATGCTGTCATTGCCGATGATAGAAACAGTTGCAAGAATAGCGATGGGACTGATAAACGGATGAAAAAACTTGCGGGAATAACAGTAGTGATAATTATATTTCTGTTTTTCAATATAAAAGCATATGCAGTCAATACCGATGAATATTTCAAGGACGGTCTTGAGTCGAGCGGCGCATATGAGCTTTCGGAATTTCTCGATGACGAAACTCTTGATTATCTTGAAAAACTGGGACTTGATGAAATTGAGTATGAAAAACTGCTTTCGGTCAGTCCGCAGTCGGTTTTTGAACTGATGGGCGGAATTTTAAAAGGAAAACTTACACAGCCGCTTAAAACGGTTATGAAATGCATTGCAACGGTTATTCTGGCGGGCGTCTGCACAAGCTTTGCAGGGCAGGACGAGAAGATGAAAACGGTGCTCGATACGGTTTGTGCAAGCTTTGCCGTAATTTCAATTTTTTCTTCAGGATATACAAGCATAAGTGCGGGCGCAAGCGCAATCGGAAGCTGTGCCGCATTTGAAAAAGCACTTATACCCGTGCTGGCGGGGGTTGTGACTGCAAGCGGAAACCCGTCGCTTGCTTTTTCAGTCCAAGGGTCGGCTTTTGTTGCAGCGCAGGCAATCGAAGCCTTGGCAAACAACATTATCTTGCCTCTTTCGGCAGTTACGGGCGCACTCGGAATAGTCGGTGCTCTTGCACCGTCGGTAAAGCTCGGTGCGGTTGCGGAGCTTATAAAAAAGACATCAACAACCGTCCTCGGCGGTGCGGCGGGACTTTTTACGGGGTTTCTTGCAATGAAAAGCATTGTTGCGGGGTCGGCTGACCGCGTTGCTTCAAGAGGTATCCGACTCGCGGCGGGAACATTCATACCTGTTGTGGGAGGTGCTTTGGGCGAAGCTTATTCTTCGGTGATGAGCAGCTTGTCTTTGGTGAAAAACCTTATCGGAGTATACGCAATAATTGCATTTTTTGCTATATGTATTCCTGTTATTGCAGAGCTTTTTCTTTGGAATGCGGCAATGAGAACGTGCTCGGTATTCAGCGATTTGCTTGGTACGGGCTCTTTTTCGGAAATCTTTAAATCGGCGGGTTACATTTTTTCAATGATTAACGTTCTGCTTATTCTTTCGGCGGTTGTTTTTATTATCACAACGGGAATAGTGATTACGGTCAGGACGGGGGCATAGATATATGTTGAAACAATGGCTTGTATCGCTGATTTTTGCCTGCATTGCAGGCGCATTGGTCAGTATAATATCTCCTCGGGGGAATGCGGAAAAAACATTGAGAACGGTTGTGGGGATTTTTATAATTGCCGCGATTTGCGCGCCGCTTTCAGGACTTGAAAAGACAGACTTTTCTATGACGGCTTTCTCTCCCGTATATTATGAGCAGGATGAAAATGATTTGAATGAATATGTAATGAAAAGCTTTGAGGATGAAATCAGCAGACGTATTCTTGATATAACCGAGAAGCATAATTTGTCTGTCGGCGAAATAACGGTAAAAGCGGAAAATGAAAACGGATGCATAATTATACATAACATTTTCGTGAATATGCAAAAAAACGAAAGTGAAACAGCTCAATATGCGGCAGAAATAATAAGTGATGAACTCGGAATTCCCGTAACCCTGACGGAATAGGAACGGTAACTGAATTTGGAAAAAATAAAAGCAGTTTCTGAAAATTTAATAAACCGTATTTCCGAAAAAACGAAGCTCGGTAAAAAGCCGTTGCTTTGTGTTGTTCTTCTTCTTGCGGGAGTCGTTGCGCTTGTGCTCAGTGAAGCGGCGGCACCGTCGGAGCAGACTTCTGTGCCCGAAACAACCTCTTTGTGTTCCGAGGATATAAACGACTATGCCTATGAGCTTGAAGAACGGCTGACTTCAATAATATCAAGGATTGACGGGGTCGGAGAAACAAAGGTTATGGTGACTCTCGAAAGCTCAAGCGAAGACATTTATCTTCATAATTTCGATTATGGTGAGAATGTTGAACCGAGCGGCAAAAGCAATGTTGAGCATAAGGATGAGTATGTGATTGTTGAGGATAAAGACGGGGAAAAGGGTATTGTTGTCAGGGTTGCTCAGCCGAAGGTGAGGGGCGTTGCCGTTGTTTGCAAAGGCGGAGGTTCTCAGGTTGTTAAATCCCGTATAACAGAAACGGTAACCGCGTTGCTTGATATAAGTGCCGCAAGGGTAAGTGTTTCGGAAATGGGATAATGCATAAAAATACAAAACATATTCAAGGAGCGATTTTATGGTGATCAAAAAAAGACAGCTTTTGCTTGCAACTCTTATTGTTGCACTCGGTGCCGCGGTTTTTGTTAACTGGTATTACACAAAGCCCGATATTGAAGCGGCAGGAAATACCGCATCAACAACGGGTGTGCAGCAAGGCGCAAATCTCGGCGATGCACGGTATGTAATTTCATCGGATGTAACTCTTGAAGATGAGGCGGCGCAGGCGCAGGCATCCGAATATTTTGCGAGTGCAAAGCTTCGCAGGCAAACGGCGCACGACGAAGCCGCAGAAGCACTCAACGATGTTATCAAGGACAGCTCGTCAAATTCCGAGGCGGTCAAACAGGCAACCCAGGCGCTTAAAGAGCTTTCGGAATGCATGACGCTTGAAAGTGACATCGAAAATCTCATTTTTGCAAAAGCAGGATGCGAAAATCTTGTTATTCTCAACAAGGGTAATGCGGAGGTAATCGTTGAAAACGGTTCGCTCGATGATGTAACCGTTATCCAGATAAAGGAAATCGCTGTTAAGCAGACGGGTTATCCTGTTGACAAAATAACTTTGATTGAAATGGAATATTAAAAATATTTTTATAAAATATTATTGTATATTTATAAACTTAATGTTATAATATCCTCATCGATGAAGACTGTGTCACTTTGCGGGATTCATCAAAACGGGCAAACGGCCTTATCGGAGGAAAAAATGACAAGACGTGAAGAGAGAGAGCAGGCTTTTGTTCTGCTTTTTGAAAAGTCATTCAATGAAGAAACAGAGCTTTCCGAGCTTTATGACCTCGCAGTTGAAAACGAGATTGTAAGTGACAGCGAATTTGTTAAAAAGCTTGCTTTCACAGCGTGGGAAAATATTGAAAAGATTGATGAAACAATCGAAAAATATTCGGTTGGCTGGAAGATAAACAGAATTTCAAAGGTTGCACTTGCAGTCCTCAGACTTGCAGTGTGCGAAATCCGCTTTTTTGACGATATACCTGTAAAGGTATCAATCAATGAGGCTGTTGAGCTTTGCAAAAAGTTCGCTTCAAAGGGAGATTATTCTTTTGTAAACGGAATTCTCGGTTCGGTATCAAAGGAAGTAAGCTGATGCTGACTCTCGGGATTGATACAAGCAATTACACAACTTCGGTTGCTGTGTACAACGGCAGAGAGGTTTTTCAGAATAAGCTTCTTCTTCCTGTTAGGGACGGAGAAAAAGGGCTGCGCCAGAGTGATGCTGTATTTCACCACACGGCGCGGCTTTATCCCGTTTTTGAAGAACTTTTGTCGGGTATCAACGGCGATATAACTGCAATCGGTGTTTCGGAAAAACCGAGAGATGCCGAGGGGTCTTATATGCCGTGCTTTCTTGTCGGTGTCAATGCCGCACATTGCATTGCATCGGCAATGAAAAAGCCTGTTTACGGATTTTCTCATCAGGCGGGACACATTGCGGCGGCACTTTATTCTGCAGATTGTCTTGACCTCGTTTCGCAAAGATTTATTGCTTTTCACGTTTCGGGCGGTACAACCGAGATGCTTCTTGTTTCGCCTGATAAAGAAAGAGGTTTTGAGGTTGAAATAATCGGAGAAACAACCGACCTAAACTGCGGTCAGGTGATTGACAGAGCGGGAGTTATGATGGGTCTTGCATTTCCTTGCGGAAAAGAAATTGAAAGACTTGCGCTTGAAAGTGACAAAACCTATAATCCCAAAATCTGCGTAAAGGGCGGAAACTGCAGCCTTTCAGGTGTTGAAAATCAATGCAGAAAAATGCTTGCAGACGGCGAGTCGAAAGAAAATATTGCCCGTTATTGCCTCGACTTTGCAGGCAAAACGGTTGAGAAAATGACAGAATACGCGATAAATGAATTCGGAAATCTGCCTCTTGTTTATGCGGGCGGCGTGATGTCCGATGTAATCATCAAAGACAGAATACAGTCAAAGTTCAATGCGAAATTTGCAAAGCCCGAGTTTTCCTGCGACAATGCGGCGGGTGTTGCGGTGCTTGCATATCTGAAAGGAGAAGGTGCGCTTGGGTAACGGTGTAGTACTGAGCGTCAGCCAGCTCAACAGATATGTTAAATCGATAATTGAACAGGATTTTAATTTGCAGACGGTTTTCGTGCAGGGCGAAATATCAAACTTCACGAATCATTATAAAACTGGTCATTACTATATGACCATCAAGGATGAATTTGCATCTGTAAAAGCGGTTATGTTCAAAACCGCGAATTCAAGGCTTAAATTTATGCCGGAGAATTCAATGAGTGTCATCATCAGGGGCAGGGTTTCCGTTTTTGAAAGAGACGGACAGTATCAGCTTTATATTGATGATATGCAGCCTGACGGCACGGGTGCCCTCAGCCTTGCTTTTGAGCAGATGAAAAACAAGCTTGCAAAAGAGGGCTTGTTTGATGCTGAAAGAAAAAAGCCGATTCCGAAATATCCCGAGAGGGTCGGTGTCGTAACATCTCCGACGGGTGCGGCAATAAGGGATATCATAAATGTCATTTCCCGAAGATTTCCGCTTGCAGAGCTTATACTTTGTCCCGTGGCGGTGCAAGGTGAGTATGCGGCGGGTCAGATAAGCAAGGCGATAGAGCTTTTTAATAAAGAAAAAGCCGCCGATGTGCTGATTGTCGGCAGAGGCGGAGGCTCGGTTGAAGAGCTTTGGGCATTCAACGAAGAAAAGGTTGCAAGGGCTGTTGCGGCGAGTGAGATTCCCGTTATATCCGCAGTTGGTCACGAAACTGATTTCACCATCTGCGATTTCGTTGCCGACCTTCGTGCACCGACACCCTCTGCGGCGGCGGAGCTTGCGGTTCCCGATTGCAGTCAGCAACAGGAAATGCTGTATACGGCAAAAAGAAGAATGACATCGGCAATAACCGATAAGCTTGCGGTTGAAAGAGCCGTGATAGAGCATAAGAAAACGGCGTTGCTCAGACACAGTCCGCAGAATTATGTTGATAATCTCCGTGTGAGATGTGATAAGGCATCAATGACAATGGATGCGGCGGTACGCCGTTCACTTGCGGAAAAATCAAAGGAGTTTTCATCACTTTGCGCAAAGCTTGATGCGATGAGTCCGCTGAAAATTCTTGCAAGGGGATACAGCATTGCAACAAAAGACGGCTGCGTTGTTTCCGATACGGAATCGGTTGAAAAAGGCGATAAGATAGATGTTCTTGTTAAAAACGGAAAGCTCGAATGTGAAGTCCTGAGCGTGAAAGGTAACTGAAATGGAAAAAATAAATTATGAAAAGTCTGTTGCAAGACTTGAAGAAATAGTGGACAAGCTTGAAAGCGGAAGTCTTTCGCTTGAAGAAATGATGAAGCTTTATGAAGAGGGCACCGCGCTTGCGGCGAAATGCTCAAAAAAGCTTGATGAAGCTCAGTTGAAGATAACCGAGCTTTCCGAAGGAGAACAATGATGAATTTGTTTGAAGAAAAACTCAACAAATATGTGGATATGATAAACGAAGCGGCTCATCGCTTTGTTTGTGCAGAATCATTTGAGGGAAGACAGTCTTCGGGTCTTGAAAAAATGCTTGAAGCAATGGCTTATTCGCTCGAAAACGGCGGAAAGCGTATAAGACCAGTTCTGACACTTGAATTCTGCCGTGTATGCGGCGGAGACGTTGAAGCTGCGTTGCCTTTTGCACTTGCGGCGGAAATGATTCACACATATTCGCTCATACATGATGATTTGCCCTGTATGGACAATGATGATATGAGAAGAGGCAAGCCGTCAAGCCATAAGGTTTTCGGTTATGCAAACGCACTTCTTGCGGGTGACGGTCTTCTCACACTTGCGTTCGAAACCGTTCTTTCGGCATCTCTTGACGCGCAGAAAAAAGCCTTGGCGGGTCTTGAACTTGCAAAGGCGGCAGGCTGTTCAGGTATGATTGCGGGTCAGGTTATGGACCTTGAAAATGAAGGCAGACAGGCGCCGATTGAAGCGATTGCGGCAACCGACGGACTCAAAACAGGCGAAATGATAAGAGTTTCCGCTGTGATGGGATGTATTGCGGCAGGCGCAGACGAAGAGAAAATCAAATCCGCAGAAACCTATTGCGAAAAAATCGGTCTGGCATTTCAGATTGTTGATGATATTCTTGATGTCACAAGCAGTGAAGCCGAGTTGGGCAAGCCTATCGGCAGCGATAAAGATAACAAAAAATCAACATATGTTTCGCTTCTCGGTCTTGAAGAATCAAAGAAAGCGGCTGAAAGACTGACCGAAGAAGCAAAAGAATCACTTGAAATATTCGGAGAAGACGCGGAGTTTCTTCTTCAGTTGGCAGACATCCTCATAAAGAGAAAGAACTGATCGGATATGGAAAACAATTTTAACGAACTGAATATCCTTGAAAATATAAAATGTCCGTCTGACGTAAAAAAGCTCAGTGATTCACAGCTTGAGCTTCTTTGCACTCAGATAAGGCATGTGCTGATTGATACCGTTGCTTCAACGGGCGGTCATCTTGCATCAAACCTCGGTACTGTTGAGCTTACCGTTGCGCTTCACAAGATGTTTTCGTCTCCTGATGACAAGCTTGTGTGGGATGTCGGTCATCAGGCTTATGCCCATAAGCTTTTAACGGGAAGATATGACAGTTTCAATACCCTGAGAACTGAAAACGGTGTTTCGGGATTTGTGCGTCCCGACGAAAGTGAGCACGACAGTTTTTATGAAGGTCACGCAGGTGTATCTGTATCTCAGGCGGCGGGTATTGCGGCTGCAAATACAATCAAAGGTAACAAGAACTATGCCGTTGCGATTGTCGGTGACGGTTCATTCGGCAACGGAATGATTTATGAGGCTCTCAACCACGTAGGTTCAACCCGTAACAGACTGATTGTCATTCTCAATGATAATGAAATGTCTATTTCGGAGAATGTCGGTTCAATGGCGAGATATCTTGCGGCGGTCAGAGCAAAACCCGAATACTACCGCTTCAAAGCTGGCACGGAAAAGGCATTGAGAAAAATTCCGATTATCGGAAAATCTCTTTCAAACCATATATTTAAAATCAAAACGGCACTCAAAAATCTGATTTATTCAAGCTCATTTTTTGAGAATTTAGGCTTCAAATATATCGGACCTATTGACGGACACAATATAAATCAGCTTTGCGAAGCGATGGACAGTGCCAGAATGGTTGCAAAACCCGTTGTTATCCATATCAATACCCTTAAGGGCAGAGGATATGATTTCGCGGAGGTTGCACCCGAAAAATTCCACGGAATTTCAAAGTTTGACATCAATACGGGTGAACCACTCGGTTCATCGGACAGCTATTCTTCACGCTTCGGAAAGTCGATGTGTGAATTTGCCGCAAAGGATAAGCGCATATGCGCAATAACCGCGGCAATGGGAATAAACACGGGTCTTGACGGATTTTCAAAAGAATTCCCCGAAAGATTCTATGACGTCGGAATTGCCGAAGAGCATGCGGTGACCTTTGCAAGCGGTCTTTCGGCGGGCGGAATGCTTCCGGTTTTTGCCGTGTATTCAACATTTCTTCAGAGATGTGCCGATCAGCTGATACACGACGGCGCGCTTCAAAGAAAGAAGCTTGTTGTTGCGGTTGACAGAGCGGGATTTGTCGGCGAAGACGGTGAAACGCATCAGGGACTTTTTGATGTTTCTCTTCTTCAGGGAATACCCGACACAACGGTTTATTCACCGTCAAGCTATTCGCAACTGAACAAATCGCTTTATAATGCATTCTACAAAGATGAAAACCTTGTTGTTATCAGATATCCGAGAGGCGGAATGCCCGAAGGAACGGAGAACGATTATGCAAGCTGCGAAGATTTTGATGTTTTCGGCAATGAAAATGCGGATATCGCTCTCATAACTTATGGAAGACTGTATTTCAATGCTCTTAAAGCGGCTGAAATGCTTGAAAATAAAGAAATAAATATTAAAATCATAAGACTCAACAAAATAAAACCTCTGTCTGCTTCTCTTGTTGATGAGATTAAGAAATGTTCGGAAGCATATTTCTTTGAGGAAGCAATGAAAAGCGGCGGCATCGGTGAAAAACTCGGTTCAATACTTATTGAAAACAACTACAAAGGCGAATATAAAATAACAGCGGTCAATGATGAATTCGTTGCGCACGCATCCGTGCCGAGACTTATGGAAAAATATAAGCTTGATGCACAAGGAATGGTAAATATTATCGAGGGAGGCGGCAACCGTGGGTGAAAAGAAAATAAGGCTTGATGTTGCCGTTTTTGAAAGAGGCTTTGCCGAAACAAGAGAAAAGGCAAAAGCTCTTGTAATGGCGGGAAGCGTCTATCTCAACGGTCAGAAAGCACTCAAAGGCGGAGTCAATATCAAAGAAACAGATGTCATCGAAGTGCGTGGTGCGGTGAATCCCTATGTCAGCAGAGGCGGTCTCAAGCTTCACAAAGCGGTTGAAAGCTTCGGACTCAATCTTTCGGACTGCGTATGTATGGACATCGGTGCGTCAACGGGCGGTTTCACAGACTGTATGCTTACAAACGGTGCTAAAAAGGTTTATGCCATTGATGTAGGCTACGGACAGCTTGCGTGGAAGCTTCGTTGCGACGAAAGAGTAGTTAATCTCGAAAGAACAAATTTCAGATATGTGACACACGAACAGGTTGTTGAAGAAATTGATTTTGCAAGTGTTGATGTATCGTTTATATCACTTAAACTCATTCTTCCCGTTATGCACACACTTCTCAAAGACGGCGGAAAATCAGTCTGTCTTATCAAACCGCAGTTTGAGGCGGGAAAAGAGAATATAGGTAAAAAAGGTGTTGTGCGTGACAAAAACGTTCACATTGCCGTTATCAGCATGATAACCGAATTTGCCTGCGAAAACGGATTTAATGTTATCGATGTTGACTTTTCGCCGATAAAAGGTCCCGAAGGCAACATCGAATATCTGATGTTCATTGAAAAAACAGACAAGGGCGAAATGCTCTGGCAAGGCTCTGCGCAGGAGCTTGCAGAAAAGTCGCACGACTGTCTTGATAAGTAAGGGGGCGGGGATAATGAGAATTGCAATTATGCCGAATCTTACCCGTGCCGAAGCCTCCAAAGTAACCGAAAACATTTGTAAAGAACTTGTAAAGCTTGGTGCAGAAATCTGCTTACCGGATGAACATAAAAATGAGCTCGGTTATATTGCCGCGGACTTTCTGCCTTGCGATGAAGCAGTGAAAAACAGCGATGCGGTTATTGCGGTCGGCGGCGACGGCTCGATTATCCACGCAGCAAAGCAAGCGGTGCTTCACGGAAAGCCGATACTCGGCGTTAATGCAGGCAGACTTGCTTTTATGGCGGGTCTTGAGGATAACGAACTTGACTTGCTCTCAAGACTTATCGACGGCGATTATTCACTCGATAAGCGGCTTATGATAAAAGCGGATGTAATCAGGGACGGCGAGGTGCTTTACAGCGATTTCTGCGTCAATGATTGCTTTATAACAAATGAAGAAAAGCAGAGAATGGCTGAAATTGATGTGTCTCTTGACTCGAGCAGGTTCAACAGTTATCTTTGCGACGGTGTTCTGGTTTCAACTCCGACAGGCTCAACGGCATATTCGCTCTCAGCGGGCGGACCCGTTGTTGATCCCGAGCTTGAAAGCATTCTTTTAACACCTCTTTGTCCTCATTCACTTGTTGACCGTTCGCTGATTTTTAAACCCGATGCGGTAATAAGCGTTGAATCTGCAGAGGGTAACAGACTTTGTGTTTCGTGTGACGGCGGCGTGCCTATGTTCATTGAAAAGGGATGCAAGGCAGTTATTTCGAGAGCGGAATTCACAGCGAACTTTATCAGAATAAAATCCGATAATTTTATCGATATTCTTTATAAAAAACTTGCTCAGCGCAGATGACAACGAAAGGAAGAATAACGTGAAAAAGAAAAGACATGAAGCGATAATCAGACTTATCGAAAAGAATACCCTTTCAACCCAGACAGACCTTCTTGAAATGCTCAAAAAAGAAGGCTTTGAAACAACTCAGGCAACAATTTCAAGAGACATCAAGGATTTGAGACTTATAAAGAAGGTTGATGAACTTGGAAGAAGCTGCTATGCGGTTGACAGCGGTGATTCCGATGAGCTTATCGGCAAATACAGAAGCATTTTCAGCCATTCCGTTGTTTCTGCTGATTATGCGGGCAACACACTTGTTGTCAAGTGCTATACAGGTATGGCTCAGGCGGCTTGTGCTGCATTTGATTCAATGCAGTGGGACGGTCTTGTCGGCACACTTGCGGGTGACGACACCATTTTTGCGCTTTGCAGAACTCCCGAGCACGCCGAAAGAATGAAAGCGGCAATCTCAGAACTTGTTGACTAAAGGAAAGTTATTATGTTAATCAGCTTAAAGATTGAAAATATAGCTGTTATCGAAAGCGTTGAGGTTAGTTTTGATAAAGGCCTCAACGTGATGACGGGTGAAACGGGTGCGGGTAAATCCATTGTTATTGATGCGATAAATGCCGTGCTTGGTGAACGCACGTCAAGAGAGCTTATAAGAACGGGCGAAGAGAATGCAAAGGTGTATGCGGAATTTGCCGAAATAAGCGATGAAACAGAATGCATTCTCGATGAGTTGGGAATTGAAAAAATGTCCGACAAGACTCTTGTAATCAGCCGCTCATTGAATAATGCAGGCAGAAATGTATGCAGAGTCAACGGCTGTCCCGTAACGGTTTCTGCGCTTAAGGAGCTTGCGGGCGGACTTATCAACATTCACGGTCAGCACGACAGTCAGGCTTTGCTTTCGCCCGAAAAACATTGCGGATTTATTGATTCCCTTGCGGAAAATGAAGAGCTGAGAAGCGAATACAGAAAAGTGTTCGCTAATCTCATAGCGGTGAAAAAAGAGCTTGATTCTCTCTACGACACAAGAGATGAAAAAGCGGCAAGACTTGATTATCTCAATTTTCAGATAAATGAGATAACCGAGGCTGATGTGAAAATCGGAGAAAGAGAAGCGCTGAACAAAGAAAAAACATTGCTTTCAAACAGCGGTAAGGTTATCAAGGCGCTTGAAAAGGCGTATGCGGCACTCAATGACGATGAGGGTGCGGCGGCAGGAGTGGAGCTTTGCGCGGGTGAGCTTGAAATTGCTTCAAGATATTACGGCGAAGCGGAGAGTGTTGCGAAAACCGTAAGAGGAATTTCGTATGAGCTTTCGGAATGTATGTCGGATATACGCACTCTTGCGGACAGCTTTGATTATAATCCCGAAAGGCTTTCTGAAATCAATGAGAGACTCGATTTGCTTTTCCGTCTTTCTCTGAAATACGGCTCTGATGAAAGCGAAATACTTGAAAAACTTGATGTCGCAATAAAAGAAAGAGAAGAAATTGAGGTTTCGGACGAAAGAATAGGGGAGCTTGAAAGCAGACTCTATGCTTTATCCGATGAAATAAAAATTCTTGCCTCAAGGCTTACGAAAAGCAGACTTGATGCGGCAAGAGAATTTGAAAATAAAGTCAAGGCAGAGCTTGAATTCCTCGATATGCCCAAGGTGAATTTTGTAGTTGAACGCAGAGAAACTGCGATGACATCAAAGGGTGCGGATGCGATTGAATTCTTAATCAGCGCAAATGCGGGGCAGGAGCCCAGACCCATTGCAAAAATTGCTTCGGGCGGCGAGCTTTCAAGAATAATGCTGGCAATAAAAAATGTTCTTTCCGATAAGGATAATGTCGGAACGCTGATATTTGACGAAATTGATACGGGTGTCAGCGGCTCGGCAGCGGAGAAAATTGCATTGAAGCTTTACGAGGTTTCAAAAGGCAGACAGGTTATATGTGTCACTCATCTTGCAAGAATTGCTGCGCAGGCGGATACACATATGAAAATAACCAAGTCGTCCACCGACAGTAAAACCTTCACGCAAATCTGCACTCTTGATTTTGATGAGAGGGCAGAAGAAATAGCAAGAATAACGGCGGGCGGAAATATAACCGCACTTCAGCTTGAAACCGCAAAAGAAATGCTCAGGGGGAGTAAATTATGAAATTCGGTGTATGCTTAGGAACAGATATAGAAAAAATGAAGCAAATCAAGGCTATGGGTTATGATTATGCCGAAAGCCACTGTCAGGAAATTGTGAGATGTGACAAAGAACAGCTCGATGCAATGAAAGCAACGGGACTTCCTGTTGTTGCCGCGAACTGCTTTATCGGAATGCGTATTGTCGGAGAAGAAAAAGACACGGCGGCGGTGAAAGAATATCTCGCAACGCTTTTTGAAAAGGCTTCATATCTCGGGCTTGAATATCTTGTTTTCGGTTCATCTGCCGCAAGAAGAATACCTGACGGAATGACTCTTGAAGAGGGCAGGGCGCAGATTGTTGATTTCCTTAAAAACGATGTTCTTCCACTTGCTGAAAAATATGATATAACCGTTGCAATAGAACCTCTCAGACCTGATGAATGCAATGCAATCAACACCGTTGCTCAGGGTGTTGAAATTGCGAAATCAATCGGTTCACCTTACATAAAGGTTCTTGCGGATGTTGCGCATATGTATGTGCAGAATGAAAGCATGGAAAGTCTGCTTGAATATAAGAATTGGGTTATTCATGCTCATACATCCAATCCCGACCCCGATGTATCGCTTGGCCGCAAACGTATTTATCCCGTAACGGGTGATGAATTCAGTCAGGCAAGTTTTATCGAGCCTCTTAAAAAAATCGGAGTCAGATATTGCTCAATTGAAGCGGAAGTTATCGATTTTGAAAGTGATATAAAAAAGGCATATGAAGTGCTTAAAGTTCTGAGGTGAGTCGATGAAGCTTAATAAAAACGATGTTGTTCTGTTTTCGGGCGATTCGATAACAGACGGCAACAGAGGCAAAAGTATGGACTGCAACCATATTATGGGTCACGGCTATCAGTATATTGTTGCTTCCGAGCTTGCCCTTGAAAATGCGGAGAATATGCCTAAATTTATAAACAAAGGCTATTCGGGCGAAAATGCAGAGGGACTTCTTGAAAAATGGCAGGAAGATGTCATAGACAATAAGCCGACGGTGTTGAGCATACTTGTGGGTGTAAATGACGGCGGATACGGATATTTTGATAAAATAACACCCGATGAAGCCGCAAGCCGACACGAAACAAATCTTCGTGCAATTCTTGAAAAAACAAGAAATGAACTCGGCAATATCAGAATCATTGTTTGCGAACCGTTTTATTTTCCTCTTGATAAGTCGGATTATTCCTATAAAAACTCACCGCATCCCGACGGTGTTGAGGGTCCATTCAAGCGCCCCGACAGCAACGATCCCGAGGATTCCGTTGCATACCGTGAAGCGGCAAATATAAGAATCAGAGCGGCAACCAAAAAGCTTGCGGAAGAATTTGACTGTATTTTTGTTCCTTTGTATGACAAAATCAAGGAAAATGCCGAAAGGTCAAGAATAGAATATTTTGTATGGGACGGCACACACCCGAGCGTTGCGGGTCATATGCTTATTGCAAAGGAATGGCTGAAAGCCAATCCTTGATACTTGACAAAATGTTGTAATATAATGTATATTTCTATAATGTTGTAAATAATTCTGAAAGGATGTAAATATTATGCAGATTTATGAAGAACTTGTTGCAAGAGGACTTATTGCACAGGTAACAGACGAAAAAGAGATAAGAGAACTTATCAATAACGGCAAGGCTGTTTTCTATATCGGCTTTGACCCCACTGCTGACAGCCTCCACGTTGGTCACTTTATGGCGCTTTGCCTTATGAAGAGACTCCAGATGGCAGGCAACAAGCCTATTGCTCTTCTCGGCGGCGGCACAGGTATGATCGGCGACCCCTCAGGCAGAAGCGACCTTCGTCAGGTGCTTACAAAGGAAACAATTCAGCACAATGTTGACTGCTTCAAAAAGCAGATGAGCCGTTTTATCGATTTCAGCGAAGGCAAGGCAATGCTTATCAATAATGCAGACTGGCTTCTTGACCTTAACTATGTTGACGTTCTCCGTGAAGTCGGCGCTTGCTTCTCTGTTAACAATATGCTTCGTGCAGAATGCTATAAGCAGAGAATGGAAAAGGGTCTGAGCTTCCTTGAGTTCAACTATATGATTATGCAGAGCTATGACTTCTATCATCTTTACAAGGAATACGGCTGTAATATGCAGTTCAGCGGCGACGACCAGTGGTCAAATATGCTCGGCGGTACTGGGCTTATCCGTAAAAAGCTCGGCAAGGATGCTTATGCAATGACCATCACTCTTCTTCTTAACTCTGAGGGCAAGAAGATGGGTAAGACCGCATCGGGTGCAGTATGGCTTGACCCCGAAAAGACATCACCCTATGAGTTCTATCAGTATTGGCGTAATGTTGCTGATGATGATGTTCTCAAGTGCATCCGTATGCTCACATTCCTTCCTCTTGAAGAGATTGATGCAATGGATTCCTGGGAGGGCAGCCAGCTCAACACAGCAAAGGAAATCCTTGCTTTCGAGCTTACCAAGCTTGTTCACGGCGAAGAAGAAGCAACAAAGGCACAGGCAGCTGCAAAAGCAATCTTCAGCGGTGCTGCAGACCTTGACAATATGCCTTCAACAACTCTTGCAGACGCAGATTTCAACGATGGAGTAATCGATATCCTTGATATCCTTATGAAGGCTGAAATCACAAAGTCAAGAGGCGAGGGCAGAAGACTTGTTCAGCAGGGCGGTATCTCTGTTGACGATGCAAAGGTAACAGATTTTGCAATGAGCTTTACTCAGTCAGCTCTCAAAGAAAAACCCATCGTTGTTAAGAAGGGTAAGAAGATATTCCATAAAATTGAGGCATAAAAATGATTTCCGAAGAAAACAGACTTGCGTTTTTTCTCGACATTGACGGCACTTTGACCACAGACAGCTTCAATGTGCCCGAAGAAAACATCAAAGCTATTTCTCAGGCGAGAGAAATGGGGCATAAGGTGTTTATAAATACGGGACGTTCATGGGGCAACATTCCCCAAAAGCTTTTTGAACAGCTTGATGTTGACGGCTTTGTGTGCGGTAACGGTGCGATGATAACCGTTGACGGAGTTGAACACCGCCGTGAAAGAATGGCTGACGGACTGATAATGAATCTTGCGGATTATTTTCTCGCTTCGGATGAATATTGGTGCGTTTTTGAGGGCTATAACGGTAATTACATAATATCAAACGGTCTTCGTGAACCGAATTCATATCAGAGCGTTGTGAATTCAATCGAAGATGTTGAGATTTTCTGCAAAAACGATGAAATTCAGCTTTTTGCAATGGGACCCGTCCCCAAAGCTGATTTTGTTGAAAAGTATTCGGATGAACTCGATTTCTTCCCTATCAATACCTATGCTGACTGCGTGAAAAAAGGTTTCAACAAGGCGAACGGCATTGAAAAGGTGATTGAAATAACGGGGATAAAAAAAGAAAACACCGTCGCAATCGGCGACAGTGCGAACGACCTTGCAATGCTTGAATTTTCGGGTGTCGGAGTTGCAATGGGAAATGCGCCTGATGATGTCAAGCAAAAAGCCGACATCGTCACGGGCACCAACCGTGAATTCGGTGTAGCAAAGGCGATATTGGAACTTATAAATAAGGAGGAGCGGAAATGAAAAAGCAGACAAAAAGAATAATCGGTGCCGCTGTCGGCATCGGCGCGGGTGCACTTGCGCTCGGAGAAGCTTTTTATCAGAGCATTCTTAACATTCGTTTCAAAAACAAAACAATTGATAAGACAGGCATTTTTGCTAACGAAGAAGAAGATAAATTCTGGAGAGAATGTGAGCTTTATCAGGACGGAATAAAATGGTTCAATGATTCTGATATTCCCGACACAATAATCCGCTCAAGACTCGGAAGAGACACTCATTCAAATATTATTCCCGCAGACAAGGAGACTGACCGCTGGGCAATCGTCATTCACGGCTATACCGGTGACCCCGCAACCATGGCTCATTATGCGTGGAAATATCATCAGATGGGCTATAATGTTCTTATGCCCCATATGCTCGGTCATTGCAATGACCCCGCAAAATACTGCACAATGGGTTATTATGACAGATATATGATTCTCGACTGGATTGATTATATCATTGATAAAAATCCCGATGCAAAGATTCTTATGCACGGAATATCGATGGGCAGCGCAACAACAATGCTTGTAACGGGAGAACCGCTTCCTCAAAATGTTGTTGCCGCCGTTGCGGATTGCGGTTATACATCCTGCTGGGACGAATATGCGGTGCAGGTAGGCGAGCTTTTCGGACTTCCCACCGTGCCTTTCCTTCCGCTTTTTAACGGTATTTCAAAGCTTCATAAAAACTTTGATTTCAAGAAGTGCGCACCCATTGAAGCTGTTGCAAAATCGAAGACACCGACTCTTTTTGTTCACGGTGCAGATGACGAATTTGTTCCTTACAGAATGATGGAGCCTCTTTACAATGCCTGCACGGCAGAAAAAGAAAAGCTTACGATTGACGGCGCATTCCACGCAAACTCCGTTTTTGTAAATAATGAGCTTTATTGGAACACGGTTTTCGCATTTGTTGAAAAATTCTTCGAAGATAAAAAAGAAGAACTTACAGCATAATAATTATTGTATATGAAAAATCCCTCTGAATTCTGTAAATTCAGAGGGATTCATTTTTATTTAGTTGAGCTTTGTGAGTGTGTCCATAACATAGTTGCCGAAGTCTTCGCAGGTTGCACCGTCTGCTCTGCCTGTGATGTGAAGCTTCTTTTCTTCATACATACAGATGTCAAGCGCTCTTTCAAGCTTGTCAGCCTCGTTCTGCTTGCCGATGTGTGAAAGGAGCATAACGGCTGCACGGAGCATTGAGCAGGGGTCTGCATACTGTCCTCTGCCTTCTCTCATCATTCTGGGAGCGGAGCCGTGAATAGCTTCAAACATTGCGTACTTCTTACCGATGTTTGCGCTGCCTGCAGTACCTACGCCGCCCTGAAATTCTGCTGCCTCATCGGTGATGATGTCGCCGTAAAGATTGGGAAGAACGAATACCTTGAAATCTGTTCTTCTCTTCTTGTCAATGAGCTTTGCGGTTGTGATGTCGATATACCATTCATCGGTTGTGATTTCGGGATAATCCTTTGCAACCTCCTTGCAGAGATTGAGGAATTTGCCGTCTGTTGTCTTGATAACGTTAGCCTTCTGAATGATTGAAACTCTTTCTTTCTTGTTTCTTCTTGCATAGTCATATGCAAGCTTTGCAATTCTCTTTGTACCCTCGGTTGTTGTAACAACGAAGTCCATTGCAAGGTCATCGGTAACGTGGATACCCTTTGAACCGACTGCGTAGGCGCCTTCGGTATTCTCTCTGAAGAATGTCCAGTCAATGCCTTCTTCGGGCACCTTAACGGGACGGAGATTTGCGAAAAGGTCAAGAGCCTTTCTCATTGCAACGTTTGCGCTTTCAATGTTGGGCCAGGGGTCGCCTGCCTGAGGAGTTGTTGTGGGTCCCTTGAGAATAACGGGGCATTTCTTGAGTTCTTCAAGAACATCATCAGGAATTGCCTTGTTGACTGCAACGCGGTTTTCAATGGTGAGACCGTCGATTGTCTTGAATTCAATCTTGCCTGCATCAACATCATCCTTAAGAAGGAAAGCGAGAACTCTTGCTGCTTCGTTTGTGATGATGGGGCCGATTCCGTCGCCGCCGCAAACACCGATTGTAAGTTTGTCAAGTGATGAATAATCAATAAAATCGCCCTGCTGCTTGATGCTTTCGCTTCTTGCATCCTGCTCTCTGATGAGAGCTTCAAATTTTTCAACAGCAGCCTTAATCTGTACTTCTGTCATTTTATTTTCTCCTTATTCTGCTTGTTTCTTTGTGTAGTTGAGAAGTCCGCCTGCAAGAATCATTGCAGTCTGTCTGTCTGAATAGTCATAGCAAAGCTCATATTCTTCGCCTTTTGTGATGTTCTTGAGAACAACCTTCTTGCTGTTTTCAATGCAATCGCGGATTCCGTCGAGTGCAAGAACATCATCAGTTGCAATCTTGTCGTAATCGTCTGCATTTGCAAATGTGAAGGGCATAATGCCTGCGTTTATGAGGTTAGCGCAATGAATTCTTGCGAATGATTTTGCTATAACCGCTTTGATTCCGAGATAAAGAGGAACAAGTGCGGCGTGTTCTCTTGACGAACCCTGACCGTAGTTTGCTCCGCCGATGATAAAGCCTTTACCTGCCGCCTTGCAACGCTCTGCAAAGTGTTCATCGCACTGTCTGAAGCAGAAGTTTGAAAGATAGGGGATGTTTGAACGGTAGGGGAGAATCTTTGCGCCTGCAGGCATAATGTGGTCGGTTGTGATGTTGTCGCCAACCTTGAGAATTGCAGGTGCTTCAATTGATTCGGGAAGCTCAACGCTTGTGGGGAAAGGCTTGATGTTGGGACCATACTTGATTTCAACAGAATCAGCCTCTTCAACCGAAGCGGGCTTTTCAATCATATTGTCGTTGATAATGAATCTTTCGGGCATTGAGATTTCAGGCATTTCACCGAGTGTTCTGGGGTCTGTGAGATAACCTGTGATTGCTGAAGCAGCAGCAACCTCGGGGCTTACAAGATAAATACCAGCATCAGCGGTACCTGAACGACCCTCGAAGTTTCTGTTGAATGTTCTGAGCGATACGCCCTGTGACTGCGGTGACTGTCCCATACCGATGCAGGGACCGCATGAGCATTCAAGAAGTCTTGCGCCTGCCGAAAGAATGTCGGAAAGTGCGCCGTTGAGTGAAAGCATATTGAGAACCTGCATTGAACCCGGTGAGATTGCAAGGCTTACGTTGGGAGCAACCTTCTTGCCCTTGAGAATAGCCGCAACCTTGAGAAGGTCAAGCAGAGATGAGTTTGTGCATGAGCCGATACATACCTGACTGATTTCGATGTTGCCGATTTCTTCAACAGTCTTTACGTTGTCGGGCATATGAGGCATTGCCGCCATGGGAGCAAGAGAAGAAAGGTCGATATCGATGATTTCATCGTAAACTGCATCTTCATCGCTCTTAAGCTCTGTCCAGTCTTCTTCTCTGTCCTGAGCTTTGAGGAAAGCCTTTGTGATTTCGTCTGAGGGGAAAACAGAGGTTGTTGCGCCAAGCTCTGCGCCCATATTTGTGATTGTTGCTCTTTCGGGAACGGAAAGTGTCTTTACACCCTCGCCGCCGTACTCGATGATTTTGCCGACGCCGCCCTTGACGCTCATAATTCTGAGAACTTCAAGGATAACATCCTTTGCACCGACCCAGGGTGAAAGCTTGCCTGAAAGGCGGACAAGTGTCATCTTGGGCATTGTTGTGTAATATGTTCCGCCGCCCATTGCAACTGCAACGTCAAGACCGCCCGCACCGATTGCAAGCATTCCGATACCGCCGCCTGTGGGAGTATGGCTGTCTGAACCGATAAGTGTCTTTCCGGGTTTTCCGAATCTTTCAAGATGAAGCTGATGGCAGATGCCGTTGCCGGGTTTTGAGAAGAGGAGACCTCTTTTCTTGGCAACGCTCTGGATGAATCTGTGGTCATCTGCGTTTTCAAAGCCTGTCTGAAGAGTGTTGTGGTCAATATATGCAACCGAAAGCTCGGTGCGTACTCTTTCAACGCCCATTGCCTCAAATTCAAGATAAGCCATAGTGCCTGTAGCATCCTGAGTGAGGGTCTGGTCAATTTTTAAGCCGATTTCGGTGCCGGGAATCATTTCACCGCTTACGAGATGGCTCTTGATGAGTTTCTGTCCTATAGTAAGTCCCATATCTGTCCTCCTGAATATAAAGGTATAATAAAAACATACTTTAATATTTTATTGCATTAAAGTGCATTTGTCAAGTGTAAAGATTTATAAAATAAATAATAGACAAAAGCCGTGTTTTGTGTTATTGTTAAAGAAAGAAAGGATGATTCTTATGTTTTATAAAATTGAAAATGAATTTCTGACCTGTGAAATAGACGATATGGGCGCTCAGCTTCATTCGCTTGTTTCAAAAGAAAACGGAAAAGAATATATCTGGTACGGTAAACCTGAAATCTGGTACGGTCAGGCACCTGTTCTTTTCCCTGTTATAGGTCAGCTTATCAACGATAAATATTTTTATAACGGCAAGGAATACTCAATGCCCAAACATGGTATTGCAAGAAGATTTCCGTTTAATGTGAAAGAATGCTCGGGTGCCAAAGCTGTTTTCAGCCTTGAAAGCAACGAAAAAACACTTGAAAGCTATCCTTTTGAATTTGAACTTCTGATGACATTTGAGCTTTGCGGAAAGAAGCTTATCAACACAATGACCGTCATCAACAAAAACGACGGCGAGATGTATTTTTCACTCGGCGCTCATCCCGGATTTAACTGCAATATCGGTGATGTTATTGAATTCGAACTTCCCGAAACACTTGAAACAGAAAGAATTGACAGCGACAGTCTTCTCATTCCCGAGAAATTC
>JAZTZD010000031.1:0-1682 GCA_045637305.1 Acutalibacteraceae bacterium
TACAGATCTCGCAGCTCCCGTTATCGGCGAAACACCCGATTTTGATGCATCCGTTCCTGCTAAAAAAGGCTACTCAATCAAGGGTCTTGAGTGGCACGGCGAAGGCAGCGTGAATGTAACCAAAAACGATAAGTTCACCGCCAATCAGCAGTATGTTGTTACTGTAGCTGTTGCTTGCGATGAAAACGGAGAGTTTGCAACAGGTGTTACCGCAACAGTAAACGGACAGGCTGCTGAAGTTAATCGCATCAACGATAAGCAAGCTATCATCACTTTTGATGGTTTTGAAACAGGCGATTGCGAATGCAAATGTCACACAGGTAACTTCTTCTTCAAAATCATTCTCTTCTTCCAGAAACTTTTCGGAATGAACAAGGTTTGCATTTGCGGCGTAAAACACTAAAATTTAATTTTAAACGGACGGCAGAGCAATCTGCCGTCTTTTTGTTTGCCGATAAAGTCGCTGAAACATAGAAAATTTTTAAAAAAATTTCAATTTCTGCACTAAAGTACAATGTGCAAACCGAAAAAAGGTGATATGATTATTATGTCAAGGTATATCTTTGCGGATATACAAAAAATCAAAGGAGATGATTTTAATGAAAAAAACAAGCAAAATTTTATCCGTCATTATGGCAACGATTATGGTGCTCACCTTGATTCCGATGTCTGCTTTTGCGGCTGATTACACAATCGCACTCGGCGAAACAATAGCCGTAACCGTACCCGCAGATGATTATGCAGAATGCAAGTTCACCCCCGATGAAGACGGCACATACGTTGTTTATTCCGATATGGGTGAAGCTGATATTGACCCGTATGTATATATTTATGACAAAGATGACAATGAAATTGCAGAAGACGACGATAACGATTATGCCGATACTTATGATTTCTACTGCATTTTTGAGGCAGAAGCAGGTTCTGACTATCTGTTTGTAATGTCCGCATATGAAGATTATGCTGTTGAATTTGATATTACTGTATCAGTTTTCGGCGAAATCACTCATCAGCCCACAGCTGATGAACCCTACGTTGAGGTTACAGAGGGTGCAGACGCCACATATAAGTGGTATAAGGTCGGCGATTCTTTCGCTGAATTGACTGACGAATATGCAACGCCCCGTGGCGATGACTATGTCGGCAATTTTGCAACTTATGATTCAGAAAACGGTTGGACCGGTGTTTATGACGGTTATGAAGACGGCATCTATAAGGAATACAATTTCTTCAAGGTTATGCTTCTTGAAGATCAGACTATCAAAATGACAACTGACACTGATGCTGTTGAACTCGGCATCTGGTGTGTTTGCGGAGAGTCCGATAAAGTTTGGGAAGATGTCAATGCAAACGATACCGTTGAATTTACTGCTGACCACGCCTGTGTTTACAACACGTGGGGCCTGTATGCACAGGTTCCTCATCTCAAAGCTGAAATGCCTGAAATGAAAAAGGTTAATACCGATGCAGAGCTTAAGGCAAAAGAAGCAGGCACACATGTCTGCCTTGTTACCTTTGACGGTAGCAGATTTGAAGTTTCCGATGAGGTTGAAATCACAGAGGTTATATGCGAACATTCATACACAGACGGCAACGATGCAATCTGTGACCTTTGCGAATATAACCGTGCAGAAAACTGCGGTTGCAAGTGCCATCAGGGCGGTATTGCAGGCTTCTTCTTC
>JAZTZD010000032.1:0-1808 GCA_045637305.1 Acutalibacteraceae bacterium
AACAACATTTTCCAGCCTTTCAAACTCTGCGGAATTTTCTTTGAGGATCACATCGTATTCATTATAGCTGCCTTCGGGGGCAACAAAAGAAACCTCAAAGGTGCCGTCTGCCAAAGCGGTGCTTTCTCCGCCCGCAACAAGGTTGCCGCTTTTGTCGTAAAGCTCTGCGGATATTTCAGCGCCCGGCGCAGCAACGCCTGCAAAAACGGCATCTTTATTTTGCTGAAAAAGCATACCGTCACCGTATGTACTGTAAAGGCTTGCCGATGTATCTGCTGCATCTGACATAAGCACACATCCTGAAATCATCATAACTGCAAGGATGATTGAAACAATCTTTTTCATTTTATCCCCTCACCTCACCGAAGCTTGCACGGATTTCATCTACCGTACCCGTTGCTATGTAATACTTGTATTCAGAAGGTGCAAAACTTTGAAAATTATGCCACTGCACCGCCGCAATATAGGACGTTGTCAGAGATATCGACGGGTCTTTTTCTGTTGTCCCTTCGCGGTCATAAACACCTGCAAGGTAGGTGTTGTGATGAGGTGTATAGATACCTATGCCGAAGCTGTCGTCGAATTCGCCGATAAAGGCAGACCAATTTTCCGTTGTGGTGAAATTGGGGTAGCCCGCATCTGGCCAGAAAATAAGATCATTCTGATATGTATAATTCTTATCTCCCGTCCAGGGTGCATCGCCGCCATAGTAAACAAACCTGTTGAAGGGCTCAATGCAATAGAATGCAGGAAGCTCCTGCGTTGTATAATATGCGGGATAGCCCGAAAAATCAACAAATCTGCACTTGACCTCAACCGCACCGTCTGCAATCGTATAGGTGGCTTCCATATATGAGGGAGTAATATGCTCCGCTGTTTTCGCCCAGTCAAGAGGTCTGCACTTTATATAGATATAGTCATCCGTCACTTCAAGGTCAACTATCTTACTGCTTTCGTTATGGAGATTACCGCCCTGAACAGGATTGTAATTCCACTGATTTTCGCCGTAATATCCGCTCTCGTATTCTTCGCAGTCCCATGTTCCGTAGTATGACTGCTGAACAAGCCTGCCCGTATCGTGGCGGTTAATAAGGTTAACACTGTTGTTAACGGATTTTTTACCGTATCTTTCCGAAGCATTTGAATCCACCTTGATGATACCGTCAACCTTTACTGCCTGAACATCTGAATTCATATCTTCAAGGTAATCAAGAGCACCGCCCCAGAGAAGATCCACACCGATTTTATATTCATCGGTTTCAAGGTAAACATTCTTATCAGGCACACGGCGGTTGAAAACATCAACACCCAGAAGCACAAACTCTGCGCTTTCTTTATCAAGAGGTTCAAGGCTTACACTGCAAAGTCTGTCGGACTTTGTTTTATCAAGCACACCGTCAATGAAGCTGTAAAATGGCTTTGTTCCGTCAGAGGGTTCAAGGAAGAATTCTTCACTGTATTCTCCGCCTCTGATGATGTATGTGATTACACCTTTCATATATGTATCGGATTTATAGCTGATTCCGTAATAGTTGAACCAGCCGCAATCCTCACCGTTAAAATAATAAGTCGCTTTTTCGCTTATTACTCCGTTTTCAATTCCCGTAAACTCAGATATTTCAATACCTGTGATACTGAATTCGGTATCCGCCTTTGAGGGCAGAAAGCTGAAAAGATAAGAAGGAAAAAGCATTATGAATGATAAAATCAAAGAAATAATATTTTTCATTTACGTCACTGCCTCAATATTTGAAATCTGTGTATGATACCTTTGTTTCCATATCCGCAGAAGCATTCACACCTCTTAC
>JAZTZD010000033.1:0-48929 GCA_045637305.1 Acutalibacteraceae bacterium
AGGATAAAACTCTTCGTAGTGAGGTGATGCAATTATATCGGACAACCCTAATATCAGTTATATCGTTAAACTCCCGAATCAGATAATTACGATTCCGCAGGACAGTCATCTTATCGGCAATCTTACGGATATGATTGTTGCAGAACAGAAGTGGCAACCGATGATTGATGAAGTGTGGAAAAACCGTCAGATAGAAGATTACAGCGAACGCAAAAGCTCATACAAAAGAGATTTCATCAACAAATGGTATTGCTCTTGGGACAAGAAAAAGAGTCCGATTTTTCTTGATGAGGCTATCAGTTCCGATGGTGAGATAAGTGATGATTTGCTGATTCAGTTGCCTGCACCCCGTGAAGATTTTGAAACAAAAATTCTTTCAAGGCTCAGGATTGATGCATTCACCGCAAAGCTATCTGAAAAGGACAGAGATATTCTGCAGATGCGAATGGACGGATGCACGCTTAAACAGATTGCAAAATTTTTCGGATATAAAACACCGAGTGCTATTTACAAACGCATACAGAAAATTGCAACGGCATACGAAGATTTCGTTTCAAAAGAGTACGGAGAATTTTTAGAATCCCACTCAAAAAAGAAGAAAATCAAACAAAAAGACAAGAACAGTCGTGATTGATTTCACGGCTGTTTTTTGATGCCAGAAAGGAGAAATTATGAAAACAGGATTAACCAAGCGACAGAAAGATACTGTTATCTGTTTCAACGAAGAAAGTGACATCATCGATGTCCGCACCCACAATACAGATTTACGAAACAGACTTTCAGAATTCAGCGAGCAATTTCCAGATTGTTGCAAGCTGACAGATGATGACGAACACGGCGGATTACTTTTTGAAATTCAGAAAGGCAGATTGAGTTTCAGACTCACCGCACCGTATTCGGAAGAACGCAGAAGCAGTTTGAGTGAATATGCGAAAAAACACGGAATAAATAGCGACTGAAATAAGCGGATAATCCCGAAGGGCGCACTTCTATACATATCTTTCAGAAATGTATATGTGCGTAGCTCCGCTAATGAAAAATCAAAGATTTTAAACAAGGGTTTTACCCTTGCGCTACATTGCAGCTATCCCAATAAATTATCCCGTTGTTTCATCTGAAGCAACGGGATTTTTGTATCCAAAAACAGAAAAGGAGATTTTATGAGTAAATCAAAATAAGAATTAATTGAAGAAAAAATAAAAAATGAAAAGGAAATTGAAATCCTTGAACATCAGAAACAGCGACTTGAGAATCGCATCGAATATCTCACCAAAGGTGACAGAGCAAAACGCACTCACCGTCTTTGTGAAAAAGGCGGTGCAATTGAAAGTGTCTGTCCCGAAACAAAGGATATGACTTCTGCGGATTTTTATCAACTTGCCGAATTCGTTTTCGATCTACCCGAAGTGAAAAAGTATATCGAAAGGTTGATGCTGTAATGTCACTTTTTCATTTCCACGTTACACAGATAAAACGGAGTGCAGGTCAGAGTGCAGCTGCTTGTGCCACTTACCGTGCAGGCGAAAAATTAAAGAGTGAATATTATGGCGAAGTCAGCGATTACACCCGTAAAGGCGGAGTTGTTGAATCGGGAATTATGCTTCCCGAGTATGTTTCGCAAAATCTTTCCGACAGAGAAACCCTTTGGAATGAAGTTGAGAAAATCGAAAAAGGCAAAAAGGCTCAGCTTGCATACAGCTTTGATTTTGCTTTGCAAAATGAATTTACGATGGAAGAAAACATTTCTCTCGCAAAGGAATTTATACGGGAACAGTTTGTTGAAAGAGGAATGATTGCCGACTATGCAATTCATTCTCCCGAAACAAACGGCATCGAGAATCCGCACGTTCATGTGATGTGTCCGATAAGACCGATTGAAGAAAACAGTGAATGGGGCAACAAACAAAAGCGTGTTTATGAGCTTGACCGAAACGGTGACAGAGTAACCGACCATAACGGCAATTACATCTTCTCTGCCGTATCGACAACCGATTGGGGCAAAGCCGAAACACTTGAACATTGGCGTTCGGAGTGGGCAAGAATGTGCAACGAAAAATTTGAAGAAAAACAAATCGTTGACAGAATAGATTACCGCAGTTATGAGCGACAGGGTGTTGATAAAATCCCGACAATTCACGAAGGAGTTGCAGTCCGTCAGATGGAAAGCAAAGGCATAAAAACAGATAAGGGCGAAAAGAACAGATTGATAAAATCTACAAATGCTCTGCTTGCCGAAATTAAAGAGAAAATCAAAAATCTCATAAACTGGATAGAAGAAATAAAAGCAGAACTCGAAAAATTCAACCAACCCGAAACAACGCTTGTTGATATTCTCAATACATATCTCGATATGCGAAAAGACGGAAGAAGTGATTGGAATAAATCTGCACAGACAAAAGGCTCTGTTGCAGACCTGAAGAAAATCTCGCAAGCGATTATGATTCTTCAAAACCGAAACATCCGCACTCTTGATGAACTCAATGAAATTCTGAAACCGATTGATGAAACAAGAAAGTCAATTAAGGGAGACGAAAAGAAAATCAAACGGTTGAAACAGCATATTTTAAAGATCGAAGATTATGAAAAACTCAAACCGATTTACGATAAATACCAATCAATCTATTTTGAGAAACGCAAAGAAAAGTATTATTCCGAACACGAATCTGAAATCGAGAAATACAAAACTGCTGTGCGATATATGAAGGCAAATCCCGGATGTAAACCGAGTGCAAAAGCAGATATTAAATCAGAAATAACCGCATTAACGGAACATCAGAAATCATTAACCGCCAACCTATCCACCCATCAATCCGAACTCCGTGAGCTTGAAGAAATCAGATTTATTGTGACTCAAGCCATGGAACATAAAGAAAACGAAAAACCATCTGTTCTCAAACGCCTCGAAGAAGCGAAGAAACTGACGGCACAGAATAACCGTTCCGCTTACAAAAAGCATGAACAGAATATTGAATAAAAATTTTTCTGTATCATACCAAACTTTTCCGATAAAAATAATGAAAGGGGGTGATGTTCACCGATGACATTGGAAGTCTGCGAGAAAAATCGCATTGCATATTACTGGCTTTCTCGTGAAGAAAAAGACAATGTAGACATACAGAACGGATTAAAAAACGAGTATGGAGAATGGAGGAGCAAAGGATATAAAGTTTGTACCTTTGTTTCAGGAAGCGGAAACCTTGTGGACTTGACAAAAGAATTGTTGATTCATAACAAGCTGATTATTGCAAAGAAAGCGGTTGAACAAGCCGAGCAAGATGTTTGCAGCAGCCATCAATCGGCGGAGATATAATCTGCCGTACATATTATGCAAATATTAACTTTTATAAAAGTGTTGAAAAACAGAATAGCTTATGTTACAATGTTGTTCAGAAAATGTTGGCATTTTAGAGACAACATTCAACGGAGAAGCTATAATGAATATAAAACGAATGGCGGGTTATCTGCGAATCTCGGTTGATACCGAACTCGACAGAGATAACACATCTATCGAAAACCAGCGTGAGATAATAAAGAATTACGTTGAAAGAACCTTTCCCGATGCCGAACTGGATTTCTACGAGGACCGTGACCGAAGCGGTTACACATTCGAGCAAAGAGAAAATTATCAGCTGATGCGGCCAAAGCTGATGGACGGATATTATAATATCCTCATCATCAAGGACTTTTCCCGTTTTTCCCGTAGAAACGGGCGAGGTCTTGTTGAGCTTGAAGAATTGCGTGATGCAGGTGTCCGTATTATTTCGATCGGCGATAACATTGACTACCCGACCTATGACGAATGGATACAAATTCAGATGAGGTTTTTCGTCAATGAAATGCCGGTTACAGATGCGTCAAAAAAGGTTAAGGGCGTTATCAATACCAAGCAGCAGGAAGGTAAATGGATTTGTGCCGTTCCCTACGGTTATTACATCACTAACTCCAAGAAAATGACCTTTGAAGTTGACGAAAAAGCGGCTGAGGTGGTCAAAAAGATTTTTGAACTTTACAATGACGGTTGGGGTTATAAAAAGATTGCAAATTATCTGACCGATGAGGGAATTCCGACTCCGCGAATGCTTGAAAAAGAACGCCGTGAAGCCGACGGAACTGCAACCAAAATCAAAGCAAACTCCGCATGGGCGATTCCGACAATCAGTGGAATTCTGACAAATGATTTCTATATCGGTACTCTCCGTCAGAAAAAATATACCCGAACAAAAATTAACGGTTCGGATAAAAAGCTTGATTCTGATGAAAACATCGTTTTTGAGAATAACCACGAAGCAATTGTTGATGTCAGAACCTTTGCAAAAGCTCAGGAACAGCTCAAAGCAAGGTCAAAATCAAATTACCGTGGCGTGAAGAAATATGACACATCATATTCGGGATTTTTATTCTGCGGTGATTGTGGAAGTCCGATGTTTTCGATGAGTAGACCCGATTTAGCTCCCGCCTATACATGTGGTACATATCACAAACGTGGGCTTAAAGGCTGCACATCGCATCACACCAGAACGGATACGCTTGATATAATGATAAAAAAGTATGTTGAGCGTGTCATGATGAACTCGGAAAGAATGATTGCTGAGCTTGAAAAAGCGGTTAAAGATGAGCCGCAGACAATGAAGAAAACGCAGTCCACGCTTGAAATGCTTGAAGTTGATTTGGCTAAAGCAAAGGATGAGTTCAAGGCTACCAAAAAACAGAAAATCAAGGAACTGATGAAAAACGAGGATAATCAGGAGCTTATCGAAGAAACCTTTGCGGAGATTGAAGAAGAGCTTCAGGCAAAGATTGAGGGACTTGAGAAGCAGATTGAGTTTGCTTCCGAGCGACGCAATATGACTATTCAGGTAAACAGGATTGCAAAAACAGCAATTGAAATCTTCCGTGAAATTCTTGAAAAGGATAAGCTTGATAAAAGTGATTTATCGCTGATTGTTGATAAGATCACGGTGTTTGAAAACAATATTGAAATTCAGCTCAAAGCCGATATAACGATGCTGCTTGAATGCGGAACTGTTACGAAAGAGTTGATTGAAGAATCAAACTATGTAGGTAAAGCCGTAAATTTTAAGTGGGACACCGAGAGTATCGTAAAAGCCACAATAGTCCAATCTGCAACCAATCAGAAGGACAAGGCTTTCGGTGTCAATGTTGTATGTGAAGGCGACCCGTTGGAGATTTATACGGATACGGACGGGGAGGTTATTTTTAAAAAATATTCACCCATCGGTGAGTTGTCGTCCATCACTTCGCAGTATGCGGAGGTGCTTTTCAGGGGCACGGGTCTTCCCGTTATCGTGACTGACCGTGACGCGGTTATCGCGTGTGCGGGCACATCAAAGAAAGAGGTGCTTGACCGCAGAGTCAGTCAGAGTCTGGAATCGCTTATGGAAAAGCGTGAGAATTATGTGTGCTGTGTTGACGGCGAAAGAATGAAACCTGTTGAGGGTGTTGACAAAAACGCGGCTGTAGCGTTTCCCATCATCGGCGGCGGAGATGTTTCGGGTGCGTTGGTAATGCTTATGCACGAAAACGGCTCTTGTCCGACACAGACGGAGACTAAGCTTGCGCAGATTGCGGCATCGTTTCTCGGAAAACAGATGGAAGAATAAATTTTTTTATTTTAATGCAACAATTTCCGATTTTTCCTACACTTATATAATGTAAAGCAAAAACAAAGGGGAATAAAAGATGGTTGGATTTGTTGCATCAACAACATTTGCGATGATTTCGGCGGGAATTCTCGGTTTCGCAGCATTCGGAACGCTCGCAATTATCTGCAAAACGTGGTAACAACGGTATCACGAAAAAAGAAAACGGTTTGCATTGGTATTTTACCCTTGCAAACCGTTTTTTGTTATATATTTTCAACAAGATAGTCGATGGCTTTCAGATAACCGTCAAAACCGAGACCGATAAAGGACTTTTCACACGCCATTCCCGCATAGGAAATTTGTCTGAAATCTTCTCTTGCCGAAACATCGGAGATATGGACTTCAACGGCGGGAATTGCAACGGATTTGAGCGCATCGAGAATTGCGATGCTGGTGTGAGTATATGCGGCGGGGTTTATGACAATGCCGTCAAACTTTCCGTATGCAGCCTGAATTTCATCAACTATGCTTCCCTCGTGATTTGACTGAAAAAGCTTTACTTCAACACCTTTTTCAGCGGCATAATTTTCAATCATTTCACACAGGTCGGGATAAGTGTTTTTTCCGTAAATATCAGGTTCTCTGATACCGAGCATATTGATGTTGGGTCCGTTGATTACAAGGATACGCATTTCAAAATCCTCCCAAGAGTTATTTCGGGGTCGGGTTCAACCTCAACGGTGAGGTCGGCGGTCTCTTCGTAAAGCGGGAGTCTCTGCTCCAGCATTCTTTTGAGTGATTCGGGGTCTTTGGAAAGGGGTCTGCCGTCGGTTGCAAGGTTCGAGAGGGATGATTTGAGAAGAATTACGGTTGAGTTTTCTCTTAGTGCAGTGCGGTTTTCTTCTTTTAAAACTGCGCCGCCGCCCGTTGCAATGATTCTGCCCGATTCCTTTGCAATTTTTCTGACTGCCTCGGTCTCCATTCTGCGGAACTCGTCTTCACCGTACCGTGCAAAGATTTCGGGGATTTTTATTCCGCATTTTTCAATCTCTGAATCCGTATCAACACATTCTCTGCCTGTTTTCTCCGAAAGCAGGGCGGCAAGTGTTGATTTTCCGCAGCCTGGCATTCCGATGAGAACTATATTCTTCTGATTTGCAATAATTTTTTCATAAATCTCATTGATTTTTGAAAGCGGGATTTCTTCATTTGTGAAGATTTCCGCAGCTCTGAGTGCTTGCGCAACAAGCATATAAAGACCGTTGATACAGTCGATGCCAAGCTTTCCCGCATCGAGCAAAAGAGGAGTTCTTGCGGGATTGTAAATCAAATCGAGCACCTTGCGGCATTTTGTGAATTTTTCAAGCTCAATGATTCTTTCGCCGTTGTTGGGATACATTCCGACGGGGGTTGTGTTGACGATTATATCTGCATCAAAGTGCAGATTTATGTTGCCGTAATTATTTTCGCCCGTGCGGGAAACAACAATTATTTCTTTTGCACCGAGGTCTGCCGCAACAAGATGAACAGTCAGACTTGCACCGCCCGAGCCGAGAATGAGCACTTTTTTGCCTTTGAAATCGCAGCCGACCTTTTCTGCCATATACGAAAATCCGAAATAATCGGTGTTGTCGCCGTGCAGAGTGCCGTCGGGGTTTCTTGTAACGGTATTCACACTTCCCGCTTTCTTTGCGGTTTCGGAAAGCGTTGCGCATCGGTTGTAAGCTTCAACTTTATAAGGGATGGTGACATTATAGCCTTCAAGTGTTTCATCTGAAAAGAAATCATCAAGATTTTCAGGCTCTGTCGGATATAACCTGTATTCGTAATCGCACAAAAGCGAATGAATCTGCGGAGAAAGCGAATGACCGAGCTTTCTGCCGAGCAATCCGAATTTGTTTTTCATAAAAATCAGTCCTCTGTATAACTGCCGAGATAACTCATATGCTCAACATCGTGTTCAAGCTCGCCGAGAAGCGTTCTGAGATTCTCGGAACAGACCGAAGCATCGATGTCGAAATAGAACATAAACTCAAAATTACTTCCCGCAATGGGACGGCTTTCAAGCTTTGTCATATTCAGACCGAGAGCGGCAAATCTTGAAATGATGCTGTAAAGTGAGCCGGGTCGGTGGGGAATGGTCATCATAATACTTGTTTTCTTTGCACCCGGATAGATTTCGGGCGTTTTTGCAATGCAGATAAAACGGGTGTAATTGTTGCCGTTATTCTGGATTGAGCTTCTGATGACATTGATGTTATAAAGGTCGGCGCAATCCTTTGAGCCGATTGCGGCGCAGTCTGTTCTTCCGCTTTCGGCAACCATTTTTGCCGCTGCGGCGGTGTTTTCGCAAACAGTTACCTTTGCGCCGATTGAAGCAATGAAATCCGAGCATTGATTGAGAGCCTGCTCGTGGGAGAAAACTTCCTTGACGCTCTCAACTGTTGTGCCTTCGGGAGCAAGGAGCGCGTGTCCGATGAAAAGGCGTGTGCTGTGTGTGATATAGAATTTGTGCTGTTTCATAAGGTCGTAGACTTTTGTGACGGAGCCTGCCGTATTGTTTTCAACGGGCAGAATTCCGTAGCGGCAAAGACCGCTGTCAACAGCTTTGAAAACATCCTCAAAGGACGAAAAATACATAATTGAAGGGTAAGCGAATATTTTGTCGCAGGCAAACTGCGAATATGCACCTTCAACACCCTGGCAGGCAACAATTGCTCTTTCGGGTCGGGTTGAAGGAGTGCTTTCAACGGCTTCTTTAAGAAGCTTTGCAAGGTTTGATTCGGGGAAAATGAGCTTTTTCTGATAAGAACGGCTCAAATCAAAAATAGTCTGATAAAGCGTTCTTGTGTATGCCTGCAAATCCTCAGGCATTTTCTCCGTAACGGAATTGAGAACCGCTCTTTCTCTTTCTCGGTCGAAAACGGGGATGCCGTTTTCTTTTTTATATTCCGCAACACCTGCCGCAATCTGCATTCTTCGCTCGAACAATGCGGTGAGCTGACTGTCGATGCTGTCTATTTCGTTTCTGAGTTCTTTCAAATCCATTTTGTTTTACCTCAACCGAGAATATAATCCGCCAGAGCGATTGCCGCCGCAGCCTCAACGCAGGGGACTGCTCGCTGAACAATGCAGGGGTCGTGTCTGCCGCCGATGACGAGATTTTCAACTTCACGGGTTGACAGATTTACCGTCTGCTGTTCTTTGGCAATTGACGGAGTGGGTTTTATTGCACATCTGAAAATGACGGGCATACCCGAGGTTATGCCGCCGAGAATTCCGCCGTGATTGTTTGTCACGGTCTTTATTTTTTCGTTGTCAACGGTGAATACATCGTTGTTTTCGCTTCCGAAAAGACTGCATCCCGCAAATCCCGAACCGAATTCGATACCCTTTACGGCGGGTATTCCGAATATTGCCGATGAAATTTTGTTTTCAATTCCGCCGAACATCGGCTCACCGAAGCCTGCATCGAGACCGACAACGGCACATTCGATTATTCCGCCGACAGAATCACCGTCTGCTTTTGCGGAAAGGATAGCTTCTTTCATTTTTTTGCCGCAGTCGTCATTGATAACGGGCATTTCCTTTTCTGAAACAAAATCGGATTTTGTAACATTGACGGGGTCGAAGCTTTCGTCGGAAACATCGGCGATTTTTGCAATGTGCGCACCGATATGAACGCCTTTCTTTTCAAGCATCTGCATACATACCGCACCCGCAAAGCAAAGGGGAGCGGTCAGTCTGCCGCTGAAATTGCCGCCGCCTCTTATATCGTTGAAGCCGCCGTGTTTTATGTAAGCGGCAAAATCGCTGTGTGCGGGTCGCGGAAGATTTTTCAGCTTGTCATAATCAGCCGAGCGCTGATTGGTGTTTTCGATTATTGCGCAAATAGGTGCGCCGCAGGTGACACCGTCAACAACACCCGAAACGATGTTGAATCTGTCTGCTTCGCATCTTGATGTTGACATTGCGTTTCTGCCGGGTGCACGTCTTGCCATGAATTTCTGAATTTTATCAAGGTCAAGTTCAAAGCCTGCGGGAAGAGAGTCGATGACAACACCCATTGCTTCCGAATGAGACTGACCGAAAATTGTGATTTTAATTCTTTCTCCGTAGTTACAGGACATCAGCGTGACCTCCAAGCAAATTGTAATGTTTAAAGAAATCAGGATATGATTTATTAACGGCACAGGCATCGGTGATTGTCACGTCACCCTTGCATTTTGCCGCCGCAACAGCCGCCGCCATTGCGATTCTGTGGTCGTTGAACGAATCAACCGTGCCTCCCGAAAGAGACGGCTTGCCCGTGATTATCATTCCGTCATCGGTCTCGTGAGCATCGGCACCGAGAGATCGGAGCATTGCAACGGTCGATGCGATTCTGTCGCTTTCCTTAATTCGAAGACGGCTTGCATTTGTTATGACTGTTTCTCCTTGTGCCGTTGCGGCAACAGCTGCAATGACGGGCACGGCATCGGGAATGTCCGAAGCGTTGATTACAGCAGCTTTAAGTTGCGAAACGTCGGCTCTGTAACAGTTGCCGTTGCGGAAAATTTCCGCATTCATTTTTTTGAGCACATCGATTATTGCTTTGTCTCCCTGTGCGGAATCGGGATTGAGACCTCTGACCTCAACTCCCGAACAGAGCCAGAATGCGGCGTTTGACCAGTCAGCTTCAACCGAGGTTTCAACGCCTTCAAATCTGCCGCCTTTTATATAAAATATATTATTTTCTTCTTCAATTTGAGCGCCGAAATCCTTCAGCACGGAAAGAGTGATATCAATATAAGGTCTTGATTCAACGGGTGGAATAAGTTTCAGTCGGCTTTCGCCGTCGAGATGTGCGAGAGCAATGAGCAGACCCGTCACAAACTGTGAGCTGACATCTCCTTTGATTGAATAGTCGCCGTTTTTGATTTTTCCCGAAACGCAAAGGGGGAATTCATCGGATATCGATGCGCCCGCACGGATGAGTTCCTCTTTCAGCGGCGAGAGGGGTCTTTCAGGGAGACGGCCTCTGCCCGAAATTTCAGCATTCATTCCCAAAGAACAGATAACAGGTAAAAGAAATCGGAGAGTTGAGCCGCTTTCGTTGCAGTCGATTTTTGCAAGCGGGGGTAAATTCTTAATAGGTTCAATATAATATGAGCTGTCGGTTTTTTCTATATAAGCACCCATACTCCTCAGACACGAAACGGTTGCTTCGATATCCTGAGAAGTTGTGTTGATTGTTATTCTACTCGGATTTTTCGCAAGACAGGCGCAAATCAAGGCTCTGTGCGCAACCGATTTTGATGCAATTCCCTCGATGCTTCCCGAAAGGGGAGAGGGAGTGATTTTTATGTTCATATTATCACCGTTATTGAGCGCAAGCGGCAATTTTTTCAAGTGTATCAACAGAAACTTTTTTCAGCACACATTTTCCGATTTTTTCGGGAACGACAAATGTGATGCTGTCTCCCGCACGTTTTTTGTCTGACAATGCGGCAGCTGCAAGGTCTGACGGCGCAAAATCACAACTGACGGGAAGATTGTTATTCTTGTTTGCGCGGATTATTTCGTCTGTGCAGTCTTCATTGCTCCAGCCGAGTTTTGCCGATGCTTTTGCGGCAATCACCATACCGATTGCAACGGCGCTTCCGTGAGAAATTTCAAAATTACTGCATTTTTCAATCGAATGAGCCATTGTGTGACCGAAGTTGAGAAGCTGTCTTTCGCCTTTGTCAAATTCGTCTTTTGCAACAACATCTCTTTTGAGTTCAACACATTTTGCGATGATTTTTTCGATATTTTCCGAAACATTCCCGCCCTTGACCTCATCAAAAAGCTCTCTGTCAAAAATGACACCGTATTTGATGACCTCAGCCATACCGTCCGCAAAAATTTCGTCGGGAAGTGTGCCGAGAGTGAGAGTGTCGCAAAGAACAAGCGACGGCTGATAAAATGCGCCCATAAGATTTTTGCCCGCGGTAAGATTTATTGCTGTTTTCCCGCCGACAGATGAATCGACAGCCGCAAGCAGAGTTGTGGGCACCTGAACAAATTCAATGCCTCGCAGACAGAGTGAAGCTGCAAGACCCGTCATATCGCCCGTTACCCCTCCGCCGAGTGCAACGGCAAAGTCGGTGCGCGTCAGTCTGTTTTCTGCCATAAATTCAAGAAGCTCAAAGAGGGTTTCTTTGCTTTTGGATTCCTCGCCCGCCTTGAAAATAAAGCTTAAGGTTTCGATTCCTGCATCGTTCAGCGATTTTTCGGTTTTTTCAAGCCATAAGGGAGCAACATTGCTGTCGGTAACGATAACCGCACGGCTTTTTCCGAATAAAGACACGCATCTTCCGCCGAGTGACGGGAGTATGTCTTTGCCGATTACAACCTCATATTCTTTTGATGCATTGACAAGGATTGTTTCCATAAATAAAACCTACTTTGCCTGTTTTTTGCTGTCAGTACCCTCTCTGAGAAGGGCAACAAGTTTTTCTTTATCATCGGTTTTGAGCGCGTCGCTGTATTCGCTCAGCTTCTCAACCGGAAAATCAATTTCATTGATAAGATTATCTTTGTTTTCAAAGAAAAGCTCTGTCCACATCGGTTCATTGAGCTTTGAAACACGGGTTAAATCTCTGTAGCTTCCCGCCGAAAAGCCTTTCTGATGAATTGCCGCGGGACCCTTTATATACGCATCGTCCGGCACCGTACGGAGTTTGTGCAGAATTTTTATATCCGTGTTGTCTTCGGGTGTCAGAATCATTGTTGCGCTCTGGAAAAGGTTGCCTCTTGAATAGTTTTTGCAAAAAGCTTTAGCGATTTAAAACTTTTGATAAAAGTCAATTGTTTTCAATTTTTATCTGGCACATTGCCATTGCGCCGAGTGCTCTCTCGTGGCTTTCGGGGGTTACACCCGCGCAGCAGGCGGCATCAACCGAAACAGGAGTTTCGGGAAGATGAGCCTTGATAATCATTGCGTTTGAGATAACGCAGATGTCCGTGCAAAGACCGATAAGCTCAATACTGTCAATCTTTTCTTTTTCGTCGATGCCTTTGAGCATCTGTGCAAGTTCAACGCTTCCGAATGACGGTTTGTCGATTGCTTCCTCTTTTCTGAGTGCTTCAAGTCCGGGGTTAATCTGCCAGCCGTCGGTGTTCTTTATGCAATGCTCAACGGGAAGATTTCTGCCCTCCTGAGTTGAAAGATAATCGGGATTATGTGTGTCTCTTGTGAATATTACTCTGCCGTCAAAGCTTTCAATTTTTCTCTTGACTGCGGGAAGAATTGCAACTGCTTCCTTTGTGCCGAGTGCGCCGTCAATAAAATCGTTCTGCATATCAACAACAATCAGAAATTTCATATTTATCTCTCCTATTCAAAAAGTAACGGATCATTTTTGTAGGGATTTTCCTGCCTTTTTGCATCATAATATGCTTGCGGGAATTTCGGGTTTTCGTTGACAACAACCTTTGAAGTGTCTGCCGTTTCGCTCTCTCCCTGACGGAGAAGTCTGCCGACAACAACAAGCCTTGCATCCTCAAAATCGTAACAGCAGGTGGAAAGAGTCAGAATTTTATCGTGCTGAGAAATTTCAACACCCGTTGTGTAAAGCTTGCGCTTGTCGATTTCGGCAATGTAGTCTGAGAACTTATCCATTGTTGCATCGGTGAAAATATAGTTGAAAATCTTTCCGTTGTCATCACGCATTTTGCTGTTTGAAATGAAAACAGCATAGATTTTGAACGTGTAATCACCGTAAAGGGTGCTCATTTTTATAATCGGATTCTGCCTGAAGGTTTCGGGGTCTCTGTATTTTTCAAGAGTGCCGAAAATCTTGTCGTCGTGACGCATATTGTGACCGTAAATAACCGTGTTGCGGTCAAGAGTCATCATTGCATTGCGGAAATCAAAAAACGGCGCACCGTATGATGTTGTGTTTCCGTAAAAATCACGGCGCAGATATTTGTCATTATCATCAGCCTGAACAACGGCGGTGTTGATGTCGAGTCCGGGGATTGAAACCCAGCCCGCGAAATCGTTGTTTGCCGCATAGAGATCGGCAAAGGCGGGATTCATATTCTGCGGGAATCTGGTGTCGGGATATTTTTCTCTTATTGCAATCCACGGGTCAACTGTCGGCCGGGTTGTGGATTCAATCATTGACACGATGTCGTCATTTCTTTTTGAAGCAAAATACGGGTCAATTACATAATAATTAAGAAGAAATCCGAGGCTGACAACAAAACAGACCACGGCAAAAGCCGTAAGAACCTTTCGTCCCGTATCCTTTTTCTTTTTTGAGATTTTTTTCGCAGGAACATCTTTTTTGGTGAAATCGGCAAGGAGTTCACTTATGCTCGCGTATCTTTCGTACGCTTTGAGGCTCATCGCCTTTTCGGTTACAGCCTTGATTTTCGGGTCAAAGTCTTTGGGGAAAACAAGCGATCTGCCTCTTGCTCGTTCATCTGCGGTTATCGGCAATGTGCCTGTGGTTGCCTCGTAAATCATTGCGCCGAGAGAATAGATATCCGTCCTTGCTCCGCATTCAACCGCACCGAGCTTTTTTTCGGGCGCGTCAAACGGGGTTGCCGTTGCCTTGGGCGGATATGTATATCCCGTGAGAGAAACAATTTTTCCGTTTTCGTCGCAAAGAACATTGTAGGGATTGACGGAGCCGTGGAATGTGCCCGCGGCATGCATTTTTTCAAGACAGTCCGTCAGAGGTTTCAGCAGAGCGAGCGTTTCGGGAAGTCCAAGCTTTCTGCCGTTGCCGACTTTTGATGAAAGGGGAAGCCTTTTTTCTGTCGGCACAACATAATAAAACACCGAGTTTTCGCTGAAGCAGTCTGAAATGTCAAGGACGGAGTCCGATGAAATCTGCCTGAGTTTTTCAAATATATTGCGCAGTTTGAGAACTGCCGCCTCATATTTTTCTTTGTTTTCGGAGGAACGGCTTATGATTTTTGTTCCTTGGCGAAGAACAAGCATCTTCGGAAAAAACTCGGTTATCTTAACGGGTTTTTCGGTTAACGTATCGTGTGCATAATAGGAAATGAAGCCGCCGCCCTGCGAAAAAACACCGCCGAGAACATAGCGGTCTTTTAATCTTGTTCCGATTTCAAGAGTGCCTTTGTTTTCCTTGAGATGTCCGTTGAAGCCGCATTCCGTGCAGAATTCGGTGTCGGAATCAAGCACGGCAAAGCAGTATTTACAATATTTCATCGCCATCCTCCTTTCCTTTAATTTTTATTGAAAAGATTTTTACTTTGTGTTATGATAATATAAATCAACGCGGAGGTAATTATGAATAACGGATTTTTTGCAATGGTTTCAAGAATGAAATATATCAATCGCTGGGCGCTTATGAGAAACGAACACAGCGAAAATTTAAGCGAACACAGTTTTGAGGTTGCGGTTATCGCACACGCACTTGCCGTCATAAAAAACAAGCATTTCGGCGGAAATGTGAACGGCGAAAGAGCCGCACTTCTCGGTCTTTTTCACGACACACCCGAAACACTTACGGGCGATATGCCGACTCCTGTGAAATATTACAGCGAGGAGGTGCGCAAGGCATATAAAACCGTTGAAGAAAATGCCTGCAGAAGCCTTGTTGAAATGCTGCCCGATGATTTCAGGGATGAATATTCTCCCTTGCTCATTGCAAACAAAGAGGATGCCGAGCTTTGGAAGCTTGTCAAAGCCGCCGACAAAATCAGCGCTCTGATAAAGTGCCTTGAAGAGAGAAAGGCGGGCAACAGCGAATTTGTTATGGCGGGCGAGGGCATAAAAGAAAGCATCGAAAAGCTTGATATGCCAGAAGCAAAAGTCTTTATTGAAGAGTTTCTTCCAGCATTTGAAATGACTCTTGACGAACTGAAAAACTGATTATAATCCGAGCAGTCTTTGTGCGTTGCCGCCGAGGATTGCTCGTTTTTCTTCTTCTGAAATGTCGAGACATTCAATGAATTCAATATAGTGGGCGGGATTGCTCCACGGGGCATCGCTGCCCATCAGAATTTTGTCGGCGCCGTGAGCCTTTATAATCGGAGTTGCAATTTTCGGAGGAAGCATACCGTAGCTGTAAGCGGTGTCGAGATAAACATTCTTACCTACAAGGTATTCTTCGGTATCTTCCCAGCCTATGAGACCGCCGAAATGTGCGGCAACAACGGGTGCATCGCCGAATGACGGCAAAACAGCCGCGAGTCTTTTGGGGTCGCAATGAACGGGTCTGGGATATCCCATATCAATTCCGCAATGAAAAACCGTTATCAGTCCGAGACTGCCGATTTTTTCATAAACGGGAAGCATTTTATCGTCGTCGCAGTAAAAATCCTGATAGTCGGGGTGAAGCTTGACACCCTTTATTCCGTTTTCCGCAAGACGTTCAAGCTCTGTAAGGACATCGAGACTGTCGTGATGAACGCTTCCGAAAGGAATGATTCCATCGGTGTCTTTGAGCGAAATCGCATAATTGTTGACGTTTGTCTGCTGTTGCGGATTTGTTGCGATGTTGAGCACAACGGAATAATTAACCCCGCTTCTTTTTCCGAGAGCGACAAGTCCGTCTGCCGTTCCGCAATGAAAAGGCTCAAGAATGCCCGAGCGAAGCCTCAGTTGCTCCATCGCCCTTGCGGCAATTTTCTCGGGAAAGCAGTGGGTGTGGAAATCTATGACCATCAAAAGACCTTCTTTTTAAAATGAATATTGTTATTTTACACTCTTTTTATTTATATATCAATATTTTTTTAATAAAAAGGGTTGATATTTTCGTTTTTTTGTGTTAGACTATCGACAGTAGGATTATGTGTAATGTATGAGAGTGGGGCGACCCGCTCTTTTGTTTATGCTAAAATCATTTTTCATAAAAAGAAAAAAGGAGATTTTGTTATGGCAAAAGGTAAGGGCGGAAACACCGTTGCCGCCGTATGGGATATCGCTGAGCCTATCGCAAAGGAGCTTGGTCTCGATATCTGGGACATCCGTTTTGTTAAGGAAGGCGCAGACTGGTTTCTCCGCATTTTCATCGATAAGGATGGCGGTATTTCAATCAACGACTGCGAAAATATGAGCCGTGCAATCGATAAGCCCCTTGATGAGGCCGACCCCATTGAGCAGAGCTACTGCCTTGAGGTTTCCTCACCCGGAGTTGAAAGAGACCTCACAAGAGACACTCATTTTGAGGCTTGCATCGGCGAAAAAATCAAAATCAAGCTTATAAGAGCGCTTGAAGGCAAGCGTGAGTTTTCGGGAATTCTCGAAAGCAGTGACGGAAAGCAGTTCACTCTTCGTCTTGAAGACGGAAGTGCAATGATGGTTGACCGCAAGGAAACAAGCTATGTCAAGCTTGACGATTTCAGTTTTTAATCAGGTTTAAATTTATTTCAATATATATCCGTTGAAAGGAATGGTAAGAAAAAATGAACAACACCGAATTTTTCGAGGCAGTAAAAATGCTCGGCAAGGAAAAGGGCATTTCTGAGAATTTGCTTTTTGAAGGCATCCAGAGAGCTATTGTAACAGCAGTCAAGAGAGACTATAACAACAAGGATATCGTTTTCTGCGAAATCGATAAAGATACTCAGGATATGAGAGTTTTTGTGCGCAAGAATGTTGTTTCCGAAATCGTTGACCCCGATGAGGATATGCTTCCCGAGCAGGCTCAGAGATTCAAGAAGAATGCGCTTCCCGGCGACATCATTGAAATCGAGCTCGAAACCAAGGAAGTGAGCAGAATTGCCGCAGAAAAGGGCAAGCACATTCTCCGTCAGGCTATCAGAGAAGCAGAACACGGTCAGATGAGAGAGGAATTCCACAACAAGAATCAGGAAATCGTTACAGCAAAGATTTCCAAGGTTGACCCCCAGACACTTGATGCGATTGTTGAAATCGGCAAGCTTACAGGCAAGCTTCTCCGATCCGAACAGCTTCCCACGGATGTTCTTAAGGAAGGCGACCTTGTTAAGGTTTATATCGCTGATGTCAAGGATGCAGTCAAGGGTCCCAGAGCAACAATTTCAAGAACACATCCCGGTCTTGTAAGACGTCTTCTTGAAAGCGAAGTTCCCGAAATCTTCGACGGCACGGTTGAAATCAAGTCCGTATCCCGTGAAGCAGGCTCAAGAAGCAAGATTGCTGTTTACAGCGCAGACGAAAACGTTGACCCCGTAGGCGCATGTATCGGTCAGAGAGGCGCAAGAGTCAACAAGATTGTTGACCAGCTCGGCGGCGAAAAGCTTGACGTTGTTCGTTACAGCGAGAATCCCGCAGAGTTCGTTGCGGCTTCACTTGCTCCCGCAGATGTTATTTCGGTAACAGTCATCAGCGAAGAAGAGAAATCCTGCAAGGTTGTTGTTCCCAACAGTCAGCTTTCGCTTGCAATCGGCAACAAGGGTCAGAATGCCCGCCTTGCCGCAAAGCTCACAGGCTGGAAAATCGACATCAATCCCGAAACGGAAGAACCCGTTATCAATTTTGACGAAGAATAATACTTAAGGAGTTGACCCAATGCCTACCCGCCGTATTCCGATGAGAAAATGCACAGGCTGCAATGAAATGAAGCCGAAAAAAGAGCTTGTCAGGGTTGTAAGAAGCCCCGAGGGAGAGGTTTCGCTTGATTTGACGGGCAAAAAACCCGGCAGAGGCGCTTATGTGTGCAGAAATCACGAATGCCTTGTCAAGGCAAGAAAAGCAAAAAGATTTGAAAACGCATTTTCCTGCGTTATACCGGACGGAGTTTACGATAAAATGGAGGAAGAGCTTAAAAATGACGGATAATCCGAAACTGCTCTCTCTTCTCGGAATGTGCCGAAGGGCAGGCAAGCTCAGTTGCGGTCACGACGCGGCAGTGGGTTCGCTCAGAAGCAAAAGCGCAAAGCTCTGCCTTCTCAGCAGCGATTCTTCCGAAAGACTGAGAAAAGAAACGGAACGCGAAGCCACATTCGACGGCAGAGACGTTCCCGTCAGAATAATGATGTCCACGATGGACGAAATAGGTCATGCCACGGGGCTGAAATCCGCCGTGGTAACGGTAAACGATGAAGGCTTTGCAAAGTCAATGCTCGGTCTTCTGAATACTGCTGCTGCAGATGCAATAGGGGAGGTTACTAAATGATAAATAAATACAGAGTACATGAAGTTGCAAAGGACTTCGATATAAAAAGCAACATAGTTGTTGATTTGCTCGGCAAATACTTCGACGGTCAGAAAAAGCATATGACCGCTCTTGAAGAAGACGAGCTTGATATGATTTTTGAAACATTCACAAAGGAGCACGAGGTTGCAGACCTTAATGATTATTTCAATTTCGTAAAGCCTGAAAAGAAGGCAAGGAAAGAAGAAGCAACGGAAGAAGAAACTGCACATGCACCTGCGGTCGAAGAAAAGAAAGAAGAAGCCGCACCCGTTGCAAAGCAGGAAAAGAAAGAACAGCCTGCACCTGCAAAGGCTGAAAAGCAGGAGAAAAAGCCTGAACAGAAGCCTGAACAGAAGAAGGCTCCCGAGAAGAAGCCCGAGGCAAAGAAGGAAGAAAGAAAGCCCGCTCCCGCAAACAATGTGAAGCCCGGCAACAGCAAGCTTCCTCCCATGCCCGCAAAACAGCCTGTTCAGCAGAACAACGAAAAGAAAAAAGACAATGAAAACAAGCCCATGCAGTCAAGAACAAAGGGCGAAATGCGTACCATTGACACAAGAGCGGGCAATGTTGACCTTGAAAAGTACAACGAGAGATATGAAAATATCGCTCCCACAAACAAGACAAAGCAGCACGAAAACTCAACTCAGAAGCAGAAAATCAAGCAGAAGAGTCAGCAGTATAAAAAGCAGGGCGGTATGCGCTCATCAAAGCGTGAAACCGAGGCAGAAAGACTCAAGAGAATTGCGGCTGAAAGAGCAAAGAAACCTCAGATGCTTCTCAAGCTTCCCGAGGAAATCACTGTAGGCGAGCTTGCTGCAATGCTCAAGATGACCGCCGCAGAGGTTATCAAAAAGCTCTTCACACTCGGTCAGATGGCAACCGTAAACGAGGTTCTCGATTACGATACAGCTGCTATCGTTGCTGAAGAACTCGGCGCAAAGGTTGAGAAGGAAGTTGTCATCACCATTGAGGACAGAATTATCGACGACCACATCGACGACGAAAAGGATCTTGTTACAAGAGACCCCGTTGTTGTTGTTATGGGTCACGTTGACCACGGTAAGACATCGCTTCTTGACGCAATCAGAAACACATCTGTTACAGCATCAGAAGCAGGCGGTATCACTCAGCACATCGGTGCTTACAGAGTTGACCTCAACGGTCAGAAGATTACCTTCCTTGACACTCCGGGTCACGCCGCTTTCACATCAATGCGTCTGAGAGGCGCAATGGCAACGGATATCGCAATCCTTGTTGTTGCTGCTGATGACGGTATTATGCCTCAGACAATCGAAGCTATCACCCACGCAAAGGCAGCGGGCGTTCAGATTATCGTTGCCATCAACAAAATGGATAAACCCACAGCTAACCCCGACAGAATTCTTCAGCAGCTCACAGAGCACGAGCTTCTTCCCGAAGAGTGGGGCGGCGACACAATCTGCGTTCCCGTTTCGGCTCACACAAGAATGGGTATCGACAAGCTTCTTGAATCTGTTCTTCTTGTTGCTGAGGTTCAGGAACTCAAGGCTAACCCCAACCGTTCGGCAAAGGGTGTTGTTATCGAAGCAAGACTTGATAAGGGCAGAGGCCCCGTTTCAACTCTTCTTGTTCAGAACGGTACTCTTAATTCGGGCGATATCATCGTTGCGGGTACAGCTGTCGGCCGTGTAAGAGTTATGACGGACGATAAGGGCAGAAAGGTTAACACCGCAGGTCCTTCCGTTCCCGTTGAAATTATGGGTCTTGCAGAAGTTCCTCAGGCAGGCGACGGCTTTGACGCAGTTAAGGATGAGCGTCTTGCAAGAGAACTTGTTGAGCAGAGAAAGAACAAGGCAAAGGAAGAGCAGTTCAAGGAATACCAGAAGGTTACTCTTGACAATCTCTTTGCTTCAATCAAGGACGGCGAACTCAAAGACCTTAATGTTATCATCAAGGCAGACGTTCAGGGTTCGGCAGAAGCTGTTAAGCAGAGCCTTGTTAAGCTCACAAACGAAGAAGTCCGCGTTAAGGTTATCCACAGCGGTGTCGGCGCAATCAGCGAAAGCGACGTTATGCTTGCAAACGCATCAAATGCAATCATCGTCGGCTTCAATGTAAGACCCGATAATGTTGCAATGGATAACGCAGAGCGCGACGGTGTTGAAATCAGAACCTACAGAGTTATTTATGACTGCATCGAAGAAATTCAGGCAGCTATCAAGGGTATGCTTGCACCCAAGTTCAGAGATGTTGATATCGGTAGAGCAGAAGTACGTCAGGTTGTTAAGATTTCGTCAGTCGGCAACATTGCAGGCTGTCACGTTCTTAACGGCAAGGTTCTCAGAAACGCAAAGGTAAGAGTTGTCCGCGACGGTATTGTTATTACCGAGGACGAAATGGCTTCACTCAAGCGTTTCAAGGATGACGTTAAGGAAGTTGCTTCAGGCTACGACTGCGGTATCGGTCTCAACAAATATAACGACATCAAGGAAGGCGACATCTTTGAATTCTTCATCACAGAGGAATACAGAGAAGACTGATTGAGGTGATTTACCGTGGCAGGATACAGAATAGACAGAGTATCGGAAGATATCAGAAGAGAAATCGCATCGATTATGCGTGAACTCAAGGATCCCAGAATTCAGGGTATGCTCACAGTTGTCAACGTTGAGGTAAGCTCGGATGCTTCCTTTGCAAAGGTTTATGTCAGCGCAATGGAAGGCATCGAAACCGCAAAGCTTGCGGTCAAGGGTCTCACAAATGCAACGGGCTATATCCGCAGAGAGGTCGGAAAAAGACTTCATCTGAGAAAAACTCCCGAGTTGAAATTCGTTGCGGACGATTCAATAGAAAAGGGTATGGGAATCACGAAAATGCTCGGAGATATTACCGAATAAGGGGTTAATTGAATGAGAATCGACCTGTTTGAAACGGCGAAAATCTTAAAAGAAAACAATAATATACTTCTTCTTTGTCACGCACACCCCGACGGCGACACCCTCGGCAGTGCAACCGCTCTTGCGGCGGCACTGCAGTCGATGGGTAAAACCGTCTCGGTGAAGTGCGGCGACCCCATTCCCAAGGACTTCGGATTTATGTTTGAGGGATTGGAAAACGAAGATTTTGAACCCGGACTGATTGCAGCGATTGACATTGCGGACACAAAGCTGCTCGGCAAGGAATTTGAGGGAATTTACAGCGATAAAATCAATCTTTGCATTGACCACCACGGCTCAAACATAATGTATGCCGAGAATGTGTGGCTTGAAGCTGAGTCAGCCTCAACCGCAGAGATGATTTACAATCTTGTTGATTATCTCGGAGTTAAAATCACTCCGCACATCGCTTCCTGTCTCTTCACGGGTGTTTCAACGGACACAGGCTGTTTCCGTTTTTCAAACACAACCGTAAGAACATTTGAGATTGCTTCAAAGCTTGCCGCATCGGGAGCGGATACTTATAATATTATTCAGGTTTTCTTTGAGACAAAAACAAAAACCTTTGCCGCGCTTGAAAGACTTGCGCTTGACAGCATGAGAATGTATTGTTCCGACAAATGTGCGGTTATCTGCGTAACGCAGGATATGTACAGAAAGAGCGGCTCGGATGAGAGCGAGGTTGACCGTCTTTCCAATCTGCCCAGACAGATTGAGGGTGTGCTTGTCGGAGTTACAATGCGTGAACTCAAGGACGGCAATTTCAAGGCATCGGTACGCACACACGGCGATATTGATGCTTCGGCAATCTGCAAGAGACTCGGCGGCGGCGGACATATGGGTGCTGCAGGCTGTACCCTCACAGGCACAAAACAGCAGGCAGTCAACACCCTTCTCAAAGAAATACAGGCAGAAATCGATTCATATACCATAGACTGAAAAAAGCACCCGTGAGGGTGCTTTTTTCAGTCGGAATTATGAATGAGTAATTCGGAATTTAGTAAATTTGTAAATTTTTATCACATTACTGAAGACATCAGGTCAAGGGCAAACGATGCCCCGTAGGAAAGCACCGCGGCAACAAACATACTAACGGTGAACCTTTTAACAAAAGGCTTCCTCTTTCTTGCATCGGCAATCTCTTCTCTTGAATAACAGAATTCTTCTGAATGCTTGCCCATATCGTCTTTGAGTGCTTCGCAAACACTGCAAAGTACAGTCTGATTTCCGTTTAATCTTACTCCGCAATACTTACAATACATACCGCTACCATCCTTTACTTAATAGTTTTTTGACAGTTATCTGTCCCCCGTTGAGGACGTTTTTTGTCCTCTCATAATATAAGTGTCGGAAATGTCGGTTTTTGTTGCATGAAAAAGATTAAGATTTGGTTAAGGTTAAAAAATATTTAAAGCAAAAACACAGTATCGACAGACGGTCAATACTGTGTTTTATCTGAATTATTTATTGATTTCGATTTTGCCGTAGAGGGATGCGCCTGCTGAATCTGAGCGGGGAGCTCTTGCGGGAGCTGATTCGCTTGATGAATCGTTATTGTAGCTTCTGTTGCCGCCTCTGTTTCCGCGGTAACCGCCTCTGCCACCCTTATTGTAGCCGCCTCTGCCTCTGTTGTTGTATCCGCCGCCGTTAGTGGGCTTCACGCCTTCTTCGAGAGTGATAACAACCTTGCGGTCGCCGTCGCTGCCGACTGAATGTGAGGTAACGCCCTCAATTTCCTGAACGGTTGTATGGATAATGCGGCGCTCATAGGGATTCATGGGTTCAAGAACAACATTTCTGCCGTACTTTCTGACCTTTGCCGCATTCTTCTTTGCAAGTGCTCTGAGAGTGTTTTCTCTCTTTTCACGATAGTTGCCAACGTTGATAGCAACTCTTCTGAAATCGTCTGAGCCTCTGTTGATAACAAGTCTTGTGAGATACTGAATTGCATCAAGAGTCTCACCGCGTCTGCCGATTACCGAGCCGTAATCATCGCCGCATTCGATTGAAATGCGAACTTCTTCATCATCTGAATCAATGCTGATTTCAGCATCTTCAACGCCGAGATTTTTGAGAATTGTAAGAACATAGTCCTTAGCTTTTGCCATCGGGTCTTCTTCGTATTCATAGAATGCCTTCATCTTTGCGGGTGAGCCGCCGAAGAGACCGAGAAACTTTGCCTGGGGTCTTTCAAGAACTTCATATTTAATATCTGCATCCTCAGGAGCTCCGAGAGCCTTGAGGGCAGCCTCTTTTGCTTCGTCAAGAGTTGCGCCTGTGCCGATAGCTTCTTTAATCAAAAATTTCACCACCTGAAATATTTTAAAGCATAATGCTTAATTTTTTTCGTTTTTCTTTGCCGCTACAAGCTTGAGATTTTCTTCTCTTGAGCGACGTTCAACTGTTTCGTCAACCATAAGCTTTGCCATTGTCTTTTTGGGGCTGTAGAAATAACCGATAATAACAGTTGAAATGAAACCGAATACGCTGGATGCAATCCAGTAAACACCGATACCGATGGGATAGTTGATAACAAAGAAAAGTGACATAAGGGGCATACCGAAAGTCATACATCCCATGGTAGGATTTTTAGCCATAGCAGGGTTAGTCTGCTTTTGCTTCATTTGAGTATAAAGGCCTGTTGCCATAGAGGAAAGGAAGGAGAAAACGGGAACAAGCCAGCTGATGTGAGGAGTTTTGTGGTTGCCGGGAATTTCGCCCAAAGAAAGTCCGAACATTTCAAAGTTAACATCTGAAATTGCTGCGATTGTTGATTCTTTAACACCTTCAAGGCTTACTGTTCCTGCAGCGGCAAGCTCTTTTATCTGCTCAATGTAGCCCATGATGTAGAGCTCTTGCTGGAATTCGGAAATCTTGCTTGCGTCAATGCCCTGAACGGATTTGAGGGCAACTGCAAGGATTGCGGTTTCAGCCTCGGGAATTCTGAGGAAGTTGCTCAGCGGATAATAAATTGCACCGATAAGTCCGAAAAGAAGAACAAACTGGAAAATCATAGGTGCACAGCCTGCACCCATGGGGTTATAACCCTCGCGCTGATAGAGCGCATTGGTTTCTTCCTGAATTTTCTGCTGATTGCCTGCATATTTTGCCTGAATCTTGCGGATTTTGGCCTGCATACGCTGGGTTTTTGCCATACCCTTCTGCTGATTGATTGATGAGGGAACCATCAGAAGTCTTGCAACAAGAGTGAGCAAAACGATGGAAAGCGCATAACTTCCCACGCCGATACTTTTATAAATCAAGTCCAGCAAAAATCCGAAAGGGACACCGAGAACTTCATATAATCCGGTCATTTCTTATCCTCCGAGTGAGAGTGTTTCTTTGGGGGCACGGGGTCATATCCGCCCGGAAATAAAATATTGCACCTCATTAACCTGAAAATGGCCAACAAAGTGCCGCGGAATGCGCCGTGAACTTGTATTGCCTCAACGGCATAATGTGAACAGGTAGGATAGTACCTGCATACGGGAGGGAACAGCGGCGAAATTCGCTTTTGATAAAAGCGGATTAACGCAACGAGAAACTTCTTAATCAAAATAAATCAGCTCCCGTCCCTTGCCGTGATAACTCCGAGTTCCTTTAACTGCGTGTGCATTATCGGAACAAGGTCACAGCTTTTGAGCTTTTTCGTCTTGAATCTTGCAACAAAAACAATATCCCAGTTGCCTGAGCATTCGTTATTCAGCGAGGAGAATGCCGCCCTGATGATACGGCGGCATCTGTTTCTCTCAACTGCACTGCCAAGCTTTTTGGCCGTAGTAATACCCACACGGCAGCCCTGACCTTTGTTTTTTACAACATAAGTTACCAGACCCGAGGAAGCCTTCGACTTGCCTCTGCCGTATGCTCTGTGGAATTCCGTATTCTGTTTCAAGGATACAAGCTTGGACATAATCTGCCTCTTCTTCAGTTATAAAACTTAGTAAGTGAGCTTCTTTCTGCCCTTTGCTCTGCGGCGAGCGAGAACCTTGCGGCCGTTTCTGTCAGCCATTCTCTTGCGGAAACCGTGCTCCATCTTGCGATGACGCTTTTTGGGCTGATAAGTTCTTTTCATTCTTCTAACCTCCGTTTCACTTTTGAATATCCCGAGCGTTTGAAGCCCGATAACAACGGGCGGCTTAACCGCCTATTATTGAGCATAACGAAATAAGGGCGCAAATACCCCTCGGAATACACATTATATAACAACTTTGTTGCAGATGTCAACATTTTTTTTGATTAACTTAAAATTCATTTATTTTTCCTTGCATTGAATATGCTCTTGTGCTATAATGCATTATGTATCGTTATCTGTAATTATCGTAAAAGTTAAAATGCGTTAATATACGGCAAAATATATGGAGGTTAAAAATGGAGTCCGTAAAAGAGATGTGGGAACTCGTCCGTGGGCAGTTGAGGGCAATTCTGGACGAGACAATTTACGACATCTGGTTCGCTCCGCTTGAGTTGCTCAGCTTTGAGGGTAACCGTGTTGAGATTGCGGCGAGCGAATTCAGAAAAAAGATTATTGAACAGCGCTTTTCAAACGAGCTTAAAGAAGCGTTTATGAACGTTATGGGATTTGAAATTGAAGTTATTCTTGTAAATCCCGAAAATGCCGCACCTGTTGAAAAGAAAGAGGAAGAAGAAATCAATGACCCGCCTGCAATGAGTCTTGCGGCAAACACCTTTGATTCATTTGTTGTCGGTCAGTCAAACCGATTTGCACACGCGGCGGCGCAGGCTGTTGCTTCGGCACCGGGTATGGCATATAACCCGCTTTTTATCCACGGTAATTCGGGTCTGGGCAAAACCCATCTTCTGTGTGCAATCAGCAACGAAATCAAGAAAAACAATCCTGATGCCGATATAATTTTCACCAAAGGCGAGGATTTCGTTAATCTCATCATTGACGGCATACATAATAATAAAATGCACGAGATTCATCAGAAATACCGCAAGTGCGACGTTCTTCTTGTTGACGATATTCAGTTTATCGCAGGCAAGGCATCGACTCAGGAAGAATTTTTCCACACTTTCAATGCACTCACTCAGGAAGGCAAGCAGATTGTTCTTACGTCGGACCGTTCACCCAAGGACATTGATGTTCTCGATGACCGTCTGAGAAGCCGTTTTGAAAGCGGACTCCTTGCGGATATCCAGCCGCCCGATGTTGAAACAAGAATGGCGATTGTTCAGAAAAAAGCAAAATCGCTCGGACTTGAGCTTCCGCCCGAGGTTGTTTCGTTCATTGCCGAAAAAATCAAGGCAAACATCCGTCAGCTTGAAGGTGCGGTAAAAAAGATAAATGCTCTTGTCAATATTGAAAGAGTAAGCGTCAATATTGCGATTGCCCAGAGTGCAATCAAGGATATTCTCACAGACAGCAGACCTGTTTCGGTTATCGTGAACCGTATTATCAGCGAAACCGCAAGAACCTACGGTGTGCCTGAAGAGGATATCATTTCAAAGAAGAAAGATGCAAAAACCGCAAGGGCAAGACACGTTGCGATTTACACCGTAAGAGAAAATACAGACCTTACGCAGAAAGAAATCAGCTCGTTCTTCGGCGGAAGAGACCGCACAACAATTCTTCACTCAATCGAATCGATGACTGCCGAGGTTGAAAGAGACCCGACCGTAAGAAAAACGATTGAAGCGATTATGAAGAACGCAAAAGAACAATAATACATTATATATAGATGCACAGCTAGATGCACAGCAGCGAGGTACGCTATGGGATTATTTAAAAAAATCAATATGGGTCTGAAAAAGACCCGTGACAGTATGTCGGGCGCAATAAATGCCGCTCTTTACGGAAAAAACGAAATTGACGATGAGTTTTACGAGGACCTTGAAGAAATTCTCGTTATGGCGGATGTCGGCGTGACAACCGCAGAAGAAATCGTTCAGCGTCTGAAAGACAACGTTTTCAAGAAAAATCTTCACAAGGTCAAGGATGTCAAGGCTGAAATCCGCAATATCTGCGCAGAAATGCTCAGCGGCGGAGAAGGTCTCGATTTCGTAACCGTTCCGTCGGTAATTCTTGTTATCGGTGTCAACGGTGTCGGTAAAACAACATCAATCGGCAAAATGGCGGCGATGTTCAAGGATGAGGGAAAAAAGGTTATCCTCGGTGCAGCCGACACTTTCCGTGCCGCAGCAATTGACCAGCTTGAAATCTGGGCAGACCGTGCAGGCGTTGACATCGTAAAGCATAAAGAGGGCGCAGACCCCGCAGCGGTTGTTTTTGATACAATCAGTGCGGGTAAAGCAAGAAATGCGGATGTTATCATATGCGACACCGCAGGCAGACTCCATAACAAGAAAAATCTTATGGAAGAGCTTGCGAAAATATACAGAGTAATTGACCGTCAGCTTCCTTATGCAGACCGTGAAATTCTTCTTGTTCTTGATGCAACAACGGGACAGAATGCGGTTAATCAGGCAAAGGAATTCAAGGATGTTGCCGAAATCACGGGTATTGTCCTCACAAAGCTTGACGGTACAGCCAAGGGCGGCGTTGTGCTTTCAATCAAGAACGACCTGAAAGTGCCCGTTAAGTTTATCGGTGTCGGCGAAGGCATAGACGATCTTCGTCCGTTCAACCCTGCGGCATTTGCCGAAGGACTTTTCGAGGAAGACAAGGACTGATAAATTATGGATTATATTATTGCCACACATAATATGAAAAAACGTGATGAGCTTCAGAGAATTCTCTCTCCTCTCGGAATCCGTGTTCTTCTTGCGGAGGAAGCGGGAATCGAACTCACCGACGTTGACGAAACAGGCACAACATTTGAAGAAAATGCGCTTCTCAAGGCGGAAAGCGGCTGTAAGGAAAGCGGAATGCCCTGTATAGCTGACGATTCGGGAATTGCCGTTGATTATCTTGGCGGTGCGCCCGGTGTTTATTCCGCAAGATATGCGGGTGAGCACGGCGACGACGAAGCTAACAATCAGAAGCTTCTGCGTGAACTTGCTGATGTGCCCGACGAAGAAAGAGGCGCCGCATATGTCAGCGTAGTCTGCTGTGTTTATCCCGACGGAAAGGTTATTTCCGCAAGAGGAGAATGCAGAGGCAGAATAGGCTATACACCCATCGGTAACGGCGGCTTCGGTTATGACCCGTATTTTCTTCCCGAAGAATACGGCTATGAAAAAACAATGGCTCAGCTTACCGCCGATGAAAAGGATGCAATCAGCCACAGAGGAAAAGCGGTACGCGAAATCGCTCTTAAGATAGGAGATAAATAAATGACAAGCAAAGAAAGAGCACAGTTCAGAGCTCAGGCAAACACACTTGAGCCTCTGTTCCAGATAGGTAAAGGCGGAATTTCGGATGCGCTCATTGCGCAGACCGCCGATGCACTCAGAAAGAGAGAGCTTATAAAAGTCAAGGTTCTTCTTGAAAGTGCACCCGAATCACCCAGAGAGTTTGCCGATAAGCTTGCCGAAGCAACGGGCAGTGAGGTTATTCAGGTTGTGGGCGGAAGCATCGTTTTCTATAAAGAAAACACCGAAAAGGATGCGCCCGCAAAGAAGAAGCCTGCAAAGAAAGGCAAGCCGCTTTCAAAGGTTAAGGCAAAGAGAGCGCTTGCGGCAAAGCGTGAAAAGGAAGAAAAGGCAAAGAAGAGAGATTTTTATGCAAAAAAACGCGCTCAGAGCAGAACTTTGGGCACTAAAAAAACTTCCAAATAATTTTTTTGAATTTAACGCAACATTTTTTGAATATTGACACACTAATATTATGTGTGGTATAATCGCACTTCCGCGGGACAAAAAGGACTTGTTTCCGTTCGCAGGTGCAGAAAGGAATCCGATGGACAAAAACAACGCAATCAAAATAGTTGCCCAGAATAAAAAGGCTTATCACGATTATTTTGTTCTTGAAAAGCTTGAAGCGGGCATTGAACTGTTCGGAACAGAGGTTAAATCAATCCGTCAGGGCAAGATAAATCTCAAGGATTCCTGGTGCTTTGTCAAGGACGGAGAGATGTTTGTCAACGGAATGCATATCAGCCCTTACGAACAGGGTAACATTTTCAACAGAGACCCGTTGCGCACCAAAAGACTTCTGCTTCACAAAAAAGAAATCAGAAGATTTTATGCCAATGTCAAGCAGGAGGGTCTTTCGATTGTTCCTCTGAGTGTCTATTTCAGCAAAGGCAGAGCCAAGGTTGAAATTGGTCTTTGTAAAGGTAAAAAGCTTTACGACAAACGTGAAGTTGCCGCAAAGAAGGATGCACAGAGAGATATCGCAAGGGCGATATCAATTCGGAATTCGTAATTCGGAATTCGGAATTGTCAGAGGACGGTAAAATGAGAGATAATAATGTGATTGTCACAAAAAGCAAATCTTTTGCATTAAGGATATTGCGGCTTTTCGAATATCTGAATGATAATTACAGACTGTTGCCTGTTGTAAATCAGGTTTTAAAAAGCGGAACAAGTATTGGTGCAAATGTTAAAGAAGCGGTAAGGGCACAGAGTAAACCTGATTTTTATTCTAAACTCAACATTGCGTTGAAGGAAGCGAGTGAAACAGAGTATTGGCTTGAACTCTTACATGAAAGCGGATATATCACAGAAGAACAGTTCAAAAGTATTTACGAAGATTGTCAGGAACTTATAAAAATCTTAGTTTCAATAACCAAAACGCAAAAATCAGATGTAAATTCGTAATTCCGAATTAAGCATTCCGAATTCCGAATTATATATATGGGGATGAAAGGATTTCGACGGGGAATCCGAGCCCGGATAAGCGAGTAGCGGGGCGGGACCGCTATAAAATCCGTAAATTAAAATTTAAACGACAACAATAAAGTTGCTCTTGCTGCTTAAATAAGCAGCCGTCTCTGTGCGGAGGACTGCGGCCGCATAAGAGGCGTCGATCAGCAGTGAACGTGAATGAGCCACGGCGGATAACTCATCATGAATAATCTGTCTACCAAGCATATGAGCCTGACTGTCGGCGCTTATGTGAGGGAATGTTAAAAGACAGGATACACTCGTAGAAAGTCCCTGCAGAGATTTTTCGGACGCGGTTTCGATTACCGCCATCTCCACCAGGTCAAGCCTTGTTTTTGCAAGGCTTGACAATGAAATGAAATATGCTTCGCATATGTACGGATTAACATAAAAAATAAAATGAAGGAGGAAAAAGTAAATGAAGAAAAATCTTCCCATTATCGCAACTGCTCTTGTAGCGGTATGTATCGTTGCAATTGTGGCGGTTCTCGGAATCAAAGCCAAAAATCCGGGTCCCGACATTCAGGCAGGTGAACCCACGGGAACAACCGAAGGCACCTACTATTATCAGGAGGAAACAACAACAAATCCCTTCCTCGGCATAATCGAAAGCACAACAGACCTTATCACGGAGGTTGTTTCAACCACCGCTGATTCATCAACAACAACCAAGAAAGAGACCACAACGGCAAAGGAAACAACAACAGCCAAGGAAACAACAACTGCGAAAGAGGAAATCACAGTTCCTCAGCTTGACCCCGATGAAATGGAAACAGGCACATCAGGTGCCCCTGTTTCTCCCGGCGCATCGCTTCCGCAGGATATGTCTCTTTACGGACTGCGTAAGCAAGGCTACGATGTAATCGGTTTTAAGGAATACATATATAATAATGATACCAAAGAGGGTAATGTTCAGCACAATTTCGGTTACAACCCCCTCTATGACCTCGGTGCAAACCTCATTGACTTCTCAATCGATACCTGCCGCCTCAAGTTTACATACGGCGACAAGGATTATATGATTCAGATCTGGAAAGGTCAGTATATTTCGGGCGAAATCGGCACCGTCGGCGGTGAAGTCGGTCTTTACCACAGAAAGAAAGGCACTGTTTCACTTCTTGACCACTACAATTGCGCAGAAAAAGATGAATGGCTCAATATGGAGCTTACTGTTTTCTGGGATGAGTTCAATGACGGTGTATATCTTCCCCAGCTTACAAGAAACTATTCGCTTCACTGGTGGCAGACAGGCTATGTTGACGGTCAGCTTGTAAACAGAAACGATTCGTCACCGCTTCGTCTTCTCAGCAGAATAACATTCAAGAACGATGAGCAGGCTGCCGCATTTGAGCAGGCACTCATCAACAAGGGATTCACTCCAGTTTCGACATTCAAGCATGATGTCAAGGATACTTGCAAGAGATACGGCAAGGATGTTATTTTCCTTTGGCAGGATGTAAGATAATGACAGTCTCCGTCAAGGAGTTTGACATATAAACAAAAATGTATTATAATAACCCCAGAAATATTAAACGGAGGAATTTGAAATGAACAAGAAAATCATTATCCTTGCCGTAACCGCAGTTGTAATTATCGCAGCTGCAGTTTCAGCTGTTTTCTTCCTCAGAGACGGCAATAAGGCACAGGATGAAACAACAACTCTTGCCCCCGAAAGCAACAGCTATGAGTATCCCTCATATGAGTATCCCGAGTTCACAACAGCACCCACAGACCTTACAACAGAGGATGCTTCTGCAAATGCTGAAGAAAGCTCAAAGAACGATACTTCTTCAACATCAAAGATTCAGAAAGTAACTACTACAATCAAAAAGACAACAACAACCAAGAAGAACAACAAAGTCACAACAACAAAGAAGCAGACTTCAAGCGATATCGATATCCAGAAGCTTCTTTCCGAAAAGCAGGCTCTCGGTTTCAGATATATGCCCGGAACTCAGCCCACAGGTGACTTCTATTACACAGACGATAAGGATTGCTGGCAGGTTAACTGCGGTTACAACGAGGTTTATGACCACTTTGCACCCATGACTGCAATGTTCATTGACCAGGTTCGTATCCGTTTTGACTATGAAGGTCAGGAATGGATGATTCAGCTCTGGAAGGGTAACTACGGCTGGCTCTTCGTTGGTGCTGAAATCGGTGTTTACACAGCTCCTATCGGTACATATCAGGAAGGTTCAGGCGCAATCAACCATTATAACTGCGCTGACAAGTCAGACTGGCTCAGCATGCAGCTTGACTGCTACTTTGCTGAAAAAAACAACGGTCACTATAAGAAGGTGTTCACCAGAGAATACGGTAAGTATTGGTGGGCAACAGGCTTCGTTAAGGGTCAGCTTACAAAGTACACAGCTCCCAGAACAGAGCTTAAGATTAAGGGCAGAATCACATTCAAGTCAGAAAGAATGGCAGACCTCTTTATTGAAGGTCTCAGAGGCGGCGGATTCAGAATTGCTTCCGGTAACGCAAGCAATCAGCTCGCAGACGATACCTTCTATCAGAGCGGTGCAGACGTATGGTTCAACTGGGCAACCGTTAACGAGGACGCATTCATCGACATACGAGGGATAAACTGATTTTGTTATAAAAAATGTCTATATTTCCGCACGGTAGAGAAAAAACTCTTATAATATTAAACGAAATATTAAGATATTCTTAATTTTTCGATTTTAAGGTGTTGACTTTCTCTGCCTTGTGTGGTAGTATAAATTTACAATTGTTGCTCTTGCAATAAAAAATGAAAGGAATGGTTCACAATGAAGAAAGTACTTGCACTTGCACTTGCACTCATCATGGCTCTCTCAATGGGCTCAATGGCTTTCGCAGCAAACACATGCGGTTTCTGCAAGAGCGTATTTGATGGCGATCTTGATGAGCACATCGCAGCATGCCCCAAGGCACAGACTACAACAGCTGCTCCCGCAGAACCCACCGAGAAGGCTCCCATCGAAGAAGCAATTCTTGAAGGTCTCACCATCAAGGGCGTTCTTGATCTTATCGTTGATATCGCTAAGGCATCAATGAGCCAGTGGGAAAACATTGAGTCAATCGTTATCAAGATCCTTGACCTCATTCAGGGTATGGGCGATGCTCTTGTTTCAGAAGCAGACGTTAAGGGCGCAGTAGCTGACCTTGAAGCTTCTCTTGCAGAAGTTAAGGACGGCAACGCAAAGTCAAAGCTTGCTAACCTTATCAACGGCCTCAAGGCTAAGATCAAGGCTCTCTATGCAGGCGAGAAGGCAACTGACGTTACAGAACCCGAAGCTCCCGCAGACACAGGTTCAGCATCAGTTGGCATCGCAGCTTTCGCAGCAGTATCAGTTGCAGCAGCTGCAGCATACGTTTGCACAAAGAAGAAGGACTAATTCTTAGTTCTCCCTCTTGCTTATTTAGTTAAATTAGCGCAAGAATTTAATTGAATAGCCGCGGCGCATCCGAGAGGATGCGCCGTTTTTGTTTATATATATAATTGGTTATTTGTTGATGTTGCAAACAGAAAAACTGTTTGCTATAATTAAGCTATATTCAAAAAGGATGGTTTTTCAATGGCGGCAAACAGAATCGATTTAATTGAATATTCAAAAAAGATTGATTTCGGAAACTGCATAACCCACGCAATCGGTGCATTGTTGTCAATACCTGCCCTGATAATGCTGATAGTGAAATCCGAGGGATTACGCTCAACCGTTTCAGCATTGGTTTTCGGCATTTCAATGCTTGCTGTCTACACAGTTTCCGCCGTTTATCACGGCTTGCCGCAAGGAGAGGCGAAGCGGGTGGCGCGCCGTGTTGACCATTCAACCGTACCGATGCTTATTGCGGGCACGGCAACGCCGTGCGCGTTGATTACACTTTATAACATAAGCATAACTCACGCGATTGCAATAATAGTCCTTGCGTGGGGATGTACACTTTTCGGACTGATTTCAAAGCTTTTCTTTTTTGAAAAAACACGGTCACTGACCGTTGCGGTTTATATCGGAACGAGTCTGCTGATGCTTTCCAGTGCAATTCCCGTGCTCGGGAAAATAAACGGTGAAGCATTCAATGGACTTGTTTTGGGAAATATATTCTATCTGATTGGCGCGGTTTTCTGCGGAATAGGAAGAAAAAGACCGGTGTTCCATATAGTTTTTCATATTTTTGCGCTTATTGCAACCGCGGTTCACTTTTTTGTGATTTATTTATATGTAATATAAAATCGGCTGTCTCACCGTTTGGCGGGACAGCCGATTCTTGCATTATGTTTTCTGTTTTTGAGGAAGCTCGCTGATGAGAGTAGAGCCGAGAATAAGCACGGCACCGATGATGCTGTATACGGTCAGCGGTTCTTTGAGAATGACTGCCGAAAGAATTATTGCAACAATCGGGTCGATGTAGCTTAAAATTGCAACAGTCTGGGTGTTCAGGTCTTTCAGTGAACCGAAATAAAGCGCATAGCTGATGCCTGTATGAACGATTGCGACAATTGCAAGAAGAATTCCCGCTGTTGCATCAAGCTTTATTTCACCGAGATTTTCAGTAAGAAGTGTATACGGAAGAATTACCGCACCTGCAAATCCCAGCTGAACGAGAGTTCTGTCGTTGGCTTCGATGTTTTTCAGCTTTTTATTGAGTATTACCGCGGAAGCGTAGAATGCTGCGGCACCCGTGCCGAGAAGAACGCCCGTTATTTCCGAGAAAGAGGGGATTCCGTTTTCGGCAACGCCCGAAACAAAAACCATTCCGAAGAGTGCACCGAAAATACAGAGAAGCTTTCTTGATGTAAGCTTTTCTTTGAGAAAAACAGGCGACACCAACATTATTATAACGGGTGCGAGATAATAGCAGAGAGTTGCGGTTGCAACGCTTGTATATCTGTATGCTTCAAAAAGAAGAATCCAGTTTATTCCGACAAATGCACCCGAAAAGAACAGTTTTAAAAGATTGTTTTTTATATTTTCTCCGGAAATGCTTTTTCCTGCGATTAAAGTCAGCAAAAGCAGAAAAATCATTCCTCCGAAGCCTCTTACAACCGCAATGGCACTTGACGGCATCGGAATATATCGCACGAAAATTCCGATTGTTCCGAAAATAGCCATTGAGGCTGTCAGCTTAAGCTTTGAAGTGTTCACGATTAAAGGCTCTGAGCAACTTTTTTCATTGCCTCGTTGCCTTCCTTGCTGATGGGAAGGAAGGGACGGCGGCAGGGACCCATATCAATTCCCATATGAGTGAGAACTGCTTTTTCGCACTGGAATACGCCGTATTTAATCATTTCTGCAATGATTTTGTTTGCTTCGGTCTGAATTTCCTGTGCCTTTTCAATGTTGCCCTTGTGGAATTCGTCGTAAATTCTGAGGAATTTGTCAGCCATAAAGTTGTATGTGCTGCCGATTGCGCCGTCTGCGCCCATTGCAAGACCGCCGAGGCACATTTCATCAAAGCCGTTGAAAACGGTAACGGGTCTCTTGATTTTCTGCTTGAACTGCTGAAGTGTGTAGAGGTCGGCAGATGTGTGCTTGATGCCGAGATAACGCTCATCCTCAAACATTTCAGCCGCATAGTCTGCGGTGAATGTGAAACCGTTTCCGCCGGGGAAGTTATAAACAACCATGGGAATGTTTATGCTTGAAACGATATCGTCATAATATTTTCTGATTGCGGGATAGGGGAATGAATAGTAGAAAGGTGCAACTGCGGAAACGGCATCATAGCCGAGAGCGTCAGCTGTTTTAGCCATATCGATTGCAGCGTCGGTTGAGATTGCGCCGCAATGTGCGATAAGCGAAACCTTGTCGCCTGCAGCTTCCTTAACAATGCGGAAAACTTCCTTGCGCTCTTCGTTGGTCATAACCATACCTTCGCCTGTGCTTCCGCCTACATAAAAGCCGTTTACGCCTTTTTCAATGTTGAATTCAACAAGCTTTTTGAGTGAAGCTTCGTTGATTGAATAATCATCCTTGAAGGGTGTGAGAAGTGCAGTAAAAATTCCTTTCATAATAAAAAACCTCCGCTTATTCGTAGATGGGGTAACGCTTGCAGATTTCGGTTACGCCCTCTCTGATTTTATCTTCATTGTTTTCAAAATCGGTTACGCAAAGATAAATATATTCTGCGATTTTATCCATATCCTCAACGCCGAGACCTCTTGATGTTACTGCGGCTGTGCCGAGTCTTACACCGCTTGTGACAAAGGGCTTCTCGGGGTCATTGGGGATTGCATTTTTGTTTGCTGTGATGTAAACCTTATCAAGTCTGTGTTCAAGTTCCTTGCCTGTGATGCCGTGGGAACGAAGGTCAACAAGGATGAGGTGGTTATCTGTTCCGCCCGAAACAAGATTGATTCCTCTCTTGAGAAGACCTTCTGCAAGTGCGGCGCAGTTATCAATAATTCTCTGCTGATATTCTTTGAATTCAGGATTGAGTGCTTCGCCGAAGCAAACAGCCTTTGCAGCAATTACGTGCATAAGGGGACCGCCCTGATTTCCGGGGAAGATTGCCTTGTTGATTGCGGGAGCAAGCTCTTCCTTGCAGAGGATGAGACCGCCTCTGGGGCCTCTGAGAGTCTTGTGAGTTGTGGTTGTAACGATGTCTGCGTAAGGAACGGGTGAGGGATGGAGACCTGCGGCAACGAGACCCGCAATGTGAGCCATATCAACCATGAAATATGCGCCTACGGAATCTGCGATTTCTCTGATACGCTTGAAATCGATTGTTCTTGCGTATGCCGATGCGCCCGCAACGATGAGCTTGGGCTGAACTTCCTTTGCCTTGACTGCAAATTCATCATAGTCAATGAAGCCGTCTTCGCCTACACCGTAAGGAACGAAATTGTAAAGCTTACCGCTTGCGTTTACGGGTGAACCGTGGCTGAGATGTCCGCCGTGAGCAAGATTCATACCCATAACGGTGTCGCCGACATTGAGAATTGCGGAATAAGCCGCCATATTTGCCTGCGCGCCTGAATGAGCCTGAACATTTGCGGCTTCAGCGCCGAAAAGTTCTTTTGCACGCTCAATTGCAATGTTTTCAACGATATCAACGCATTCGCAGCCGCCGTAATATCTCTTTCCGGGATATCCTTCTGCATATTTGTTGGTCAGAACGCTTCCCATTGCCGCCATAACTGCGGGCGAAACAATATTCTCGGAAGCAATGAGTTCAAGGTTTCTTCTCTGTCTGCAAAGCTCTGCGTCCATTGCTTCGCCGACTTCTTTGTCAAATTTGGTTACAAATGAAATCGAATCAAGATAATCTGAAAACATACATATTTCTCCTTACACATTGATAGTTAAATAATATCATATTAAAATAATAAATGTCAAATCGCATAGTTCACAAAAAATACTTGTATTATTCGTTCAAATAGGTTATACTGTATGTTAACAATGTTTAAGGAGATGAATAAATGGACCCCATCAAGGTTGATTTTTCAGGAAAAAGCGGCGGAAAGAAGGATATAGTAATTCCTCCCGAAAAGGCTGCACTCAAAATAATTCTCAGCATTCTCTGCACGGTTGTTTTCGCAGTCGTTGCTTTTTATGTAATGCTTCCCGCAGTTAATTTCAAGTCATATGATTTCTATCTTTATCTCGGACTTGTCGCGGCATCGTTTGTTGTGTTCACGGGACTGTTCACAAATGTTATGATGAAGCCCGAATATACTCCCTATGTCAAAAAGCAGGCAGTTGTTCCCGGAATAATCATCGGCATACTTATTGTTGCGGTCGGCATCGGATATCTTGTGTCAAGTGAATTCTTCAGAGCGAAGAGCTACAGCGAAATCATCGATGTCAGAACAGACAGCAATTTCTCCGAAGAAATTCAGGAGCAGGATGCCGAAAGCTTCAGCGCAATCCCCAAGCTTGACGAGGGTGCGGCTGCTCAGCTTGCAACAAGAGCACTCGGCGTTCTTGAAGAAAAGGGATATGTTTCCCAGTTCACCGTTTATCCTGAATACACACAGATAAACTATAAGGAAACTCCCGTAAGAGTTGCTCCTCTTCAGTATGCAAATATCATCAAATGGTTTACAAACACAAAGAACGGCTTCCCCGGCTATGTCATCATTGATATGGCTAACGAATCAACCCAGTTTGTTGAGCTTGAAAACAGCATCAAATATTCACCTGCTGAACATTTCAACAAGCTTCTTAAGAGACATCTCCGTTTTGAATATCACACATTTATGTTTGCTGATGCAACATTTGAAATTGACGATGAAGGCAATCCCTACTGGATTTGCGCACGTCTTGACAAGACAATCGGTCTCTTCGGCGGCACCGACGTTATAGGTGCGGTTGTTGTCAAGGCAGACAGTGCAACAGGCGAAAGCGCATACTACACAATTGATGAAATCAAGTCGGAGGAAACTCTTCAGTGGCTTGACAGAATTTACGATTCGGATCTTATCGTTGAGCAGTATAATTACTACGGTAAGTATCAGAACGGTTTCTGGAACTCAATTCTCGGTCAGAAGGATGTTATCACAACAACAGCAAACTATAACTACATTGCAAAAGATGACGACGTATGGATGTACACAGGTGTAACATCCGTAACTTCCGACCAGTCAATCACAGGCTTCGTGCTTGTTAACCAGAGAACAAAGGAAGCTATTTATTACAGAGTTACGGGCGGTACCGAGTATTCGGCACAGCAGGCTGCGGAAGGCCGAGTAAAGGACCTTGGCTATGATGCAACATTCCCGCTTCTTCTTAATATCGGCGGTGAACCCACTTACTTCCTTTCACTCAAGGACGACAGCAACATCGTTCAGCAGTATGCTCTTATCAACGTTGCTCAGTATAACAACAACAAGATGGGTGCAACAGGCACAGACCTTGCAAAATGTCTTGCAAGCTATGTTGCCGCACTTAAAGAAAGCGGTATCAAGGTTGACATCAACCCCGAAGATGTTGTTATCAATAATCCCGGAGAAAATACGGTGACAACTCCCGTGGAATATGATGTTATTACAGGCGCAATAAATGACATCAGAACCGCAGTTATGGGCGGCGAGAGCTATTATTATATCAGAGTTGCAGGCAATGCGGCTTACTATGTGATTGCGGCTTCCGCTAACGAAGAGGTTGTTATTTACAATGTTGGCGACAACGTTGAAATCAAGGCTGAAAAGGGCGAAAGCGGCGCTTGCATTACAGCTGAATCAATCGAAATAAAATAATTTTTCAAAGTAGGGCGGGGGCTTGCTCCCGCCATCTTTGATTTATGGAAGAATGTTTTATGGGCATAATAAAAATATATTATGCCGTAAGGTGGATTTATGGAGTTTTACGAAAACAAACAGGAACCCGAAAAGGCGGTGCTTATTGCCGTTGACACGGGTGAATATGATTGCGAACTGTCGCTTGATGAGCTTGAAGAGCTTGCAAAAACGGCGGGCGCAGAGGTTATCGGCAGAGTGTGGCAGAAAAGGGATAAGCCTGATTCGGCACTCTATCTCGGAAGCGGAAGACTTGAAGAATTGGGAGAATTCTGCGAAAACAACGAGATTGACCTTGTTATTGCGGACAGCGAGCTTTCTCCCGCACAGCTTCGCAACATTGAAAAAGCAACGAAAACAAGAGTCATTGACCGCACAACTCTGATTCTCGATATTTTTGCGGAAAGAGCGAGAAGCAACGAGGGTAAGCTCCAGGTTGAGCTTGCTCAGCTTCGCTATTCTCTTCCGAGGCTTACGGGACAGGGCACAAAGCTTTCAAGGCTCGGCGGCGGTATCGGTACAAGAGGTCCCGGTGAAACAAAGCTTGAATCCGATAAACGACACATAAGAAGAAGAATCAAATCGCTCGAAGAAGAATTTGATGCGCTTGAGAAGAGAAGAGGTCTTGCAAGGGCAAGGCGCGAAAAAGACGGCGTTGAAACCGTTGTTATTGTCGGCTATACCAATGCGGGCAAATCAACTCTTATGAACGCACTCACTCAGGCGGGCGTGCTTGCTCAGGATAAGCTTTTTGCAACCCTTGACCCCACTTCAAGGGCACTCACTCTTCCCGACGGCAGAAAGGTTATGCTTATTGACACGGTAGGGTTTATCAGAAGACTTCCGCACCACCTTGTTGAAGCTTTCAAGTCAACGCTTGAAGAAGCGGTATGCGCAAAGGTAATTCTCAATGTGTGCGATGCTTCCGACGAAGAGTGCAGCGAGCATCTGAGAGTTACAAACGACCTTCTGAGGGAGCTCGGATGCGAGGGTAAACCCGTTATTCACGTTTTCAACAAGTGCGATTTGCCGCAGGCACAGAACGTGCTCATCGAGCCGGAAAGCGTTTGTATCTCTGCGCTTGAAGAAAAAGGCTTTGATGAGCTTCTTGACAGAATTTCAAAGGCACTTCCGCCGACAAGAGCAAAGGCAAAAATGCTTATTCCTTATTCCGACGGTGCGGCTGCTGCCGTGCTTCGTAAGGACAGCATTATAAATGCCGAGGAATACAGAGCGGACGGTCTTTATTTTGAGCTTATTGCAGATGTTGCAATGATTGACAGATATCAGAAATACTGTATTTATGACAGTTAAATAAATTCTGAGCATAAAAGCGGAAAGGAAGAGGTTCAAATGTTAAAAAAATTCACAGCAGTTTTACTCACCATCCTTATGATACTCCCGATTGCGGGTATTGGCGCAAGTGCACAGACAACAGAAAAGAATTACATTATTGACAATCCCTATAAAAATGTTGACTGGGATGAATGGAGTGCGTATAAAACACAGCTTCATGCCCACACAACGGCAAGTGACGGCTTTTTGACAATTCACGAATTTGTTCAGAAGCACTATGACCACGATTATGATATCGTCGCCCTGACAGACCACGGTACGCTCAACCGCGGCTGGAATGTTGCGCCCGATACCATTCCTCTTATGAGGTACATAAAAAGAGAACGCACCAAAATGGCTGATATCATTCCTCTGACAGACGAAGAATATCAGGCATATCTCGGCGGTACCGCAAATTCCGAAACAAGAACTCACAAAAACGGAATGCTTGATGTCCCTCTCGGAAACGAGCTTAATATGGCAACACCCTTTGCAGACTGTCATCTTACAGGCTATTTCGCTGAGTACGGTCAGGGTCTTGCGGGTGTTTTCGGTGATTACGAAACACCGTCAAAGGGCGTTATGGAAAATGACGGAATTTCAATGCTTTCCCACGTGGGTGAGTATGTTTATATCGACAAGGACAGCGAGTTCCATGTCGGTCAGCCCGTTGACGATTATTATGCAACAAAATTTGCCCGTCTGTTTATGGACTATGAGGGTTCAAGCATTGGTATGGGTATAAACAGCGCAACAGATGCACACACACGCTGCGACAGAATTCTTTATGATCAGGTTCTGCAGAAGACAATTCCCAACGGCGTTGTTCCCTGGTCGTTCACCTTCTCCGATTCGCATAACGAAAGCTCCGTTAATTATGCATACACAATGATGCTTATGCCTGAGCTTACTATGGATGCATTCAGAAAAAGTATGGAAAACGGTGAGTTTTTCTCAATTTCGCATTATTCAAACGGCGTTGAGCTTAACGGAATGAAGGAAATGCCGAATTTTGTTGAAAAAGAGGTTGAAGAGAGCGGAAAGTATCTTCTCGACAATACTCCGATGGTGACAAGAGTGACCGTTGACCAGGAGAATGACACCATTTCAATCGAAGGCACAAACTTCAATGAAATCACCTGGGTGTCGAACGGCAACGTAATCAGAAGAGAGAGTGATATCACAAGCGGCAAGGCGACTCTTGACCTTCACGCAGAAGACCTTCTTGATGAACCTTATCTTTTCGTAAGATTTTATATCACGGGCGAAAACGGAATCTGCTATTCACAGCCGTTCGTTCTCAATGTTGAGGGCGAAGAGTTTGAAGAGGTTGATGTTCCTGCAGTTGTCATAGACTTACCATGGTTTCTCCGTAAGCTGGTAACTGTTGTTGACCTTCTGTTCTTCAGACTTAACCCCGCCATCTGGATTTTCAAGTATTTCGGACTCGGATACAATCCTCTTGAAAGACTGATAAATCCGTTTTAACATATTGTTAAAATTAAGCAACTTGACAAGTAATACACCTTGCGTTATAATATATGCGTATCCGATGAAAAATCGGTATCGTACATAACGGAGATAAATTTAAGAAAAGGGGGATTTACCAATGGGTATTGATACCACAGGAATTCAGGAGCTTATCCTTGCACTCGTTAAGGCTATTGCCAACACAGACCTCAAGGCTATTGAGTTCGAAACCGGAATCGCAACACTTCTTACGATGTTCTCAGACATCTGGAATCCCATCTGGCAGGCTGTAACAGCATGGCTTGAAGGAAGCTTCGGTCTTTAATTCAAAACAAGAGAAACAGGTTTGAACTTCGGTTCAGACCTGTTTTTTTATTTCGAAAAACCGCATATTTTTCTTGAATATGCGGTTATAGTTTGATATAATTAACTAAATATAAGTAATTGAAACGGGGATTCATTTATGTTTCAGCAATTGATTGAATATTTTCGTGAGCCGAAGGTGCTTGTGCTTGGATTCGGCAGAGAAGGTCGCTCAACCTATGAGCTTATAAGAAGAAGTCTGCCCGAAAAACATATCGGAATTGCAGATATCAGAGACGTTCAGCTCAATGACCCCAATGTCACTCTGCATTGCGGAAACGGTTATCTTGATGTAATCGGAGAATATGACATTGTTGTCAAAACTCCGGGTATGTCGTTCAGGGATGTTACCGTACCCGAGGGAGTTGAGGTTACCTGTCAGACCGATTTGTTTCTGCGTTTTTCAAAATGCATCTGCGTCGGTGTAACAGGTACAAAGGGCAAAACAACAACATCAACCCTTATCTATCAGATGGTGAAGCAGTCGGGAAAAACAGCTTGTCTTATCGGCAATATCGGAATTCCCGTGCTTGACAGTCTTGAAAGCGGCACACCCGAGGTTGCGGTTATCGAGATGTCTTCCCATCAGCTTGAATTCACAACCGCTTCGCCCCACGTTGCGGTTATGACGAATGTTTATCCCGAACATCTCGACCACTATAACGGCTTCGAGGGATATGTCGGCGCAAAAATGAACATTATCCGCCATCAGGTCGGATGCGATTATTTCATCTGCAATGCCGAGCAGAATTTTGATGAGTATTATGATTTTTCAAAGGCTGTGCCCTCGGTTATCAAGGTGAGCAGAAACGGCGGCAGAGGCGATGAAGAAATAATTGCGGCGGCTTCGGCAAATGAGCGTCTCAAAGGTCTTCACAACAGACAGAATGTGTGCCTTGCGGCAACTGCGGCAAGATGTCTCGGAGTTAAAAACGAAGATATAATCAAAGCACTTGAAAGCTTTGCGGGAATTGAAAACCGTATGGAGCCTGTCGGCGAATACTACGGAATAAAATTCTACAACGATGCGATTGCAACAATTCCTCACGCGGTTGAATGTGCGGTTGAAGCAATCGGAGATGTTGATACCCTTATTTTCGGCGGTATGGACAGAGGAATCGATTATTCGGGATTTGACAAGTATCTTGAAAAATGTCCCGTAAAAAATATAATCGGTCTGCCCGACACGGGCACGATGCTCTGCAACAGTCTTCTCGAAAGAGGATGCACAAAGAACATAATTGTTGCAGAGGATATGGAGCAGGCGGTTGATGCGGCGTTCAGGTTTACGGAAAAAGGCAAAAGCTGCCTGATGTCTCCCGCGGCATCAAGCTACAATGTCTATAAAGATTTTGAGCACAAAGGCAACCACTATAAACAGCTTATAAAAGAGCACGTTGAATGATATCGGAGGTATGTTGAAATGATAAAGGAATTTATGGGAAGAGATTTTCTTCTGGATAATGAACCTGCAATGAAATGCTATGAGGCGGCGGAGAAAATGCCCATTTTTGACTGGCACTGCCACCTTTCACCCAAAGAGATCTATGAGAATGAGCAGCCTGCCGATATTGCGTGGCTCTGGCTTTCGGGCGACCACTATAAATGGCGTGCAATGCGCTCGTGCGGTGTTGATGAAAAATATATAACAGGCGATGCAAGCGGATATGAAAAATTCAAGGCGTTTGCTTCAACAATGCCCTCGCTTATCGGAAATCCGATGTATCACTGGTCTCATCTTGAGCTTCGCCGATACTTCGGAATAAACGACATTCTCAATGCGGACACCGCAGACGATATCTGGGAAAGAGCGAATGCCTCAATCAAAGCGGGCGGATTCACCCCCAGAGAGCTTATCGAAAAATCGAATGTTTCCCATCTGTGCACAACTGACGACCCCGCAGACAGCCTTGAATATCACGTTCTTCTTGCAAAAGACGAAAGCTTCAAGTGCAAGGTGCTTCCCGCATTCAGACCCGACAAGGCGCTCGGAATCGAGCTTCCCTCCTGGAGAGGCTGGCTTTCGGATATGGAGAAGAGAGCGGGCAGAGAAATAACGGGTTTTGCGGGTCTTTGTGAAATACTTAAGGAAAGAATAGCGTTCTTTGCTTCTCTCGGATGCCGTGCAAGTGACCACGCGTTCGCGTATGTTCCTTATGCCCCCGCAAGCGAAGAGGAAATCGAAGAAATTTTCGCTTCTGTCAGAAACGGTGCAGAGCCTACCGTTGAGCAGTCAGACAAATTCAAAACAGCACTTCTCAGAGAGCTTGCAAAAGAATATGCAAAGCTTGGCTGGGCAATGGAGCTTCATATCGGTCCGATGAGAAACAACAACACCCTGATGTTCAATAAAATCGGTCCCGATGCGGGATTTGATTCGATTGACGACCAGGAAATAGCAAGAAATCTTTCAAGATTCCTTGATTCTCTTGCAGTTGAGGAAAGTCTTCCTCGAACAATACTTTTCACACTCAATCCCAAGGATAACTATGTTCTCGGTTCAATGATAGGCAATTTCCAGACTGCGGAGGCTGAAAGCAAGGTGCAGTTCGGCTCGGCATGGTGGTTCAACGATAACATCGACGGTATGAGAGAGCAGATGAAGGCGCTCGGCAACCTCGGTGCGCTCGGAAAGTTTGTCGGAATGGTAACGGATTCGCGTTCATTCCTTTCATATCCCAGACACGAATATTTCCGCAGAATTCTTTGCGGTCTTATCGGTGATATGGTTGAAAAGGGTCTCTATCCCTATGACGAAAAGGCAATCTGCAAAATAGCGGAAGATGTTTCTTATAACAACGCATACAAGTACTTCGGTATAGAATAAAGGAGGATTTTTATGTCAAAATATGTTCTCGCACTCGACCAGGGTACAACAAGCTCAAGAGCAATTGTTTTCGATAAAAAAGGAAATATTGTAAGTAAGGCACAGAACGAATTTGAACAGATTTATCCTCAGGCAGGCTGGGTTGAGCACGACCCGCTTGCAATTCTTTACAGCCAGTTTCAGGCTGTTGCGTCCTGCCTCATAAGCGGAGGAATAAAAGCCTCTGATATTGCGGGTATAGGCATTACAAACCAGAGAGAAACAACAATTCTCTGGGACAGACAGACGGGTAAACCCGTATATAACGCAATTGTCTGGCAGTGCCGCAGAACTGCAGATATCTGCGAAAAGCTCAAGGCAGAAGGTCTTGAGGAATACATAAAGGACAAGACAGGTCTTCTTATTGATGCTTATTTCTCGGCAACAAAAATAAAATGGATTCTCGACAACGTACCGGAGGCAAGGGAGCTTGCAAATGCAGGCAGACTGCTTTTCGGCACGGTTGAAACCTGGCTTATCTGGAATCTGACAGGCGGAAGTGTTCACGTAACCGACTATTCAAACGCATCGAGAACCATGCTTTTTGATGTTGATAATCTTTGTTGGGACAAATATCTTTGCGAAAAGCTTGATATTCCGATGTCCATTCTTCCCGAGCCTGTTCCGTCAAGCAAAATTTACGGAAGAGTTTCAAAGGGCATTCTCGGTCTTGAAGCGCTTGAGGGTGTTCCCATCTGCGGCGCAATCGGTGACCAGCCCGCCGCCCTTTTCGGTCAGGCTTGCTTTGAACCCGGTCAGGCAAAGAATACCTACGGCACAGGCTGTTTCCTGCTGATGAATACGGGTAAACAGAGAGTAAAATCAAAGAACAATCTTCTCACGGGCGTTGCCTGGGGCATCGGAAATGAAGTTGAATATGCAATCGAAGGCTCTGCTTTTAATGCAGGTTCGGTTATAAAGTGGCTTCGTGATGAACTTCATATGATTGACACTGCAAAACGTTGCGATGAGCTTGCGGAAAGCGTTCCCGATGCAAACGGAATATATTTTGTGCCCGCATTCACGGGTCTCGGTGCACCTTATTGGGATATGTATGCAAGGGGCTGTATTGTGGGTCTTACGAGAGGTGTAAACAGAGCTCATATTGCAAGAAGTGTGCTTGAAGCAATCACCTATCAGATGACAGATCTTCTTGAGGCGATGAAATCAGATTCGGAAATAGAATTCACCGAACTTCGTGTTGACGGCGGTGCAAGTGTCAGCGATATAATGCTTCAGATTCAGGCGGATATGATTCGTTGCGAAGTCAACAGACCTCTTAATGTTGAAACAACCGCTCTGGGTGCCGCTTATCTTGCAGGTCTCGCGGTCGGTGTGTGGGAAAACAAGGACGAAATCAAGAAGTACAGGAAGGTTGAAAAAACCTTCGTGCCCGTTATGGATGAAGAAAAGAGAAATGAGATTTATAACGGCTGGAAACGTGCTGTTGAATGCTCAAAGGGTTGGGCAAAGTAATAAACGGAGATGTTGAAATGGATTATTTGAAGGAGTCGCTCAGACTTCACTATGAATGGAAAGGTAAGCTTGAAACAAAATCAAGAACCAAGGCTTCAAACAAGCAGGAACTGTCGCTGGCATACACACCCGGTGTTGCCGCACCTTGCCTTGAAATTCAGAAAGATATAAACAAAAGCTATGAACTCACAAGACGTTGGAACACGGTTGCCGTTATAACCGACGGAACAGCCGTGCTCGGTCTCGGAGATATCGGACCTGAGGCGGGAATGCCCGTTATGGAGGGCAAGTGTCTGCTTTTCAAGGAATTTGCGGATATTGATGCAATTCCTCTGTGTGTCCGTTCAAAGGATACGGACGAGATTGTCAATGCGGTCTCACTTTTTGCAGGCTCATTCGGCGGCATAAACCTTGAGGATATTGCGGCACCGAGATGCTTTGAAATTGAAAGAAGACTCAAGGAAATATGCGATATTCCTGTTTTTCACGATGACCAGCACGGAACAGCAGTTGTTGTGCTTGCCGCTGTTCTCAATGCTCTCAGATGTGTTGGTAAAAAAATCGAAGACTGCACAATTGCAATGAGCGGTGCGGGGTCTGCCGGCTCTGCAATCGCAAGGCTTCTCAACGCAAGCGGTGCGGGTAACATAATAATGAGTGATAAGCAAGGTATCATCTGTAAAGGTCAGGACCTTTCACCCGCATTTGCCGAGCTTGCCGAGTTTACAAACAAGAACAGAATAACAGGAACTCTTGCCGATGCAATGAAGGGCGCTGACGTGTTTGTCGGTGTTTCTGCGGCGGGAATTGTCAGCGAAGAAATGGTTTCTTCAATGGCAAAGGATGCCGTTGTTATGGCGATGGCAAACCCTACCCCCGAAATTATGCCCGACCTTGCGAAAAAGGCGGGGGCGGCTGTGGTCGGCACAGGCAGAAGCGATTATCCCAATCAGATAAACAATGTTCTTGCCTTCCCGGGAATTTTCAGAGGAGCACTTGACGTGAGAGCTTCCGATATCAACGAAGAAATGAAGCTTGCGGCGGCATACGCCATTGCGGGGCTTGTTTCCGAAGACAAGCTTTGCGCGGAATACATCATTCCCGAGGCTTTTGATGAAAGAGTGGGTCCAGCAGTTGCCGAAGCAGTTGCTAAGGCGGCACGCAACTGTGGAATTGCACGAATTTGACAGATGCTTTTTGTGACACTTGAACAAACTTTGAATTATCCTTTAATTTATTTTCAAATAAAGTATTGCTTTATTGCGTTTGATGTGTCATAATAATCGAGTATACAATGGATTGGAATCGCTTCAATCCAAATCTTTTAAAACGATGTTTCCCCGGGGAGGGAAATGTCACAAAATTAAAGGAGGAAAAACAATGTCCACATTCAAAAAGGTCATTAGCATAGTTCTGTGCTTAACAATGGTTTTCGGCACATTTGCTATTGCAGGCGACCTCTTCGCACCCAAGGCATCGGCGACTGAAGGCGAGTCACAGGTACTCACCTATGCAGAAGCAGAAGCTCAGTTCGGCTCAGACTTCATCTACTATGCAGTAGACGTAATGGAGTATGATGCAGACGGCAACCCCTACTATACCGACCACTACGTTGAACCACGTGACACACTTCAGATTCGTCACTATCTCAACATGTCAAGATTCTTGGGAACAAGTACAAACGTACTTATGTTTGATTCAGCGTTCTTCGATCTTACAACAGACGGAACAACCTACCCCGCAAAGGTAGCAATGAACATGAACCCTGACCACGAAGCAGTAGGTTCGGATACC
>JAZTZD010000034.1:0-1677 GCA_045637305.1 Acutalibacteraceae bacterium
AACTTATAAAAAACAGGAGGTGAGAAAATGATTCACGGTATTATTGCTGTCGGCGGTCTTTACCTTATGCTCGGCATTGAAGTTGTAATGGGCGTAGCCGAAAGAGTTATCAGCCTGTTTTAAGCTGATGGAAAGGAGTAACAAATGAAAAAACACGGAATCAAGCTCTTTCGTTTGGTGATTCCGCCTTAGTGTGCCTGCGGTTCCCGCAAGGCATTTTTTAACAACAAGGAGGTAAACTTTATGAAAGATGTTTACTCAAGCAGTAAACGTAAAAATAAGTCTGAAGAAAGCAAAAAGAAAACAGCGACCCGCATTGCGATTGCAGTATTAGCGGCATTGCTCTTATTTCTTCTCGTCTTTCTCGGCTTTAAAGGATGTTCCGATAATCCCGCAAATCCCGCTGACAGAGGTCTTGTCTATGACAGCGAAGCCGTAAGCGGCGGTTGGGATGAAGCTGACATTGAGAAAATCAAAGAAGGTCTTAACGAAAAGGTGCAGGCGGGAATGATAAACATATCAATGAACACCGCTCCGAAGTTTGAAAACGGCTCTGCCGAAGGCAATCTTATGATAGTCAATGAAACAATCAACAATTATCCGCAGATAGTAATTATCACCCGAAATGATACAGGTGAAACGATTTACGAATCTGACGGAATCGCCGTGGGAAGTAAAATCGAAAAAGCAAAGCTCGATGTTGTTCTTCCCGCAGGTACTTATGAATGCACCGCAATGTTCCACAACGTTGACCCCGAAACGGGTGCTTCACTCGGTTGTGCAGGTGCAGAAATCGAAATCACGGTTCTTAACTGATGAACCGAATACAAATTAAAACCAAACAATATTTTTTAAACAAAAAGGAGAAATTTTACTATGAAAAAGTCAATCACAAAAATCCTCGCTGTAGGTCTTGCACTCTCAATGGCATTCTGTATGGCAATCCCCTCATTCGCAGCTGAAATCACTTCCAATGGCGGTAACGGTTCAACTCCCGTAAACCTTTCTTCAACAGATGACGGTACACTCGGCGGCGACCCCGCAGCAACAGCTCTTTCCGTAACAGTTCCCACCGCACTTCCCATGGCAGTCGGCACAGACGGCACAGTTACCACAGCTGACAACTGCAAAATCACAAACAACTCATTCGGCGCAGTAAGAGTTAAGACTGCTACTATCAACGGCGAAAACGGCTGGACACTCACAGCATTCGGTGCAAAGGAAACACTTGCTTCAGAAAAGGTTGACAGCGATCAGCTCGGCTTTGCAATGACAATCGGTAACGGTGCTCAGGTTGCGACAGATAAGTCAGATGTTAATTCACAGACTCTTATTTCTGCTCCCGTTGAAGGTTGCTATATGACCGGTGTCGGCGACACAGCAAACAACAGCGTTGCAGTAAACTACGATGCAATCGTTACTCCTCTCTCAGTTGCTGCTACTGAAGCAACAATCGCAAGCGTTGTATTCGTTGTTGAGTGGGATACAGCAGCTTAATTGAAGCAAAACCAATTAACAAAGCGGCTACCAACAAATGGTTGCCGCTTTACTTTTAAGAAAGGCAGGATAATCAATGAAACATAAGAAAATAACGGCAATTATTCTTGCCCTCGCTCTCGTTTTCTCACTCACATCTGTAAATGCTTTTGCGGCATCTTATGCCAAAGCATCAGTACC
>JAZTZD010000035.1:0-2313 GCA_045637305.1 Acutalibacteraceae bacterium
GGCTGATATCCGTTCTGCTCTTAAAATTTATCTTGCAGGCAGTGATGACTATAACATCATTGAAGCCGAAAACGGCAGTCAGGCACTTGAAATAATCAAAAAACAGAATATTCACCTGCTGCTTATGGATATTATGATGCCCGTTATGGACGGTCTTCGCGCACTTGCCCGTCTGCGTGAAGACGGAAACAATATACCCGTTATTCTGCTGACCGCAAAAAGTCAGGATACGGATAAGATTATGGGTCTTAACCTCGGTGCGGATGATTATATTACAAAACCTTTCAATCATGTTGAGGTTATTGCCAGAGTCAAATCTCAGATTCGCAGATATGTGCGCTTCGGCGGTTCCGCAGACGCACAGCCCAAATCCGATATTTTAAAAAACGGCGGAATTGAGCTTGATGTTGCAGCAAAATCCGTTACCGTAAACGGTGAACACGTCAATCTTACTCCCACAGAAATGATGCTTCTTAAATTCTTTATGGAAAATACGGATAAGGTTTTTCCGCCCAAGCAGATTTACCGCCTTGTGTGGGGCGATGACCCTCTGGGTGCGGAAAACACCGTTACCGTTCATATCCGCCATCTTCGTGAAAAAATTGAAATTGACCCTGCAAATCCCGAACTTCTTATTGCAAGCTGGGGTCACGGATATAAAATGGTCAGCAAAAAAGTACCTGAAAAGATTTCAAGGAGAGATGATACGTGAAAAACGGACAAATGCGTTCCGAATCAGACCGCACCTCGTCAATAATTCTTCTTATTATTCTTACGGTTGTTGCAGTTGGCTGTATTCTGGGTATGAACTACCTTTTTGAATATAATTTCTATGAACCCAATGACTACGGCAACACGGCACGAAGCGTTGCGGTACAGATTTATTCTATGAGCGACTCGGAGCAGGCAATCGACTATTTCAACTGTGTTCACGAAAACAAAGACCCTTACAGAATCAAGTATTACGAAGAAAAGTTTTCACGGGAAAATTCAAACTTTGTTTTTGTAATCAAAGATATTGCAACAAACCATACTCTTTTGGACAGTACGGCAAAGGGTGATATTCCATTTGATGAGCTGAAAAAAACGACAAACTATACCGGCAGTACGGATTACATCACAACCGATAGCAGCGGTACGGTTATTCCCGTCAGACTTTCATATGCCATTATCGCAGAAGACGATCAGCAGGCTTCCGATAAATATACTCACGCCTTCCGATGGATTACTGCGGCAAACTCCCTGAAATATGTGCTTTTTGCCGTATTATTTTTCTGTATACTTCTTATAGTTATCTTTCTTTGTCTGCTCACAATAAATGCAGGCGAGGTTAATGCGGAAACCGGCGAAATCGTACCGGGTATTATCGACAGACTTCCTCTTGATTTCTGCACGGTTATGCTTGGAATGCTGTTTATGGTTGCCTGGGTAATCATAAGTCTGACCACGGCGGCAGACGTTGAAATGGTTCTTAACAATGTGGTCGTTATGTTCACCTGCGTTGCGGCAATCCTCGTTATTCAGACTTACCTTACAACCCTTTCCGTAAGAGTAAAAATGGGTAAAATCTATAAAAATACCATCATTTATATGATTTACCGAAAATTCAAACGCAAGACTCCCAGAACTTTAAGACGAAAAGTTACAGAAATTTCTCCTTTCAGAAAACTTATAGCAGGTATTATCATTTTCTTCCTTTCGGAAGCGGCAATTCTTATTGCTCTGACCTATTTCGGCATCCTTGATAAATCCGCTCAGCCACGCTCCATAATGCTTATGTTCATTATTATATGGGGTATAACAAGGCTTATCGTAATTCCTGTTTTTGCAATGATTGCCATAAATCTTTATTATGTTAAAGAGGAAGGACAACGACTTGCACAGGGTGTTCTGGGCGACGAAATCACCAAAAAGCTGACTATTTCAAGTATCCGTGCCCACGGTAAAAACCTTGACCAGATTAAAAAAGAAATCCACAAAGCCGTTGACCAGGAGCTGAAAAGCGAAAAGCTCCGTAATGAGCTGATAACCAATGTTTCCCACGATATCAAAACTCCCCTTACAACAATAAAAAGCTACATTGAATTCCTGCAAAGAGATAATCTGACAGACGAACAAAGAAAAGAATATCTGGGAGTTGTTGCAAAGCATACGGAAAGACTTTCTGTACTGGCAAACAATCTTGTTGAGGTTTCGCAGATTACATCGGGCAATGTGGAAGTAAAGAGTGAAAAAACAAGCCTGAATATTGTTATTGACCAGACTCTTGACGGCTTTGCGTTGAAACTTGAAGAAAACGAAATTCTGCCCAGA
>JAZTZD010000036.1:0-14811 GCA_045637305.1 Acutalibacteraceae bacterium
ACTTCGCTTGTTTTTGACGTGCATCTTATGATAGAAAATCCGCTTGCATATATTGAAGATTTTGCAAAAGCGGGAGCAGATATAATCACTTTTCACATTGAAAGCGCATCGCCCGCAAAGGAAACCGTTGATAAGATTATCGAATGCGGCTGCAAGGCATCGGTAAGCGTAAAACCCGCAACGCCAGTTGAAGAGGTTTTTCCTTATCTGGACAAGCTTTCAATGGTGCTGATTATGACTGTTGAGCCGGGATTCGGCGGTCAGTCGTATATGTATGAAATGGCGGAAAAAATAAAAGCTCTGCGCTCGGAAATTGAACGCAGAGGTCTTTCGGTTGATATTCAGGTTGACGGCGGAATCAACGAGAAAACAGTTGAACACGCCGCAAGCGCGGGCGCAAACGTGCTCGTTGCGGGAAGTGCCGTATTCAATGCAGAAGATTCCGCTCAGGCAATCGAAATGCTTCGCACACTTGCGGAAAAAGCTGCTTTCTGAATTCGGAATTCGTAATGCGGAATTCGGAATTGAGGGGCTGCGCCGCAATTATACAGCGGTATGAAACCGCCACAACTTATCAGTGATTTTCAGCAAAGACGGGAAATCGCATTATCGGGTGCAATCAGCCGCCAATGTTCTTTTGTGTGTTCGCAAAGAAGCTTTTCGCAGCTTGAAACGGTGCAGAATTCGGAAAAATATCTGCGCAGACGTGCGGAATCAAACGGCGACGAAATAATCAGTCTGTAGTTTCCCTCGTTTTCGTAGAGACTGCTTTCAACTGTGTTTTCATCGGCTTCAAGCTTGGAAACGGCGGAGAAAAGACTTTCAAGGTCGGGGAATTCGCAGATAATGCTTTCAACCTGCTTTTTCAAAGTTGATTTGCGGTGCAGACTGCTTTTTGAATCCTCAAGAATAGTGAAAAAAAGAGTGCATCCGCCCTCGTTGCGGGGGATTGCCTCGATTATCATTCTTCTTGACGGGTCAAGGGTTTTGCCCAGCACCTTGCCTGCGGCATCGAGCACCGTCCAGATAACCCGCCTTGTTTCGATTGTTGAATAATCCATTTCTTCATATGTAATATCCAGTTCAATCATATCCTGTTTGTTCAGGTCAACAATAATCCTGTTTTCGGCAGGGGAATTTATTTTCATTTGCCTACCTCCTTACCCTAATATATTATGATTTTGCGGGTTGGTATGCAATGAATAAATATTGGAATTCGGAGGTGAACGCTTTGTCTGACAAAGCACAAAAACCGAATATTGTTAAAAGCTCACGTCTTTTCGGCGATTATCTCATAATGCTCATTGCACCTGCATTGCTTTCTTTTTTCTATTACGGAGAAAGGGTAGCGGCGGTGCTTGCGGTCAGCATAGGCACGGCATTTCTCTGCGATGTTATTGCGAGCTTTTTGCTGAAAAAAACCTTTTATCTCAAGGATTTGAGCGGTATTTATGCCGCATCGGCAATCGCACTTATGATGCCCGCGGGCATTCCGCTTTATATTCCCGCATTTGCTTCGGCATTTGCCGTGCTTGCGGTCAAGATTCCGTTTGGTTCGGTCAGAACACCGTTTTCTCCCGCGGCGGCAGGTTTTGCCTTTGCGGCACTCTGCTTCAAGGAAGAAATTTTCAGTTATACCGAAAACACTGCATCAAAGCTTATGGGAAGCAATTCCGTCGGCTCAATTCTTTTGTCAGGAAATGCCATTCATCTTGATGCCGTCAACGTTATAGACCTGGTCGGCGGAAATGTTGCGGGACCTATGGGCACGGGATGCATACTTCTTATGCTCGGCTGCTGTGCATATTTATTTGTAAGGAGAAAAAGAGTGCTTCTTGCAACGGCGGGATTTGTTGCCGCGTGTACGGTTTTTGCGGTTATTCTGCCGAGAGTGAATGCATCTGCAATCACAAGCATTGTGCTTGAGCTTTCCGCGGGTTCGCTGATGTTTGCGGCTGTGTTTCTTGTCACGGAGCCGTCAACACTTCCGAAAAAAAGCATCAACCGAATCGTTTACGGTGCGGTTTGCGGCATAGCCTGTATGGGTATGAGATATATCGGAGTGTTTGAGGAGCCCGTTTGTTTTGCGGTGCTTCTTGCAAACGGTTTCAGACCCGTTATTGATTCGGTTTTAAAAAGAATTCCCGATAAAAAAGCAGCTTCCGAAGGAAAGGAGGCGGCGGTGAATGAGTAAGACTCAAAGCATTTCTTTCAGAGAGATTTTTGTCAAGGGTGCGGTGATTTTCAATCCCGTGCTTGTTCAGCTTGCGGGTCTTTGCCCCGTTATCACGGCGGCGACCTCGCTCAAGAATGCCGCGCTTCTTTCGGTTGTATTCTGTGCTGAAATAATTATTTGCTGCGTGGCGGCAAGTGCGTTTCTCAAAAAACTTCCCCGTTGGGTGAGAGTGCCCGCCTATCTTATTCTCGGTTTTGCGGTTGCCTGCCCGATACTTTATTACATCGAATCGAATGTCCTTATCGATCTGAGCCTGAGCATGAAGATTTTTCTTCCGCTCATTGCGGTAAATTCCATCACCGCCGTTCATTGCGAGCAGTTTGCGGTTAAAAACAGCATAAAGCTTGCGTTTTTCGATGCGGCGGCAGTCGGAATCGGCGCTTCGGCAGTGTTTATCCTTACAGGTGCATTGCGTGAAATGCTCGGTAACGGAACAATCGGCGGAATGAAAGTGAATATTCCCGTAACCTTCAAGGGAATGCTGATGCCCTTCGGATGTCTTATCCTTCTCGGCTTTACCGCGGCACTTCTCAAAGCATTCATTATGAAGAGATATCCCGAATATCTTGAAGAGGGAATAACCTTCAAGAGCGTTGCGGCATCTTCGGCGCAGACTGAAGAAATCAAAGCTCAGCCGTCGGCACTTGCGGAAGAAACCGTAACTGCAGAGATTATCACGGAAGAAACAAAAGAAGAAAAAGAAACCGCACCCGTTGAGGTGTATGATAATTTCTGGACGGATGTTGCGGCGGTTGAAGAAATCCCCGAAGTAACCGAAATCACCGCACCGCCCGAAAAGGAATTCGATATTTCGGATTTTGATGAACTTTTCAGGTCTCTTGAGCTTGAAATAGAAAAGAAGACGGGAGGAGATAATCAATGAAAATATTTTCCGACCTTCTTCTGACAGCTGTCTATTCTGTCATTATGCAGAATCTCGTCCTGAGCTGGGGTTTGGGACTGAGCGAGGCAATACGTGTTTCAACAAAACCCGGTCTTTTCGGCAGACTTGCCGTTATGATTTCGGGATTTTCCGTTGTCACGAGTGCGGTATGCAGTCTGATAGACGGCGCTTCATCGGGCATTGATATGCCGTATGCCGCAAGAGCGGCAATTTACGGCGGAGTGCTTGCCGCGGTTTATCTTATTGTTGCGGCAGTTATCCGTTTTGTTTTCAGAGCCGAGGCAAAGTTTCTCGGCACACTCGGAATTGCGGCGCTCAACACACTTGTGCTTGCACTTCCGCTTATCAATCACTCTGCGGCATATTCGCTTGCAGACAGCATCGGCTCGGGCATCGGTGCGGGCGTGGCTTTTGTGCTTGCCGCCGCGCTGATAAGCAAGGGCTCTGAAATGCTTGAAAAGAACGAAGATATTCCCGAGGTTTTCAAGGGCACACCCGCAATGTTTCTCTATGCGGGAATGCTTTCGCTTGCCTTTGCGGGATTTTCGGATACCGTTCTTTTCAGCTGAGAAAGGATAATCTATGTTTTTTCACAAAGGAACAATTGAAAAGGCGCTCAAGCCTTCACAGCGCAAGAGTATAACCGAATTTGCCGCACATTTCGGCACGGGTCTGAGCTATGAAGAAAAAATGCGCAACAAAAAAATCACATATGCCGTGCTCATAACGGCAGGGGTGCTTGCGCTCATCGGTCTCGGCTTTTTCGTAACCGACGTGATTCTGCGCATAACGGAAGTGCCTTATATCGCATAAATTTATTTGTATTCAGGAGAAAAAATGGACTATATTCCTTATAATTCAAGGTTGACATATCATAAATCACCCTTCGGCGCAGTCAGGGAGGGCGAGGAGGTAACAATCAGAATTGTGCTTCCCCGAGGCATCTGCTGTACGGGCGCAAGTCTTGTTCTCAACCACGATAACGGCGAAAATTCCGTTTATCCGATGGCGTGGGAGAGAATGGAGGGCTATGATGAAGAGTGGTGGAGCGTTAAATTCACCGCGGAAAATCAGGGTCTTTATTGGTATCATTTTGTTATTGCGTGCAAAAACGGCGGCAATATGATAACAAGATTTGATAATTCAACGGGCAGAATTTCGCCCGACGGCACAAGCTTTCAGCTGACCGTTTATTCAAAGGATTTCAGCACTCCCGACTGGATAAAAGGCTCGGTTATCTATCAGATTTTTCCCGACAGATTCCGCTTTTCGGGAGAAAAAAAGCAGAATGTTCCCGAAGAGAGAATTCTCCGCGGGGATTGGGGCGCATTGCCGATGTGGCAACCCGATTCGCAGGGAAAAATAACAAAATACGATTTCTTCGGCGGCGACTTCAAAGGCATTGAAGAAAAGCTTGATTATATTGCGTCTCTCGGTGTCGGCTGCATATATCTCAATCCGATTTTTCAGGCGCAGTCAAACCATCGCTATGACACCGCCGATTACGAAAAGACCGACTGTCTTCTCGGAAGCGAAGAGGATTTTTCGTCGCTTTGCAAATCCGCAAAGGAAAAGGGCATTGAAATAATTCTTGACGGCGTTTTCAGCCATACGGGGTCAGACAGCAGATATTTCAACAAAAACGGAAATTACGGTAATGACGGTGCTTACAATACACCCGAGTCACCGTTTTTCGGCTGGTATAAATTCAAAAATTATCCCGATGAATACGATTGCTGGTGGGGTGTTGACATTCTGCCCGAAATCGATGAAGAAAATGATGATTACATCAATTATATGGCGGGCGAAAGCGGAATTCTGCGAAAATGGATTCGCGCGGGAGCAAAGGGCTGGCGGCTTGATGTTGCGGATGAGCTTCCCGACAAATTTCTCGACAGCCTGAGAAATGCGGTTAAATCCGAGCAATCCGATGCATACGTTCTCGGTGAGGTCTGGGAGGATGCGTCAAACAAAATCAGCTACGGCGCAAGAAGAAGATATCTTCTGGGAGACCAGCTTGATTCGGTTATGAATTATCCTTTTGCGGATGCGCTCATTGCGTTTGCAATCAGCGGAATAGCGGAGGGATTCAACGATAAGATATCGGAGATATGCGAAAACTATCCCAAGGATGCCGTTGACTGTCTGATGAATCACATCGGAACTCACGACACCTGCAGGGTGCTCAACCGACTTGCAACTCTCGGCAATTACCGTTCAAGCCATCTTGAAAGATATTCGGGCGGTCTTTCCGACGAAGAAAGAGAAAGAGGCAAGAGACTTCTGCGCCTGATTTCCGTTATGCAGTTCACGCTTCCCGGTGTGCCAAGTATTTATTACGGAGATGAAGCGGGAATCGAGGGCGGCGAAGACCCGTTCAACAGAGGCTGTTATCCCTGGGGAAATGAGGACGGCGAGCTGATTGAGCATTACAGATTTCTCGGCAGACTCAGAAAAGAGCACGGGGCATTTGCCGACGGTGAATTTGTTCCCGTTTCGGCGGCACTCGGCTGCGTTGCATATGAAAGAAAGGGCGGAAACGAGAGGATAATGACCGTTGCCAACCGCAACAGTCATCCGATTGTGTATGTTTTGCCCGAGGACGGATATGTTTCACTCACGGGCGAAGAAATAAACGGCAGAGAGCTTCATCTCGGCGCGGAAACTGCGGCAATTTTAATGAGAAGAGATTGATATGGCTAAAAAAACCAGAAAAAATATAATTTTTCAGACGCAGAAGCAAAGCAGCAGCGGAGAATTCAAAAAATTCGTTGCGATTTTTGCCGCCTGCGTAATCGGAATTGCGGGTGTTTCCTGCCTTGCAATTCTGAGCAAATATGATTTTGACTTCAAAAGCGCAGTCGGCGGAAGTGCGGAAACCGAAACCTCGGTTGCGGAAACAACGACGAGACCTGTCACGGCTTCGGCGCAGGGCACCGTGCTGATGTGGTGCGCCGATTCATCAAGGGAAAACCTTCGTTTTCTCTGGCTTTGCCGTTTCTCGGTGCCCGAAAACGAGGTGAAGATTTATTCGCTTGACCCCAGGGCGGTTGTTATGTCGGACGGAGTGTCACGCACTTTTGAAGGCTGTTATTCGGCATCGGGCGAAACGGGGCTTGTCGGTGCGGTTGAAGAATTTGCGGGCGTTGAAATCGACAGATATATTGCATCAACCGATTCAACTTTCAAAACGATGATAAACTATTTCGGCGGTGTTGAAATAGTCGTGCCCGAGCAGACGGAATTCAGAAGCAGCGAATTCAACCTTATGCTCATCAAAGGAAAACAGAACATCAAGGGCGATACGATGTTCAGATATATGAGATATCTTGCAACCCTCGGAAGCGACGGCAGAAAAATGCAGTCCGAGGTGCTTATGCAGATAATGGACAATATTCTTGATGCAAAAAATCTTGAAAAAACAGACAGAATTTACTCAAAGCTTTCAAACACTCTTAATACGGATATTTCGATAGTTGACTATTCACAGAATGAACAGGCTCTTGCAATTCTGACGCAGAGAGGAATTCTCCGCAAGAATATTGCGCAGAGTATTGAGGATTTTTCCGGGGAGAAAGATTGATGAAAAAGGCAGTCAGGAGAATTCTTTCGCTGGTTTTAACGGGCATTCTCATTGTTTCGGCGGCAGTTGCAATCAACGTTGGCAAAAATCTTTTCATTGATACCGCCGCGGAGCTGGGCGATGAGCCGCCTGCAAAGATAACGGATATCGGCAGTCCTTATAAATTTTATTTTGATGACCTTGATAACGTTGAAAAAGAGGCGTACAACAGAATTCTGAAAAAGATTTACGATATGCCCGAAAAAATAAGGGTGCCGTTCATATCACTTGAACAGCTTGACAAGGTTTTTACGGCGATTTTATGCGACAATCCCGATTTATTCTTTGTTGCACGTACCTGCAGCATAAGAACAACGATTATGGGCACTTTCTGCAGAATTGAATATATTCTCACACCCGAGGAATATGCGCAGAGAAAGGCAGAGCTTGACGAAGTCTGTGCGGAATTTCTCAAAGGTCTCGAGGGCATTGACGACCCGTGGAAGAAAGAGCTTATAATTCACGATTTCGTGATTGATAACTGCAAATATAAACACGTTGAGGGCGACCTGACCTATTCGTCGGCATACGGCGCGATTGTCAACGGCGAAGCGGCTTGCGAGGGATATGCCAAGGCGGCAAAATATCTGTTTGACGCGGCGGGAATCGAAAACGGAGTTGTCAGCGGCACGGTTGACGACCCTGACGGAAATCCCGGCAGCCATATGTGGAACATTGTGAAGCTCGGGGATGACTTCTATCATCTTGACCTCACGTGGGATGACCCCGTCAACGATGCGGGTGAGCAGATGAAGCTTTATGCTTATTTCAACGTGAGTGATGAAGCAATTTCAGGCACACATACGGATTTTTCAAGGGATTACGGCTGCAACTCAATGGAAGAAAACTATTATGTAAAGACGGGCAGCTTTTTTGAAAGCTTTTCAAAGGAAGACGAAGAAAAGCTCAGCCGCACGGTTGCAAAGGTGCTCAACAGAGGCGAAAACGATGTTCAGCTTCGCTTTGCAAACAAGAGTGCCTATGACAGCGCAGTGAAAAGGCTGATAACAAACGGCGGAATTTATAATGTTCTGGTTGCGGCGAAGAAAAAAACAAGTGCGGTTTTTTCAACCGATGAACTCACTTACTATAAAGACAGAGAACAATGCGTTCTTAATTTCACAATCGATGTTAAGGGAAGGGCAGAGTTGACAGATGGATAAAAAAAGAATTGAGGCGGCGGTAAGAGAAATTCTTATTGCCGTTGGCGAAGACCCGGACAGAGAGGGTCTTGTTGAAACACCTGCAAGAGTTGCGAGAATGTATGAGGAAATCTTTGCGGGTCTTGAAGAAAACCCCGAAAAACATCTGAAGCTTTTCAGCGAAACGGGCAACGAAGAGATGGTTATCGTAAAAGATATTCCGCTTTATTCGATGTGTGAGCATCATCTGCTTCCGTTTGTGGGAAAGGCGCACATTGCGTATATTCCGTCGGCGGGCAAGGTTATCGGTCTTTCGAAGCTTGCAAGAATCTGCAGCAGTTTTGCAAAAAGACCCCAGCTTCAGGAGAGACTGACAACCCAGATTGCGGATTTTCTTTTTGAAAAGCTTGATGCTGTCGGCGTTGCGGTTGTTATTGAGGCGGAGCATCTTTGCATGACGATGAGAGGCGCAAGAGCATCGGGCGCACAGACAAGAACATCAGCACTCAGAGGAATTATGAGAAGCGATGCGAGAACAAGAGCCGAAGCCATAAGCCTTCTCACAGGGGGCAATAAATAATGTTCAGAGCAGGTAATTATGAATTCCCGCTGGGCAAAAAAACCTATGTTATGGGAATTCTTAACTATACACCCGATTCTTTTTCCGACGGCGGAGAAAATTTTTTGCCCGAGGCTGCGCTTGAATGTGCGCTGAAAATGCGTCAGGCGGGTGCGGATATCATTGATATCGGCGCGAATTCAACCCGACCCGATGCGGAAATTCTTTCTGCGTCGCAGGAGCTTGAAAGGCTGATGCCCGCGCTTGAAAGCGTGTGCGGAAAGGTTGACTGCGCTGTTTCGGTTGACACATTTTATCCGCTTTGTGCCGAAGCGGCTTTGAAAGCGGGTGCGAGCATAATCAACGACGTCAGCGGCGAATTCAACCGCGAAATGGCTCAGCTTGCCAGGAAATACGGTGCGGGATATGTTGTTGTTCATAATCCGTGCGGTGCGGGAGTTGTTGCCGATTACGAGGATGGCGTTGTTGCCGATGTGAGGAAATTTTTCCTTGATTCGCTCAGACTTGCGGCGGAAATCGGACTCGGAAAAGAACAGCTTTGCCTTGATATCGGTCTCGGCTTCAGCAAGAGATATGAGGATAATCTCGAGCTTTTGTCACAGATGCAATGGCTGAAATTCAAGGGCGTTGCGTTGCTTGCGGCGGGTTCAAGAAAGAGATTTATCGGCACGGCAAGCGGCGAGGAAAACGCAAAAATGCGGGACTCGGGAACGGTTGCGGCGCACACTGCGGCGATAGCGGGCGGCGCGGATATTATAAGAGTTCACGACGTTTATTCTGCCGTTCAGGGTGCAAGGGTTGCCGATGCACTTTACAGGAGGTAAGCAATGGATAAAATACTTGTCAGAGAGCTTGAAATCTTTGCTTATCACGGTGTTTTTGCCCAAGAAAAGGAAAGAGGACAGCGATTTGTGCTCGATATGGATATCGGTGTTGACATTTCCGTGCCGTGCGAGACGGATGACGTGAATGACACGGTGAGCTATGCCGAAATCATTGAAGAAACAAAGAAAATATTCACTTCGCAGAAGGACGACCTGGTTGAAAGAGCCGCCGAAAGGGTGGCACGCGGACTTTTTGAAAAATTCGAAAAAATAAAGAGTCTGCGCATTCTTCTCAGAAAGCCCGATGCACCGATTGATGCCGATTTCGGCTGGGTCGGAGTTGAAATATTCAGAGAACGAAAGGATTGAGAAAATGAGCGAAGCGGTTATTGCACTCGGCTCGAATATGGGCAACAGAATTGAGAATATCAATGCCGCAATCAGAGCTGTTGCAAAGCTCTCGGGAGTCAGGATTCTCAAGGCTTCACGGGTTTACGAAACGGAGCCCGTTGACTGCACGGACGATGCAAAATATTACAATGCGGCAATACTTATCGAAACCGATGTCACTCCCGCAATGCTTCTGGGAGAATGTCTCGGAATCGAGGCGGCGATGGGCAGAATCAGAACAAGAAAAAATGAGCCGAGAATCATCGACCTTGATCTGATTTTATATGAAGGCTTCAAGAGTGAAAGCTTTGAGCTTACAGTACCCCATCCGAGAGTGCTTGAAAGAGCATTTGTTATGGCACCTCTGCTTGACCTTTATCCCTCGGGCAGAGCGCCCGGAATGTTTTTCGCTCCGCATCTGAGAGAGCTGGGTATGGACGGTGTCACAAAAATCGAAAAAGAAATAATTATTCCCATTTATTGAGGTGAATTTATGGCAGGGTCAACAATTTGCGACAACTGCGCGTTTTACGACTATAACGATGAATATGAGTGCTATGAATGTACGGTGAATCTCGATGAGGACGAGCTTTACAGATTTATGCAGGGCGGGTCCTTTGAGTGTCCGTATTATCAGCCTTACGATGAATATAAAATTGTCAGAAAGCAAAATTAGGAGGAAGTTATGAGCAAGCCCAAGAAGAATCAGAAAAAAACACCGCAGGCAAAGGCGGCTGCCGCTGCAGTGAAGAAAAAAGAAAAGAAAAAGGTTGACCCCAAAGTAATTAAAACGGTGCTTATCACCCTTGCGGCGGTTATCGGCGTTGCAGCGATTGTTCTTCTCGCAATTTTTGTAATCAAACCCGCAATTGAGAAAAACAAAGCCGAAAATCCTGACAAAACTACAACCACTACATCAAAGGTTTACGAGCAGGGCGACGAGTTTTTGCAGATTGAATATAACGGACTGAGCATTCCCGCTGTTTTTGCGGATATCATTAAAGAAGCAGAGGCTGAAAGAGACGCAAAATGCAGTAAATACGGCGTTGCTCTTGAGGTTGGCGGAATGAAAATTCCTCGTCCCGAATTCAATATGTATTATTATGACCAGTATATGGAAAAGTATTTTGATGTGCAGAAATCTCTGCAAGATAACGGTCAGAATATGACGGGCTTTGACCCTGAACAGGCACCCGAAAACCAGAAATATATCAGAGGAAGCGGCACATGGGCGGACTATTTCTCGTTTGAAGCAACAGGTGAAATCCAGAAGCTTTACGCCGATTTTGAAAGAGCCTGCGAGGCGGGAACAGCACTGACTTCCGAGGGAATGAGATCGCTCATCGGCGCATATGACCAGGTTATAAACGGCGCATCCCAAAAGGGCTTCGGCACCACGGACGAATACCTGGAAGATATGTATTTCAGCGGCGTTGATTTTTCGATGTTCTTTGCGAGAGTCATTATGGATGCTTATGCAAATCAGTTCAGAATTGACGAAAAAGAGAGACTTTCGGAAAAGGTAACCGAAAAAGAGCTTGCAGAAAAATATGATGAAGATCCCAAGCAGTTCCAGATTGCAAAGGTCAGAGTTTATATGATTGAGGGCGAATACAATGCCGCCGAGGCAGCCGCAGTCAGAAACAAAGAGGAATTCATTGCATACGCAAAGAACAACCATCCTTATGAAACTTTTGATGTTGACCTCAACACGAACCTCGGATGGATTGCGTATACCGACCTTGAAGCATATCACGGAGAAACCGTTGCAAAATGGGCATTTGACAGTTCAAGAGTAGCAGGTGAAATCGGAGTTGTTGAAGATTTCCTTGCAAGATATATGATTTATGTTGAAGAACCTGCGTTTGATGCGTACACATATCAGCTTCTTTGCTACAGAAACCAGCACGCAGACCCCAACGACCACGAACCCGCCCTTGCTCAGGCAAAGGAATTCAATGCTGAGTGGGAAAAGAGTGTAAAGAGCGAAGAAAACTTCCGCAATCTTGCCGAAAAAACAGGCTATCTGACCGAAGATGCGGCAATCATAACGAGATATGACCTTGATATGGCAGAGTGGTTCGCAGACCCCGCAAGAAAGCCCGGCGACACAAAGCTTTTTGATGCTTCGGATGCCGCATATGTGGTTTATTTCGTGGGCGCAAACACAGATGACCTCCTCTGGAAAAACGATGTCAGAAAAACACTTGCCGCAGAAAAGTTTGAAGAAGAGTTCAAGAAGCTTGCGGAAAAAGATTATGAACCCGAGTTCAACGAGACACAACTCAAGCAGTCCTACAAGGATGCAAAGGCTCGCGTTGACAGATATATCAAAGCAAATACAAAATAAGTAAAAATTGGCTTGAGTCGGAAATATCCTTCCCAAGCCAATTTTAATGCCGTTATAAAATTAAAAAACATTGTTTAGTGTTTCTTTTCAGCCGTTTTTCTGTGGGACAGGGGACGGTTCGGTGCCTTTTGAGAATCGGGGTCAACCGAGACGGCTGACCCCGAGAATGTGAATGTGAAATTTATCCGACGGTTGTTTCGGGCTGTTCAACTGTGGTTGTTTGGGTCTGTTCTGCGGTTGTTGATTCCGTTACAATTTCTGTTTCGCCGTATTTTGCAATTATGTCAGCTTCCATTTGTTCAATGTCAATCCAGTCGGTTGTGCGTGTCTCGTATATTCCGTCAGCGACGGCTTCGTCGTAATCCGACTCAAAAACATACGGATAAAACCCGCTTAAGTAGTATTCATTTATCTTCTCGTTATCAAAAGTATAAATTATATCTGCGTTATAACTTTCATCGGTTTCTTGATTGGCAAAATCTTTTGGGTTCATTACAGGTTTTCCGCCCATTTTATAAAATATGGTTTTTGTCCATTCTAAATTTGCTTTATCAAAATCTTCACGAGAAATATTAAAATATTCTATAAATTTTCTCATTACCATTACATTGGTTTCATCGGGATTTTCATTATTATATTTTTCGTCCCATTCCCAAAAAGCGTCTTCACCAACCAATAAAACAAACTGATACGGAACATCATAATAGTTTACCCTATATTTTCTTGTTGAAATACTTCCTCCTCCTATATCCGTGAAAGAAGTTATCTCTGATGCTAATGAATTTGTGCTTTCTGTAGATTTAGTGTTATTGGAACTGTTTACAGTTGTTTTGTCAATCTTTATAATGTCTGATGAATTGCAAGCAGACATAACAAAAAGTATCAATAAACAAATAACAACAGATAAAAAAGTTTTCTTATGCATATACTCAATCCTTTCTTGAAAAATATTATTCACTTCCATACCAAAATGTACCATAAATATTTTCAGCTTCTGAACTTTTATTGTATTCAATACCATTATCCATATAGAAAAAAATAGGATTAATTAAATCGTTATAACTGCTTCTTCCGGGTTGAGTTGCCTCTTTACCGTTCGATTCATATATAGAAGCTGTTTGATTGTTAACCTCAAAATGAAGATGAGGACCAGTAGAGTTCCCGGTACTGCCTACATATCCTAATTCTTTTCCGGGTAACACAGTTTGACCTCTTGTTACTTTAGGCTTTTTTAACATATGCATGTAAATTGCAACAAACTGTTTTTTGCTTACAAAGTCTGTTATTTTTTCATCTGATATAATTGCGACACAGAATCCCCAATCCAGGTCGGAGTTTTCGCTCACATAATCCACAGTACCTTTAAAAGCAGAAACGATATCTTCTCCGTTTATACTTGCCTGATTGTCATCCCAGTTTGTTGATATATCGATACCTTTATGTTTTGTGGGTTTTGTTATTCTCTCTCCATATGGAGAACGAATATAATTATATTCTGTATTTTTTACCGGCCAAGTCCACCCAAGATTATTATACTGCGAAACAGTACCTTTTGTAGACAAACAGCTTATGGGGACATATCCCCAACGGTCTTGACCGCCAACTTTTGCTACTCCGTAAGCCTTGCCGTCGTTTGTTCCGCAGTCACCGTGAACGGTAAAGCTTTGCCCTTTCTCCAAAGTTACGGAGCTGTTTTTATAACCCGTTCCGTCGGAAAGAAGCAAGGTTGTTTTTATATTGGTTTTTCCTGTCCATTGCTGAGGCCATTTGTAAAGAAGATGTATCGTACAGCTTGTTGACATTCCGTCTGCGGTTGCCGTTATTGTTACCTTGTTTCCTGCACTTCCGCTTTTTCCGACAATCTGACCTGTGGTGTCATCAAAATAAATATATTTATTATCCTTGTCGCTGTCACTCCATTTGACCGAACCTTTATAGTCCGTCGTCAGCTTCCTGTTGCTGTAGGTTACGTCATTTGCCCATACATCAAGATTTTTGGAAGACAAATCAAGAAAGCCGTCAATTTCCGTGCCCAGTACGGAATATTTGACAAAGCCGTCAAACAATTCTGTTTCTCCGTAGCGTACATATGCGTAGTTTTTGATTCTACCGTAAACTGTAAGCGTTGGAGACATGATAAGTGCATCTGTGGAAGTTGGCGCCATGCCAATCAGTTGAAAAACAAATAAAATCGTTTGAAGAAATTTCGGAAGAGCCATTATTGTTCCGCCGATGATTCCCGAAGACGGTCTGGCATATACAAAAGTGAAAATGCTTTTGAGATAGCATTTTTTTGAATTAACTCTTTCTGCACAATACACGTCAACAGAATCTTTGGCTTTGCCCCATTTTGCTTTACAGGTTATGGTTGCCTTTTCTCCCGCAATCAGACCTTTTATTTTCCCGTCCTCGGTGCAGGATATTGCGTCAGGATTGCTTGAACTCCATTCAACGGCATTGAATAACGAGCTGTCTGAAGTTACGGTTGCCGTCATCTGATATGTTTCACCCAAAAGAACACCGTATCTGTTGAAAATTGAAATGCTTTCAACTGTTGCATCAGGTTGAGGTTCAATTGAAAATGCGGCGGTGTTCAGCATTAACACAACGCACAGCACAACTGAAATGACCGACAATAGTTTTTTACAGTTCAAATTCTGTTTCCCTCCTATATTTTACTATTTTGCATTTTTGAGGTCAAGTTACAAATTGTCACAAATCGGTTACAAAGTGTAACAAACAGAATAACCCACTGGAATCTCC
>JAZTZD010000037.1:0-2313 GCA_045637305.1 Acutalibacteraceae bacterium
GGCTGATATCCGTTCTGCTCTTAAAATTTATCTTGCAGGCAGTGATGACTATAACATCATTGAAGCCGAAAACGGCAGTCAGGCACTTGAAATAATCAAAAAACAGAATATTCACCTGCTGCTTATGGATATTATGATGCCTGTTATGGACGGTCTTCGCGCCCTCGCCCGTCTGCGTGAAGACGGAAACAACATACCCGTTATTTTGCTCACCGCAAAAAGCCAGGATACAGATAAAATTATGGGTCTTAACCTTGGCGCGGATGATTACATTACAAAACCTTTCAACCATGTTGAGGTTATTGCCAGAGTCAAATCACAGATTCGCAGATATGTGCGCTTCGGCGGTTCGTCAGATGCACAGCCCAAATCCGATATTTTGAGAAACGGCGGAATTGAGCTTGATGTTACAGCAAAATCCGTTACCGTAAACGGTGAACACGTCAATCTTACTCCCACCGAAATGATGCTTCTTAAATTCTTTATGGAAAATACGGATAAGGTATTTCCGCCCAAACAGATTTACCGCCTTGTGTGGGGCGATGACCCTCTGGGTGCGGAAAACACGGTTACCGTTCATATCCGACACCTTCGTGAAAAAATTGAAATTGACCCTGCAAATCCCGAGCTTCTTATTGCAAGCTGGGGTCACGGATATAAAATGGTCAGCAAAAAGGTACCTGAAAAGATTTCAAGGAGAGATGATACGTGAAAAACGGACAAATGCGTTCCGAATCAGACCGCACCTCGTCAATAATTCTTCTTATTGTTCTTACGATTGTTGCGGTTGGCTGTATTCTGGGTATGAACTACCTTTTTGAATATAATTTTTATGAGCCCAACGATAACGGCAATACGGCACGAAGCGTTGCGGTGCAGATTTATTCTATGAGTGACTCTGAACAGGCAATCGACTATTTCAACTGCATACACGAAAATAAAGACCAATACAGAATTAAATATTATGAAGAAAAGTTTTCAAGAGAAAATTCAAACTTTGTTTTCGTTATTACAGATATTGTTACAAATCACGTGCTTCTGGACAGTACGGCAAAAGGAGATATTCCTTTTGATGAGCTGAAAAATACAACAAACTATACCGGCAGTACGGATTACATTACAACCGATAACAGCGGCAAGGTTATACCCGTCAGGCTTTCATATGCTATTATTGCAGAAGATGACCAGCAGGCATCCGATAAATACACCCACGCTTTCCGCTGGATTACTGCGGCAAACTCCCTGAAATATGTGCTTTTTGCCGTATTATTCTTTTGCATTCTTCTCATAGTTATTTTCCTTTGCCTGCTTACCATAAATGCAGGTGAAGTTAATGAAGAAACCGGCGAAATTGTACCCGGTATCATCGACAGACTTCCTTTGGATTTCTGTACGGTTATGCTGGGAATGCTGTTTGTAGTTGCCTGGGTAATCATAAGCCTGACTACGGCGGCAGACGTTGAAATGGTTCTTAACAACGTTGTTGTTATGTTCACCTGCGTTGCCGCGATACTTGTTATTCAGACTTATCTTACAACTCTTTCAGTCAGAGTAAAAATGGGTAAAATCTATAAAAATACAATTATTTATATGATTTACCGCAAATTCAAGCGCAAGACTCCCAGAACTTTAAGACGTAAAGTAAACGATATATCTCCTTTCAGAAAGCTTATTGCAGGTATTGTCATTTTCTTCCTTTCGGAAGCTGCAATTCTTATAGCACTTACATATTTCGGTATTCTTGATAAATCTGCTCAGCCCCGTTCGGTAATGCTTATGTTCATTATTATCTGGGGCATAACAAGGCTTATTGTAATTCCCGTTTTTGCAATGATTGCCATAAACCTCTACTACGTTAAAGAGGAAGGTCAGCGTCTTGCTCAGGGTGTACTCGGCGACGAAATTACCAAAAAGCTGACCATTTCAAGTATCCGTGCTCACGGTAAAAACCTTGATCAGATTAAAAAAGAAATCCACAAGGCCGTTGACCAGGAGCTGAAAAGCGAAAAGCTCCGTAATGAGCTGATAACCAATGTTTCCCACGATATCAAAACTCCTCTTACAACAATCAAAAGCTACATTGAATTCTTGCAGAGGGATAATCTGACCGATGAACAAAGAAAAGAATACCTGGGAGTTGTTGCAAAGCATACGGAAAGACTTTCCGTGCTTGCAAACAATCTTGTTGAGGTTTCGCAGATTACATCGGGCAATGTGGAAGTAAAGAGTGAAAAAACAAGCCTGAATATTGTTATTGACCAGACTCTTGACGGCTTTGCGTTGAAACTTGAAGAAAACGAAATTCTGCCCAGA
>JAZTZD010000038.1:0-11525 GCA_045637305.1 Acutalibacteraceae bacterium
GAAGCATTATAAACTGAGAGGCTGCGAAGCAAAGAATATGTTTGACGGCAACGACGACACATTTTTTGATTCGCAGAGTAAAACATATCTTGACGAAAACCGAAGAATCTGCGGCGGCTGTCTGAGAGTTGATTTCGGAGAAACTATTATCTGCGACAGTGTTGAAATAGAGTTCTTCTCAGGCGATTATGCAACAAGAGAGGTCGAAACCCAGAGAGTGCCTCTCATTGCGGAATATTCAACTAACCTTGTGGATTGGAAAAACTCAGATTTAATGAAGCTGAGTGTTGCAAACGATGATTTTACGTCGGAAATCATAAGATTTACAGCACACACGCTCTATGACCTTCACGGCAAAAAGCTTGTTTCAAGCTACGGTATAAAAAACAGAATCCGTTATCTTCGTATCGAAAATCCCGTTGACAGAATCTATGCGGTAAGACTCATCAAAGACGGAAAAGTGATAGAAACCAAAAATGCGTTTGCAAACAATATGCAGGCTCATTACCGCCATAAGAAAACCGAGCTTTGCAAGTTCTGCAAGTTTGTTCTGCCCGAATATAAAAACGGCTCAAGCATCGCGGTTGCGGTTGAAGGTGTGCACGGTGAGGAATGTGTATACTGCGTGGCGGTAATAGGCAACGAAAGAAAATGGTTCGGTTTCCCGAGAAGAGCGCCCGATTACAGAGCAAATCAGTGGGAGCACGCCGTTTGCGGCAGCGATAAGAACAACACGTTCTTCCTTGAATTGCCCGATGATATGCAGAACGAAGCAATTGCAATCATGGCACTTTTCAGCGACAGACGTAAAACAGATGTAACCTGCAATGTTTATATCTGCGAAAAGCATTGACGAAAAAGTAAAATACTGTTATAATCTATCAGTAAAAAATAAAATCAAGGAGTGATTCCAATGGCAAAGAGCATTCAGGATATTCTTAATATCATCAAAGAAAATGACATTAAGATGGTAGACTTCAAGATGGTTGACATCAACGGTCAGTACCGTCACGTAACAATTCCCGCTGAAAATTTCTCGGAAGACACAATGAAGAGCGGTATCGGTTTCGACGCTTCAAACTACGGCTATGCGGTTGTTGAAAAGAGCGATATGGTGTTCATTCCCGACCCCGATACAGCAGTTATCGACCCCTTCTGTGACATTGCAACTCTTTCAATGACAGGTAATGAAATGATTATCGATTCTCCCGAAAACAGACCTCTTGCTCAGTATCCCAGAAACATCATCAAGGCAGCTGTTGAATATATGAAAAACAGCGGTGTTGCTGATGAAATGAAGATTCTTCCCGAGTTTGAGTTCTATCTTTTCGATGATGTTACATGGAATGTTGAAGGAAATCACATCGGCGCAACCGTAGATGCAAAGCAGTCCTATTGGAATTCAGGCAATGAGGGTAAGGGTGTTGTTGTTGCAAAGCAGAAGAACTACCACATTGCAAAGCCTTTTGATATCTCATACGAATGCCGCAGCGAAATGTGCATGCATATGAAGGATGCAGGCATTGATATCAACTATCATCATCCCGAAGTTGCAGCTTCAGGTCAGTTCGAAATCGAACCCCAGCTCGGTGAAGTTGTTCATATGGCAGACGCTTCAATGATGATTAAATATATCATTCATAACACAGCTCTTAAGTACGGCAAGACCGCAACATTTATGCCCAAGCCCATCTACGGTGAAGCAGGCAGCGGTATGCACGTTCATATGCTTCTTTTCAAGGACGGTGTTCCCGTATTCTCGGATGACAACGGTTATTCACATCTGAGCGAAACCGCACATTACTTTATGGGCGGTCTCCTTAAGCATATCGGCGCTCTTTGTGCTATCACAAACCCCAGCACAAACTCATTCAAGCGCCTTGTTCCCGGCTATGAAGCACCCGTAACAGTCGGCTACGCAACATCAAACAGAAGTGCGGTTATCCGTATTCCCGCATATGCAAAGAGCCCCGACAAGCGCCGCTTTGAGCTTCGTAACCCCGATGCAACCTGCAACCCCTATTTCTGCTATGCAGCAATTCTTATGGCAGGTCTCGACGGTGTCAAGAATAAGATTGACCCCCATGCAAACGGTTGGGGTCCCTACGATGTTAACCTCTATCATCTCAGCGATGAAGAAAAGGCAAAGCTTCAGCAGCTTCCCACATCTCTTGAAGCATCTCTTGATTGCCTTGAGGCAGACCACGACTTCCTCACAGCAGGCGGAGTATTCCCCGAAGAGCTTATCAGCAACTTCATCAAGACAAAGCGCGCAGAGTGCAGCCAGCTTGCTGCAATTCCTCATCCCGCAGAGTTTGATAAGTATTACAATCTTTAATATCAGGAAAGTTGCAGGCTTCACGGTCTGCAACTTTTTTTGTTGCAATACTGAATGTTTTTTGATAAAATATAATTCATAAAAACAAAAGGGGAGTAAGGTATGAAAAATTATGATGTAGTTATAGTCGGCGCATCAACTGCGGGTAGTTATTTTGCTCATCAGATGGCGGAAAAAGGCTTCCGCATTCTTGTTATCGACAAAAGCTCAAGAGAAAATATAAGCCCCGAATATGATATTTTCCATATGGGCAAGGATGAAATGGAAAAGTTTGACTTGCCTAAGGTCAAAGAGGGCGACGGAATATGCGAATTTGTGTTCAGTGACCAGAATATGATGTCGGCTTACAGTAATTATCCCAAGCCTTCGCCTACATCGGTTGTCGGTATGCATAAGAGGGGATATATTCAGCTTATGAACGACTGGGCAATAAATGCGGGTGCCGAAATAGTTTATGAAGCATCGTTTGACAGTCTAGTTTATAGTGAAAACGGTAAAATCTGCGGTGTTACATATGTTAAAAACGGCGAAAAAGAAACCGTCAGCTGCCGCCTTGTTGCGGATTGCTCGGGTATACCTGCGGTTGTAAGACGCAGTCTGCCCGAAAGCTACGGCGTTGAAACCTTTGAGCTTACTCCTAATGACATTCTTTATGTAACTCTCCGCTACATTGATTTTACGGACATAAAAGACAGATGGCTCAAGTCGAATTTCTGGCTCGCATATAAGAGCTGGCTTGCACCCAGTGCGGGAAGCGACGCAATTCTCGGTATAGGTGCATGCTTCGGATTTGATTATGTTGAAAAATGCTTTGAACAGTTCTCAAAGAATGCAAAGCTTCCCTCATATACGGTCAAAAAGATTGAAAAGGGAAGAACACCTTATCACAGAGCACCGCATTCGTTTGTTTCCGACGGATTTATTGCAATGGGCGATGCCGCTTGTCTCACAAAGCCTAACTGCGGCGAAGGCTGTACAGCATCGCTTGTGCTTGAAAAGATAGCTGTGGATGTTGCTTCTCAGGCAATGAAGGGCGGCGCTTACCCCACCAAAGAAGCACTCTGGAGCATCAATAAGAGATACAATGACACTCAGGGCAAGGAGTTTGCAGGTCTTATGGCATTGCTTACGGGCATTGTTAAGCACAGTCCAAAGGCAAATGAATTCCTCTTTAAGCACGATGCAATTTTCAGCAAAAAGATACTCGGAGGCATGGAGAACGGAATTACCATAGGCTTAGGAGACTATCTTAAGATAGTTGTGTTTGTTGTCGTCGGTATTGTTACGGGACACATAAAGGTTGCCGAAATCAAGAGCATTCTTGAGGGCGTAATAAACAGCGGAAAGCTTACTGCTCATTATGAAAAATATCCCGATACGCCCGAAGGACTTGAAGCCTGGGCCAAGGAAGCGGAGGAGCTTTGGAAGAAAGCGGGCAAGCTTTCTGATTGGAAGCCTCTTTAAACAAGATGTGTTTTCAATACAGATATTTTGTTGTTAATAACGAGAATTTTGTGTTGGTTTTCAGGCAATAAAGCGGTATTATTCAGCTAATACTTTTAAGTGAAGAAGTGAACAGAAATGAGTATGATATTTGAAAGAAAATTACCGATTCCGCAGGAGGTAAAGGCACAGTATCCGTTGACGGATGATCTTGCAAAGCTTGTCAGCGACAGAGCATCTGAAATCAAGGATATTTTTACGGGCAAGAGCAATAAGCTTGCGCTTATAATCGGTCCTTGCTCTGCAGATAATGAGGACAGTGTTATTGATTACATATCACGTCTTCGAAAGGTTCAGGAAAAGGTAAGCGATAAAATTATTATAATCCCCAGAATTTATACCAACAAACCCAGAACCACGGGTGACGGCTATAAGGGAATGCTTCATCAGCCCAATCCCAACGAAAAGCCCGATATGTATAAGGGCATAGTTGCAATCAGAGAACTTCATATGAGAGCAATTGCAGAAACGGGTTTTTCCTGTGCGGATGAAATGCTTTATCCCGAAAATTACAGATATCTCAGCGATATTCTTGCTTATGTTGCTGTTGGTGCACGTTCTGTTGAAAATCAGCAGCACAGACTTGTTGCCAGCGGCCTTGAGGTTCCCGTCGGTATGAAGAATCCGACGAGCGGCGATATATCCGTTATGATGAATTCGATTACAGCTGCACAGCATAAGCATACTTTCCTTTACAGAGGCTGGGAGGTTCATTCGGAGGGCAACCCCTGTGCCCATGCCATTTTAAGAGGCTATGTGAACAAATACGGTCAGTCTCTTCCGAATTATCATTATGAAGACCTCCTTGGTCTTGCGGAAAAGTATTCACAAAGCGGACTTGAAAATCCCGCTGTAATTGTTGACACAAACCACGCAAATTCAGGGAAAAAGTATCTTGAGCAAATCAGAATTGCCAAAGAAGTGCTTCACAGCTGCCGTCACGATGCGGATGTCAGAAAGCTTGTAAAAGGATTTATGATTGAAAGTTATATCGAGGACGGAGCGCAGAAAATAGGTGAGTGTATTTACGGAAAATCAATAACCGACCCGTGCCTCGGTTGGGAAAAAACAGAAAGACTTATTCTTGATTTAGCTGATATGCTGTGATAAAAAATCAGATATAAACCGTTTGCAGTTACAGTTGTGATTGCAGGCGGTTTTTTTAAAAAGATTTTCTTAAAAACTGATGAATTATGTTGACAAACGCTTTTAAATGATATATTATAGTCACAGCACTTTAACGCGTAAAAGCTTTAAAGACAAAAAGCTTTAAAGCGATGCAGTGAAAACGGATTTGTTATAATAAAAATTTATCATTAGAAAAATCCGTATTTACTTTTAAATAAATATATGTTATATTATAGGTTGTTTTGTAAACTTGTTGTAACAGATATTGTATTAAGAAATTTCAGAATAACACAGAAAAGGAATGACAACATGCCGATTACCGAATTTCTTGAAAGAAATGCAAGTCTCTACAAAGATGATGTGAGCCTTGTTGAAATCAATCCCGAGCTTCAGGAGAAAAGCCGTGTTACATGGAGAGAATATTCTCTTATTGAACAGGGCGCAAACAGCACGGGAAGAAGCGAAATAACATGGGAGGATTTTGATAAGAGAGCAAACAGATTTGCTAACCTTCTGCTTTCCAGAGGAATCAAAAAGGGCGACAGAGTTGCCATTCTTCTTATGAACTGCATTGAATTTCTGCCTATCTATTTCGGAATTCTCAAAACAGGTGCACTTGTTGTGCCTCTCAATTATCGTTATACATCAGAAGAAATTAAATATTGTCTCAAGCTTTCTGAAAGCGATGCGATTGTTTTCGGACCTGAATTCACAGGACGTATGGAGCAGATTTGTGACAGAATTCCCGATGTAAGACTTCGTTTTTATCTTGGTGAGGACTGCCCCACATTTGCAGAAAGCTACAATAAGCTTGTTACATACTGCACATCGAAAAAGCCTGAAATCGAAATCACTGATGACGATGATGCCGCAATTTATTTCTCATCGGGCACAACGGGATTCCCCAAAGCAATTCTTCACGCCCACAAAGCTCTTGTTCATTCATGCAAGGTTGAACAGAATCATCATTCACAGACAAAGGAAGATGTTTTCCTCTGCATTCCGCCTCTTTATCATACAGGTGCAAAAATGCATTGGTTCGGAAGTCTTCTTGTCGGTGCAAAATCAGTTCTTCTCAAGGGTGCAAAGCCTGAATGGATTATAAAAGCGGTTTCTCAGGAAAAGTGCTCGATTGTATGGCTTCTTGTGCCCTGGGCGCAGGACATCCTCGACGCAATTGACAGGGGAGACATTGAAATTGACAGATATGAGCTTTCTCAGTGGAGACTTATGCATATCGGCGCTCAGCCCGTTCCCCCCAGCCTTATCAAGAGATGGCTTGAAAAATTCCCCAACCATCAGTATGACACCAACTACGGTCTGAGTGAATCAATCGGTCCCGGCTGTGTTCATCTCGGCGTTGAGAACGTTCATAAGGTCGGTGCAATCGGTAAGGCAGGCTACGGTTGGGAAACCAAAATCATCGATGAAAACGGAGAAATCGTTGAAAGAGGCGAGGTCGGTGAACTTGCAGTCAAGGGTCCCGGCGTAATGCTTTGCTACTTCAATGATGAAAAGGCAACAAATGAAGTTATTCACGGCGAATGGCTTTATACGGGCGATATGGCGCAGGAGGATGAAGACGGCTTCATTTATCTTGTTGACCGTAAGAAGGACGTTATCATTTCGGGCGGTGAAAATCTTTATCCCGTACAGATTGAAGATTTCCTTCGCAAGCACGATGCAATCAAGGACGTTGCTGTTATCGGTCTTCCCGATGCAAGACTCGGCGAAATCGCAGCTGCAATTATTGAGCTTAAAGAGGATTGCAAGGCAACCGAAGACGATATCAGAGATTTCTGCTTTGATTTGCCCAGATACAAGCGTCCCCATAAGATTATTTTTGCCGAAGTTCCCCGTAACCCCACAGGTAAAATAGAAAAACCGAAGCTTCGTAAGATTTACTGCGGCGAGAGCCTTGTTGCTTCTCAGGTGGAAATGAAGCTTAATAAATAAACACAACAGCAATAGTTATGTTAGGAGGATAATCAGTTGAAGAAACTGTTTTTAGGTAATGAAGCGGTCGCAAGAGGTCTTTATGAAGCAGGCTGCCGCGTTGTATCAAGCTATCCCGGCACACCCAGTACAGAGGTTACGGAGTATGCCGCAAAATATGATGAAATGTTTTCTGAATGGGCACCCAACGAAAAGGTTGCCGCAGAGGTTGCGTTCGGTGCCTGCGTTGCAGGTGCACGTTCTTTCTGCGCAATGAAGCACGTAGGTCTCAACGTTGCTGCAGACCCTCTTTTCACCGCTTCATACACAGGCGTAAATGCGGGTATGGTGCTTCTTGTTGCCGACGACCCCGGAATGCATTCATCGCAGAATGAGCAGGATTCGCGTCACTACGCAATGGGTTCAAAAACAATGATGCTTGAGCCCTCGGATTCCGCAGAATGCCTTGATTACACAAAGAGAGCATTTGAGCTTTCAGAGAAATTCGACACACCCGTTATCATCAGACTCACAACAAGAGTTGCTCACTCAAGAAGTGTTGCACCCGTTGGCGAAAGAGTTGATAACGGACTTAAGGAATACACAAAGAATCCGCAGAAATATGTTATGGTGCCTGCAAACGCAAAGGTTAAGCACGTTGTTGTTGAACAGAGAGTGCTCGACCAGATTGCATATTGCGAAACAGGCGCAGACGGACTCAATAAGATTGAATATAACAGCAAGAAAATCGGTGTTATCACATCGGGTATCTGCTATCAGTATGCAAAAGAAGCTCTCGGCGAAAATGCATCATATCTCAAGCTTGGCTGCGTTTATCCGCTTCCCGTTGATATGATTAAGGAATTTGCCGCAGAATGCGAAAAAGTTTATGTTCTTGAAGAACTTGACGATTATATTGAAACACATTGCCGCAAAATCGGTGTTGACGTTATCGGCAAATCCGAGTTTACTCTTCAGGGTGAATATTCGCAGAGCCTTATCGCAAAGGTTATTCTCGGCGAAGAAAAGGAAAGCATTTCAGCAGATGTAAATATCGTTCCCAGACCTCCCGTGCTTTGCGCAGGCTGTCCCCACAGAGGACTTTTCTATGCGCTCAAGCAGCTTAATGTTACCGTAAGCGGTGATATCGGATGCTATACTCTCGGTGTTGCGGCACCTCTCGGAATGATGGATACCGTTCTTTGTATGGGTGGCTCTGTTTCGGGTCTTCACGGCAGAAACATTGCAGACCCCGAAAACGCAAAGAAGAGCGTTGCGGTTATCGGTGACTCAACCTTTATCCATTCAGGTATCACAGGTCTTATTGACATTGCATATAACGCAAGCAATTCCGTTGTTATTATTCTTGATAACTCGATTACGGGTATGACCGGACATCAGCAGAATCCCACAACGGGTTATAACATCAAGGGTGACCCCGCTGCGGCAGTAAGCCTTGAAAAGCTTGCAAGTGCAGTCGGTATCAACAATGTTTGCGTTGTTGACCCCTATAATCTTGAAGAAACCAAGAACGGCATCAAGCAGGCTCTTGAATCCGACGGTCCCGCTGTTGTGATTTCAAGAAGACCTTGCGCACTTCTTAAAACAGTTAAACATAATCCTCCGCTTAAGGTTAATGCGGATAAGTGTAAGTCTTGCAAAATGTGTATGAAGATAGGCTGTCCCGCCATCAGTATGAAGGACGGAAAAGCCCAGATTGACTTCACACAGTGTCTCGGCTGCAATGTCTGCAGTCAGCTTTGTAAGTTCGGCGCAATTGAATAAGAGAGGAGGAGCATAAAAATGAATAAATCAATTATGATTGTCGGTGTCGGCGGTCAGGGAACATTGCTTGCAAGCCGTATTCTCGGCTCAGCTTTGCTTGATTGCGGATACGATGTAAAAGTTTCAGAGGTTCACGGAATGAGCCAGAGAGGCGGTTCTGTTGTAACCTATGTACGCTACGGCGAAAAAGTTGCTTCTCCGATTATTGAAAAGGGTGAAGCAGATATTATTCTCGCTTTTGAACAGCTTGAAGCTGCAAGATGGCTTGAATATCTCAGACCCGACGGAAAAATTATTGTAAATACTCAGCAGATTGACCCGATGCCCGTTGTTATCGGTACAGCTGAATATCCCGAAGGTGTAATCGATGCAATCAAGGCGGCAGGTGCCGATGTTGAAGCTTTTGATGCGCTTCCTCTTGCGGTGGAAGCAGGAACATCAAAGGCGGTCAACGTTGTGCTTATCGGTGCAATGGCAAAGAATATGTCCCTTGACAAAGAGGTGTGGATAAAAGCACTCAAAGAGAGCGTTCCGCCCAAGTTCCTCGAGCTTAATCTCAAGGCATTTGAAATGGGATACAGCATTTAATTTTATCAGAAAGAAGATGACCTCAGATGGCAAATTATTATCAGCCTGAAATAGAAACTGCTTCGCTTGAAGAAATAAAAGCGATTCAGAACGAAAAGCTCGTAAAACAGGTAAAACACGTTTACGAAAACGTTAAATACTATCGTGACCTTATGGATGAAAAGGGAGTAACTCCCGATGATATTAAATCTATCGACGATTTGCATAAGCTTCCTTTCCTTACCAAATCAGACCTTCGAGAAGCATATCCCTACGGACTTCTCGGCGCAGATCTTAAGGATTGCGTAAGAATTCATTCAACAAGCGGCACAACAGGAAAAAGAGTTGTTGCTTTCTATACTCAGCACGATGTTGACCTTTGGGAAGATTGCTGCGCACGTGCGATTGTAGCAGCAGGCGGAACAAAAGAAGATGTTTGTCAGGTTGCTTACGGTTACGGACTTTTTACGGGCGGTTCAGGACTCAACGGCGGTTCACATAAGGTCGGATGTCTCACACTTCCGATGTCATCGGGCAATACTGAAAGACACATTCAGTTTATGCAGGATCTTCATTCAACTATTATCTGCTGCACACCCTCATATGCGGCTTATATCGGCGAAACTCTTAAAGAAATGGGTCTCACTCCTGATGATATTGACCTTAAAGCGGGTATTTTCGGAGCAGAACCCTGGACTGAAGAAATGCGCCGTGATATTGAAAAGTCTCTCGGTATCAAGGCATATGATATCTATGGCCTTACCGAAACAAGCGGACCGGGTGTCTCCTTTGAGTGTGAGGCACAGGCAGGTATGCATATCAACGAAGACCATTTCCTTGCGGAAATCATCGACCCCGAAACAGGTGAAGTGCTTCCCGAAGGCTCAAAGGGCGAGCTTGTTTTCACAAGCCTTGACAAGGAAGCTTTCCCTCTTCTCAGATACAGAACAAGAGATATCTGTGTTCTTTCAAGAAAAAAATGTTCCTGCGGCAGAACTCTTATAAAAATGACGAAGCCCATGGGCAGAAGCGACGATATGATGATTATCCGCGGTGTCAACGTATTCCCCTCACAGATCGAAACAGTTCTTATCAAAGAAGGCTATTCCTCAAATTATCTCATTGAAGTTGACAGAGAACACAACACAGACACCCTCGACGTTTATGTTGAGCTTAATCCCGAGCAGTTCTCCGATACAGTCAAGGGTCTTTCCGCTCAGGAAAAGGCACTTGCAAATGCTATGAAGATAATGCTCGGAATCAATCCCAAGGTTCATCTTGTTGCCCCTAAAACCATCACAAGAAGTGAAGGCAAGGCAGTCAGAGTTATCGATAAGAGAAAACTTCACGATTGATTCGGAAAGGAGTCACAGAAATGAGTGTTAAACAGATTTCGGTTTTCATTGAAAACAAAAAAGGTAAGCTTGCAGAAGCTACAAGATATATTGCGGACCACAATATAAATATGAGAGCGCTTTCAATTGCGGACACACAGGATTTCGGCATTCTCCGTATTATCTGTGATGATCCGAAAAATGCTCAGGCAGTCCTCAATGAAGGCGGATATGTAACAACCGTAACAGATGTTCTCGCAGCTGCAATTTCGGACACTCCGGGCAGCCTTGCGGCAATTCTTGAAGTTCTTTCGGAAGCCGATGTTATGGTTGAATATACATATGCTTTCAATTCCTCAAAGGCGGGCGCATATATGATTTTCCGTGTTGACGACAATCAGGTTGCCGCCGCAGCACTTGCGGGTGCAGGAATAAAGAGCGCAAATCAGGAAGATTTGTTTTAATTTAAAATAACAATGACAGAACAACCCCATTACATTTCTGAAATGTAATGGGGTTGTTTTTGGCTTGAAAAAAGCACCCTCTTTTCAGAGAGTGCTTTTATGGATTTGGTTAGATGAGTCCCTGTGCCATCATAGCATCTGCAACCTTGATGAAGCCTGCGATGTTTGCGCCTGCAACAAGGTCGTAGCCGAGACCGTAAGCTTCTGCAGCCTTTGCTGAATTGTCGTGAATATCCTTCATAATCTGCTTAAGCTTTGCATCAACCTCTTCTGCAGTCCAGCTGTATCTCATTGAATTCTGGCTCATTTCAAGAGCTGAAACAGCAACACCGCCGGCATTTACTGCCTTTGAGGGACCAACAGCCTTGCAGTTTGCCTTGAGATATGCAAGTGCATCGTTTGTTGTGGGCATATTTGCAACTTCGATGTAGTAGGGAACACCGTTTGCAACAAGCTTTTCAGCCTGTTCCA
>JAZTZD010000039.1:0-18104 GCA_045637305.1 Acutalibacteraceae bacterium
TTCCTAAGACCCTTGGCCTCCGACTTGATGGTTGTTGTTGTTTTACCCTCTCCTGCAGGAGTTGGTGTGATAGCGGTAACAAGAATGAGCTTGCCTTTCTTGTCTTTTTCGCTGTTAAAAATTGAAAGGTCGACTTTTGCCTTGTAGTTACCGTACTGTTCAAGATAGCAAGGTTCAATTTCAGCTGTTTTTGCAATTTCTGTTATAGGTTTCATTTCAACGGACTGAGCGATTTCGATATCTGTCATCATTTAAATCAACTTCCTTTCAAAAATGAAATAAGGGCAGTCCTACCCATATAGATAAGACTGCCCAGACGGTCGGCTTTTTACTGATTTTTTGCTCCTTTGCAGTGCTCTGCTTTAATCCGTCAGTCACAAAAAATCTTAAATTTACATTTGAAGTTTACCACAATATATAGTTTTTGTCAATAACAGCAAAAGCATTATTTTGCGTAACAATAAAATTGTGACTTGTTTTTTTACACAAATGAAAGCTCGGTTTTTTATTCAAAACATTATAAAACAGAAAAAAGTTGAATATCGGACAAAAAATGCAATTAAAGTATTGTTTTAAAACATAAATTATGTTATACTTTTGGGCAGATAAAAATCGACGGAGGTTTTGAAAAAATGAACTATGATGTTGCTGTTGTAGGTGCAGGTGTCATCGGCTCACTTATTGCCCGTGAACTCAGCCGCTATAACCTCAAAATTGCTCTGATTGACAAATGCAATGATATGGCAATGGGCACATCAAAAGCTAACAGCGCGATTGTTCACGCAGGTTTTGATGCCAAGCCCGGTTCTCTCAAAGCAAAGTTTAATGTTGAAGGCACCGCTCTTATGCCTGAACTTTGCAAGACTCTCGGTGTACCATTCAATCCCGTGGGTTCGCTTGTTGTTGCTTTTTCAGACGAAGAAATGGTAACGATCAAAGAACTTTTTGACAGAGGAAACATCAACGGTGTTCCCGGTCTTGAAATCTACGATAAAGAAAAACTTAAGGATGCAGAACCCTTCATCAGCGATGAAGCCAAGGGCGCTCTCTGGGCTCCTTCAGCAGGTATTGTTTGTCCTTATGAACTTACTATTGCCGCCGCTGAAAACGCTGTTGTCAACGGTGCTGATTTTATCCGTAATTTCGAAGTTAACAATATAGAATTCAACAACAGTAAATTCACTCTCTCCGATGGTTCACAAAATATAAATACAAAATTTGTTATCAATGCTGCAGGGGTTTTCTGCGATGAAATCGCTGCACTTATCGGTGACAATTCAATTCGTACAACACCCCGAAAGGGCGAATATATGCTCTGCGACAAGAGCATCGGACACCTTGCAAACCACACTATTTTCCAGTGTCCTTCAAAGATGGGTAAAGGTATTCTCGTTACGCCCACTGTTGACGGAAATCTTCTTATCGGTCCAAGTGCACTTGATATCGAAGACAAAACCGATGTTTCAACAACGGCAGGTACACTTGCAGATGTTCTCACGGCAGCTAAAAGATCCGTCCCCTGCCTTACTACAAGAGATGTTATTACATCTTTTGCTGGTCTCAGAGCACATTGTGACAGAAATGATTTCATAATTGAAGAAAGCGAAAAGAATGCACAGTTCATCAATGTTGCAGGTATAGAATCACCAGGTCTTTCATCTGCACCCGCAATCGCACTCTATGTTAAAGATATTATTCTCGGCAAAATCGATGCAGAAGAAAAAGCTGATTTCAACCCCGTCAGAGAAGAACCTGTAAGATTCAGACATATGAGCAGCAAAGAACGCAAAGCTCTTATTGAAAAGAATCCCGCTTACGGCAGAATCATTTGCCGCTGCGAAACAATAACAGAAGGCGAAATCATCGACGCAATAAAAGCTCCCGCCGGTGCAAGAGATGTTGACGGTGTCAAGCGCAGAACAAGAGCAGGTATGGGAAGATGTCAGGGCGGTTTCTGCGGCTCAAAGGTTGTTGAAATTCTCTCTAAAGAGCTTGGCGTTGAAATCAACGAAATAACCAAGTGCGGCGGAAATTCCAAAATTCTTTACGAAAGAACAAAGTGAGGCGGAAGATATGCTTAATTATGATATAGTTGTTATCGGCGGCGGTCCAGCAGGCATGGCCGCAGCACTCAGAGCAAAGGAATGCGGAGTTGACAGCATTCTTATTCTCGAACGTGCCGAAACTCTCGGCGGTATTCTTGAGCAGTGTATACACACAGGTTTCGGTCTTCATTATTTCGGCGAAGAACTTTCGGGTCCTGAATACGCAGACAGATTCATTGAGCTTGTCGACAAAGAAAAAATTGAATACAAAACAGACACAATGGCTCTTGAAATAACAGAAGACAATAAAGTTTATGCTGTTAACAAAGCTGACGGTCTCCTTGAAATTCAGGCAAAAGCTGTTATCCTTGCAATGGGTTGCCGCGAAAGACCCCGCGGTGCTCTGAATATTGCAGGAACAAGAGCTGCAGGTGTTATGAGTGCAGGTACAGCACAGAAATATGTTAATATTGACGGTTATATGCCCGGCAAAAAGGTTGTTATTCTCGGCTCGGGCGATATCGGTCTGATCATGGCACGCCGTATGACACTTGAAGGCGCAGAGGTCAAGGTCGTTTGTGAGCTTATGCCTTATTCAAGCGGTCTCACAAGAAATATCGTTCAGTGTCTTGATGATTTCAACATTCCTCTCCGTCTCAGCTGTACAGTTATAGATATTCACGGCAAGGACAGAGTTGAAGGTGTCACTATCGCAGACGTTGACGAAAACCGCAGACCTATTCCCGGAACAGAACAGTACATTGAGTGCGACACACTTCTTCTTTCTGTTGGTCTCATTCCCGAAAATGAGCTTACCAGAGCAGTCGGAATCGAACTTGACCCGATTACAAGCGGTGCCGTTGTTGATGAATACAGAGAAACTTCTCATAAAGGTGTTTTTGCCTGCGGTAATGTTCTTCACGTTCACGACCTTGTTGACTATGTTACACTCGAAAGCCAGACAGCAGGCGAAGGCGCAGCAAAATATGTTCTCGGTCAACGCGAAGATGCTGAGTATATAACCACAAAGGGTGTAAACGGTGTAAGATACATCGTTCCCCAAAAAGTTAATATAAAGAATGACGGCGACGTCAAACTTTATTTCAGAGTCGGTCAGGTATATACTAATGCAAAAACCGTTGTCAGATACAACGGCGAAGAAATCATTTCAAAGAAAAGACCCAGACTTGCACCCGGTGAAATGGAAAATGTCATTATCAAAAATGATATGCTCAAGAATTTTGCCGCTGACGGTGTTATTGAAATTTCGGTGGAGGTGTGATTTGTGCAGAAAAATATTATTTGCGTTGCCTGCCCTATGGGTTGCGGGATAACTGTTGATTTCGATGAAAACGGCAACATTATTTCAGTTGTCGGTAACACTTGCAAAAGAGGCGACACTTACGCAAAAGCCGAATGCACCAACCCTGTAAGAAGTCTTACAACAACCGTTAAAGTCAATGGCGGAATTCATAATGTTATTCCCTGCAAATCCGCAGGTTCTCTTCCTAAAGACAAAATTATGGATTGTATGAATTGCATTAACAACGCTGAAGTCAACGCTCCCGTTGCTCTCGGCGATGTTCTTATTGAGAATATTCTCGGCACAGGTATTGATATTGTTGCAACAAATCATTGCCCTGCTAAATGATTATTATCGGTGGAGTTTTAACTTCACCGATTTTTTTGAATTTTTGTAAAATATTTATTGATTTATTACATTAAATATAGTAAAATAATTTGAAAAGCATTTTTGTTCATTATTGGAGGTTCTTATGAAACATTTATTAAAGCTTATGGATTTGAGCACAAATGAAATCAACGAGATTCTCAATCTCGCAGACCAGCTCAAATATGAGAAACGCAACGGAATTGAGCACCATCATCTTAAAGGCAAAACTCTCGGTATCATTTTTGCAAAATCATCAACACGTACCAGAGTTTCTTTTGAAGTTGGCATGTACGACCTTGGCGGTCAGGCACTTTTCCTGAGTTCTCATGATATTCAGCTTGGCAGAGGCGAACCCGTTGAAGACACCGCAAGAGTTCTTTCGGGATATCTTGACGGAATAATGATAAGAACCTTCAAGCAGAGCGATGTTGAAACACTCGCAGAATACGGCAACATTCCCATTATCAACGGTCTTACCGATTACTGTCACCCCTGTCAGGTGCTTGCCGACCTTATGACAATCAGAGAATTCAAAGGCAACATCAAAGGCAGAAAACTTTGCTATATCGGTGACGGAAACAATATGGCAAACTCTCTTATCGTTGGCGGTATAAAGATGGGTATGTCAGTCAGCATCGGTTGTCCCGATGGTTACAAACCCGATGAAGAGATTATGAAATGGGCAAGCGAAAACGGTGATTTTACATGCACACCCGATATTCTTGAAGCTGCAAAAGATGCCGATGTTCTTTACACTGATGTTTGGGCTTCAATGGGTCAGGAAAGTGAAGCTGAGGAAAGAAAGAAAATCTTTGACGGTTATCAGATTAACGATGCCGTAATGAACGTTGCAAAGCCCGATGCAATGGTTCTTCACTGTCTCCCCGCTCATCGCGAAGAAGAGATTACCGCAAAGGTATTTGAAGCACACGCAAAAGAAATATTTGAAGAAGCCGAAAACAGACTTCATGCGCAAAAGGCTGTTCTCGTTAAATTACTTAAGGATTAACAAGGAAGGGGTAGTTTAAATGCCAATCAATAAAGACATAAAAAAAGTTATGGTTATCGGCTCAGGTCCCATTGTTATCGGACAGGCTGCCGAATTTGACTACGCAGGCACACAGGCTTGCCGAGTTCTTAAGGATGCAGGTCTTGATGTTGTTCTTGTTAACTCAAACCCCGCAACCATTATGACAGACCAGGCTCTCGCTGACGAAATTTATCTTGAACCTCTTACCGCTCAGACAGTTAAGAGAATAATCGAAAAAGAACGTCCCGACAGTCTTCTTGCAGGTCTCGGCGGACAGACAGGTCTCACAATTGCTATGCAGCTGAGTAAGGACGGCTATCTTGACAAGATGGGCGTCAAGCTTCTCGGAACAAATGCTGAAGCTATTGATAAGGCTGAAGACAGAAAGATGTTCCGCGACACTATGGAATCAATCGGTCAGCCCGTTATTCCTTCAGAAATTGCAAATGATGTTGAAACCGCTCTTGAGATTGCAGAAAAGATAGGTTATCCCATCATTATCCGTCCCGCATTCACACTCGGCGGCGGTGGCGGCGGTGTTGCAAACACCCCCGAAGAACTTGCTTTCATTGCCAAAACAGGTCTTGGCCTTTCCCCCATCACACAGGTTCTTGTTGAAAAGTATATTTTCGGTTGGAAAGAAATTGAGTTTGAAACAATGCGTGACTGCAAGGGCAACTGCATCGCAGTGTGCAGCATGGAAAACTTTGACCCTGTTGGTATTCACACAGGCGACAGTATTGTTGCTGCTCCCGCTCTTTCACTTACAGATGAAGAATTCCAGATGCTCAGAAAAGCATCTCTTGACATCGTTGATGCTCTCGGCATTATCGGTGGATGTAACTGTCAGTTCGCTCTCGATCCTCACAGTATGCAGTATGCAGTTATTGAGGTTAATCCCAGAGTTTCACGTTCATCTGCTCTTGCAAGTAAGGCGACAGGTTATCCCATTGCAAAGGTAACCGCTATGCTTTCACTTGGTATGACTCTTGACGAAATCAAGAACGACCAGACAGGTCTCAACTGCGAAAAGTTTGAACCCGATGTTAAATATATCGTTGTTAAGTTCCCCAAATGGCCCTTTGATAAATTCGTTAATGCAAGCCGTAAGCTCGGCACACAGATGAAAGCAACGGGCGAGGTTATGTCAATCGGTCCCACCTTTGAAATGGCTATCATGAAAGCTGTAAGAGGTGCTGAAATTTCACTTGACACTCTCAACGCAGAGCCCAAGACCAATGCGTCTCTTGAAGACAGAATGAGAAACACAGACGATATGCGTCTCTTCTCTGTTTTCGAAGCAATCAAAGGCGGAATGCCTCTTGAGAAAGTTCACGAAATCACAAAGATTACTATGTGGTTCCTTGAAAAGCTCAAGAATCTTTCCGATTTTGAAAAATCAATTGAGAACGGCAATCTCACCGAAGAAAAATACTATCAGGGTAAGAATTACGGTTATACAGATGCTGCTCTTAAGAGACTTTCAGGAGTAAAAGAACTTCCCGCTCACAAGGATGCAGTTTACAAGATTGTTGACACCTGTTCATCAAACTTCAACGTTGCCGCTCCTTACTTCTACTCAACATATGATGTTGAATGTGAAGCAAGACCTCTTGTTAAAGAAGACGGCAAAGAGAGAATCATTGTTCTCGGTTCAGGTCCCATCAGAATCGGTCAGGGTATTGAATTCGACTATTCATCCGTTCATTGCGTATGGACACTTAAAGAACTCGGCTATGAGGTTGCAATCATAAACAACAACCCCGAAACCGTTTCAACTGACTACGACACATCCGACAGACTCTATTTTGAGCCTCTCACTCCCGAAGATGTTATGAACATCATCAAGGTTGAAAAACCCATCGGCGTTGTTGTTGCATTCGGCGGTCAGACCGCTATCAAGCTTACAAAGTTCCTTGACGAAAACGGAATAAAGATTCTCGGTACATCTGCAGACGGAATTGATACTGCTGAAGACAGAGAACGTTTTGATGCTCTTCTTGAAAAGTTTGCAATTCGCAGACCCAAGGGTATGGGCGTTATGACAAAGGAAGAAGCTCTCAATGCCGCAGAAACCCTCGGATATCCCGTTCTTCTTCGTCCTTCATACGTTATCGGCGGTCAGAATATGACCATCGCGCACACACCCGCTGATGTAAATCAGTATATGGATATCATCCTTTCAGGCGAAATCGAAAATCCCGTTCTTGTTGATAAGTACATGATGGGTACAGAGCTTGAAGTTGACGTTATTTCAGACGGCAAGGATGTTCTTATCCCCGGTATTATGGAACACGTTGAAAGAGCAGGCGTTCACAGCGGCGACTCAATTGCTGTTTATCCTCCCTTCAACCTTAACGATAAAATGCGCAAGAACATTATTGAATGTTCAGAAAAGCTTGCGCTTTCACTCGGCACCAAGGGTCTTGTTAACATTCAGTATCTTATTTACGACAACCAGCTTTACCTTATTGAAGTTAACCCCAGAGCATCAAGAACAATTCCTTATATCAGTAAGGTAACAGGTGTTCCCATGGTTGACCTTGCATCAAAGGTTATGGTAGGCAAGTCACTCAAAGAGCTTGGCTACGGAACAGGTCTTTATAAGACTCCTCCTTATTTTGCAGTTAAGGTTCCTGTTTTCTCATTTGAGAAGCTTTCGGATGTTAACTCAATCCTCGGCCCCGAAATGAAATCAACCGGTGAAGTTCTCGGTATCGGTAAAACAACCGCAGAAGCACTCTTCAAGGGTCTCACATCAGCAGGCTTCGACATTCACCTTCCTACAGCTGAGAAACCCACAGGAATTCTTTTGAGCGTTAATAAGCACGATGTTCTTGAAGCTGTTTCCCTTGCAAAGAAGCTTGATGACCTCAAGATTAAGATTTATGCAACAAAAGAAACCGCAGATGCAATTTCAAATCTCGGCATTGACTTTGAATATGTAAGAGGCATCAGCGAAGGCAACGATATCTTTGAACTTCTTGAAAGCGGTAAAATCAACTACATTGTATATACCGGTACACTTAACAACTCAACAGTCGGCGATTACACAGCACTTCACAGAAGAGCTATTCAGCTTTCAATCGCCTGCATCACTTCACTTGATACAGCAAACGCACTTGCAGACATTATTGCAAGCCACTTCAATCAGAAGAACACAGAGCTTGTTGACATCAACAATCTCCGTTCAGAGAGACAGACTCTCAAGTTTGCAAAGATGGATGCATCAGGTAATGACCACATTGTTGTTGAGAATTTTGACAATTCAATCACCTGCCCCGAAAGCCTTTGCGTAAATCTTTGCGACAGAAACCATGGCATCGGCGGCGACGGATTTGTTGTTGTTGAAAAATCAGACATCGCTCAGGTCAAGATGAGAGTATTCAACCTTGACGGCAGCGAAGGAAAGATGGGCGGTAACGCAGTAAGAAGCGTTGCAAAGTACGTTTACGATAAGGGATATGTTGACACAGACACTATCACAATTGAAACTGCAAGCGGTATCAAGAGTGTTGACCTTTATGTAATGAACGGCAAAGTAAGCTCGGTTTGTGCTAATATGGGTCAGCCTGATATCGACAATGCAGTTACAAGCACAGTCGGCACAAACAGATTTGTTAAGTATCCCGTCAATATCGACGGTAAGGATTGGGAAATCACCTGCGTATCAATGGGCAACCCCCACTGCGTAGTATTTGAACCCAGACTTGACCTTATCGATATTGAAAAGACCGGTCCCAAGTTCGAAAAGGCAAGAATTTTTGCTCACAGAGTAAACACAGAGTTTGTCAGAGTTGTCAATGAAACCACTCTTAATATGAGAGTCTGGGAAAGAGGCAACGGCGAAACACTTGCTTGCGGCACAGGCGCTTGCGCAGCTGTTGTTGCAGCAGTTGAAAACGGCTACAGCAAGAAGAACACCGACATAACCGTCAAGGTTAAGGGCGGCGACCTCATTGTTAACTACAGCGATGATGGAATTCTTCTCACAGGCACAACAAAGCTTGTTTTTGAAGGACAGGTTGAATATTAAAAAATTACAGGGTCATCAAAAGATGACCCTGTTTCTTTATGCATTCAATATTGATTCGTAATTCATATAATTCTCATATTGAGCAATACATTTTTCAGCAGAAACAAAAGGCTTTACTGCTCTGAAATAAAGGCTGTACTCACGCTTTGCCTGCTTGATTTTAATTCCTATGCGGTTTTTCTCGCTTCTCAAGACCTTGATTTCATCGGCATATTCAGCCATTCTTGCCTTGTCGCCGTTTTCGGCGGCATTTTTCTTTTTTGCTATCACTTCTTTGATTGCGGCTTCTGTTTTCTCATCCGCATCAAACAAATCATTGAACAAAGACATATCAAACTCTTTTATTCCGTCAGGATAATGCTTCTTTATAGTTTTTGCAGAAATCTTCAGATCCTTTTCCATCATCTTCATATTTCTTCTGATTTCTTTATCCTCAACAGATTTATAACTGTTAATACTCAAATCAGAAAAACCGTTGATTCCCGCAGAAACAATCTGCTTTGAAAAATCAAGCTTCTGAATGCCGCACGGTGTATTATAGAAATTCAGTTCATCAATAACAAAACGGGCAATTTCAATGTTTTCATTGGTTTCTCTTTGAAGCTTAATTTTTTCCCTGGCCTCTTTGATTGCTTGCTTATCCTTCGATTTGCGTGCTTTGCAGATTTCATCGGATGTAATCTCAATTGGCTTTAAGTCTTTATATTTCTTTGCCTCTTCAATGATTTTGGATGCTTCAGACATATTTCCCTTTGAAACAAATCCGTTTGAATAATCCTCAAAAGCTGCTCTTATCTTCAGAACATTTATCATTGCTCTTTGCTTTGTTTCTGTTAAATCATAGAAGAAAAACGGAATAACGTTAAGAGCAGCACCGATAACCGAAGCGATAATCAGAACGCTGCAAATGTGCACAAAATATTCCTCGTTAAAAAGAACATCATAAACATTTGAGCCGTCATACCCAAGTGAAACTGCAACATTCTTGTTAAGACCTGCACGTTCATAAATAACGGGCAACACAGAACTCGTAACCATCGTTATAACGCTTCCGATAAGTCCGACTGCCGCAAACATTCCGTCAATTCTTTCGCCTGAAATATATTGCTGATAGTCTCTTATGTCAGCATTAAGGCTCGGATTCATAAAATGTCCGAGAGAAGTTATAAGCTGATTTATGAAAGTGAATATAAGCATAAACCAGATTACGCTGACATTCTGCATACGGACAACGGGCAACATTGCCGCAATGAGTCCGATGCTCATAATATTACTTATAACAAGAACTTTTCTCTTTCCGTATCTTCGGATAAGAAGCGGCGCAAAAAGATTCGGCCAAAGCGAAGCATTACCCGATATTGCAATAATCAATGAATACTGACCCGCTGTGCAAGCCGCCTGATAATTATACATCCAGCCCATAATTGTGTTGAATGAGCTTTCAAGAAAGCCGAGCCATCCTGCAAGAGAAATAATCCAGAAATATTTGTTTCTTGCAACTGCTCTGAATGAATCCGCAAAACTTAACTGAATTGTTCTGTTTTTAGGCTGGACAATACGTTCTTCAGTATTCACATAAACCAGAACAGAAATCGCGAAACCGACTAAAAGCATCGGAGGATAAAGGCTTCTGTAAACCCTTAAATCGTAAAGGGTGTTATCCCCCGTTATGAGCTTTGCAACAAGAGGGAGAAATATATTGGCGATTGACGGTGAAAGATTTTCTATAACTGATTTTACGGCATAAACATCGGTTCTCTCAATGGTATTGGGAGAAAGAACATTGATAAGGCTGTCATAGGCATCGGTCATAAAGTTATAGAAAAACTGAAATCCGATGTTAAAGAGAAGAACTGTTATGCATTTTGCCATCAGAGACATATTCTCATAAGGCATCCAAATAAATCCTATACCAAGTAAAACGGTAGGAATACCCATAGAAATGATGTATGGTCGGTATTTACCTTTCATACTCTTGGCATTATCAATCATTCTGGCTCTAAGCGCAGTAAGAGGAAAACCTGAAAGAATGCTTATTAAATAAATAACGTACATTGTACCCGGGTCAATACCGATCGTGTTGCCGATAAGTGAATTTCCGATGCTTATTATCATATTGCCAACACAATAAACAATAAATTTAACACCTATTCCGCCGACAGACATTGAAACAATTTCCTTATACGGCATATATCTGCCTTCGGATGGCGTTTTCCAATGATTCTTTATATTGTGCAGCAATGATACCGCTTTATTGACTATTTGCAAAAATATCATCCTTTATTTATATATTATTGTATTAACCGATTTCGGTGAAAGAGTTACTTTATCTGAATCAACAGCAATCTCTGTCAGGTCATTGTTTTTATCCGTTATTGCCATAACGGCATTTTTATCGTATGGCAAATCAGGATTCTTATATTCATCAGTCGGATTTATTACAATAAGAACAGTTACATCATCCTTTTTAAAAGCAAGAGTCATTAGCTCTTTATCATCGCACACAGCTTCTATTCTTATTGCACCCATAGGTATATATTTCGAAAAATTACCAGTCACATAAAGCCTTTTGGTTGTTTCAAATGATTTATCATCAAGATTTATGTAAATCAGACCGTCGCAATAATCAACCTCCGAAACCGCAATCCAATGCTGCCACGATGTTGCATTAAGCAAAGTAAAATCTTCAAACATTGTTTTTGCTGTCACAAGAGCGGAATCCATTGTTTTGTCTCTGCCGCCCTGCATATGACACCATTCACTCATTTTAACAGGAACATCGGGATAATGCTTTTTCATCCATTTTCTGAATCTCTTCACAAAAGCAACTCTATCATTAAGGAAAGGAACAGAAAACGGAAGCGGAACGGGTAAACAATATGAATGAACATCAACTGCATCAAGATATGAACGTACTTTTTTATCCTTTAACAATGCTCTTGTATAGGATTTATTGAACCATCTGAGGTCTCCCGATTCGGCAGCTGAAAGTCTGAGATTTTTTAACAAAGGTCTTTTTTCAATTTCCTCAACAAAAATCTTCATTACCTTTGAAACGCTTGAAGGTCTGTAATGGCAGCCCTCCTGCCCGCCGTTCCAAATCCAGACAGGCTCATTTATCGGGGAAAGATACTTTATCGGCAACCCCTCTGCAATAAAATGCTCGGTTACATCAAGACAGTAATCAGCAAATTCCTTATAATTCTTTTCAGATATATTTTCACGAAAAAGCTTTCCTTCGGTTGCGTGCGCCATATTATTCTTTGTCAGTCTTTCAATCGGTGAATTAACAAACAGAATTACTTCATCTGCTCCGTCCTTAACCGCCTGCTTCATCATATAGACTGCATTGGCATCACGGTTCCAGTCATATTTCTTCGGCTCTGTTTCAAAACATTCCGTGCTTCTCAAAGGCTGACTGTAAGTTCCTCTTCCGGAATGCTTTGAGCCAGCACCGATATTATATCGGTATATCTGCATTCCGATGCCATTATCCTTACTGTAAAGCAATTCAGAAATTCTGTCGCGAACAGCTTTTCCGCTTTCAGCATCGGTATGTGTCCAACCGCCGACAAGCTGTGCCCACCATGCACCACTCGCTCCGATTCCGTCATATGTCTGATATGTAATATCCGGATAAATTTCTATTTTCACATCCTCATCCCCTTTGCTATTATTCTATCATAATTTTCTGAAAAAACAAGAAAAACGGATACATTTCTGTATCCGTCATATTTTATGTTCTGTTTTATATCATTTCCTGCTTTTTTATTCCGAAAAACAGTCGCAGAATGCCGCTTAAAGCTTTGGGACTGCGAACAACAACAACTTTCATCGGTTCGCCCCTTTCACCAGAATCTGCAAAGGCTCAGACCTGCCAGACACAGAACAGCGGCAATTATAAATATCGCCAGAGTATACGGAAAAAGCGAAGCAACGATCATACCGAAAGCAAACGCAATGCAAACCGGTCCTTTTGAACCGTATCGAATAAAAACCACCGCCTGATATACAAGTTATGAGACTTCACTCAATACAGTATAATCAGCCGCGGCGATTTTTGTTACTTTTTATAGCTTTTCAATTCCCATTCTTTGATGTTCTTGGCTTTTTCCATCATTTCGCAATAGCTTTCATGACGGCTTTTCGGAATATCTCCGTTTTCAACTGCCTCAACAATTCTGCACCCCTTGTCTTTCATATGAAGACAGGTTGTGAATTTGCACTCACCAAGATAATCTCTGAATTCTTTGAATGAATAAGGCAAATCATCTTTCATTATGAGTTCATTTTCATCGTCAACATCAAAGGATGAAAATCCAGGTGTGTCCGCAACATATCCGTCAGCAACAGCAAAAAGTTCGCTGTGGCGCGTTGTGTGTCTGCCTCGTCCGAGTTTATTGCTTATTTCGCCCGTTTCAAGGGACAGTGACGGATCTATTGCGTTAAGAAGGCTTGATTTTCCGACACCCGTGTTTCCGCAAAATGCACTTATATGACCTTTAAGTTCCTGCAAAATAAGCTCAACATTTTCCCCCGTTTCCGAAGAAACCGAAAATGATTTGATACCCGCTTTCTTATAAATCTCCACATATTCATCAGCAGACTGCAAATCTGTTTTTGTAAAAACAACAATCGGCTCAATGCCTTTATGGAAAGCGAGCGCAGTAAGTCTGTCAATAATAAGAAGACTGGGCGCGGGGTCACATACTGAAGAAACAATAAACAGTCTGTCAATATTCGCAACGGGAGGTCTTAAAAATACGCTGGTTCTTTCCCCAATGGAATCGATTGTGTTTTCGGCTTTTTCGTTAACCGAAATAACAACATTATCTCCAGCCAGAGGTTTTATTCCCTCTTTTCTGAAAAGACCTCTCGCTTTGCATTCATATATTTCACCTGCGGCTTCCACATAGTAGAAGCCGCCGATGCCTTTAATTATAATACCGTTTAATTTATTCATCAGATTCCGTCTTTCTGTCCGACAACAAGTGTAATCTGAGTGTCAATAGGATAAGTTGTTGTCATTCCGATTATACTGGATGATGAAGGAGTCGGTGTCTGGCTGATAACAATGCCGTCTTCAGCGGTTGTGTATACAACCTGACCCTTGATTTCAATGTTAAAGAAGCCCTGTTCATTAAGTCGTTTTTCAGCAACCGAAAGAGAGAGTCCCTGAACATTTGGAATCTGCTTTCTTGTTGAAATCATGGCAGACGATGAGTATGAGCCATTTGAAACAGTAGCGGGAGTTGCTGTAAAGTCAACCTTACAGGAATAATACTGCTTATTATCAACATAAATCTTTACGGATGCATCTTCGCCGCTGCCCTCAACTTTGAAGATGTAAGGATTACCGTCGCAAAGAAGTGTTTTCTGTGCAACACTTTCATTATTTACAAACACCTCAAAGTTACCTCTTGAGCCGTTTGAGGGAAGAAGGATGGGAATCTCTGCAAGTGCAGAAGCAGGAATGCCGTTACTTACAACAACAGAAACCGTGCTTCCGGGATAAACCTTCTGTTCACCTGCAGGGTTCTGGGAAATAACAGTACCTGCGGGCATATCGCTGTTTTCCTCTGTTACATTAGGATCAAACACGAGATTTCCCGATTCAATAAGTGACTTTGCCATTTCAAGGTCAAGGTCAACAACCGACGGAACAGATACAAGGTCTTCATCACTCGCATAATAGATAGTGATAACGCTTCCTGCTTCAACCTCTGTGTTTCTTTCGGGCTCTGTTTTGATAACTGTTCCGAAAGGTTCTGTTATACTGAGCATCGGAAGATGATTAACAGTAAACCCTTTACTTTTAAGAGTATCAACAGCAAGCTGATACTGCATTCCGTAAACGTCGGTAACAACAAGCTTCATATCTGTGCTTGCAACAGAAAGAGTGATTTCCATATCAGGATTCTTGAGCACCTGACCGCTGCTGGGCGACTGTGCAAAAACATCACCTGCTGTATAATGGCTGTTTGCAATTTCAACAACCTTAATATTAAAATGCTTATAATCGGGATTATCCTTGATTTCCTCAACATAATTTTTATCAACAAAATTCGGAACAACGAGAGAATCCTTTTTGAATATATCCGTGAAGAAATAAAGAAGTCCGAAAACAACAACTGCAACAACGAGAAGTCCGATGCCTGCTCCGATTGCTATGAGACTCTTTTTGCTTCTGCCCTCATCTTCAGCGTAATCATCTTCTTCCTCAATTACAGGCACGGGAGGTTTTGCAGGAGTCGGTGCTTTTATGGGCGGAACCGAAGGCTTGTTATTAACAAACTTTGTGGGGTCTGTGTCAACAAAATATGACTGCTGGAAACGGATTGTCGGATTTCTTTTGAATTCTTCAATTTCAAGAAGCATTTCAGCCGCAGACTGATATCTGTCCTTGGTGTTCTTCTGCATTGCATGCATAACAATCTGCTCAAGACCGATGGGAATGCTGTTATTGAGTTCTCTGGGCATCTTGGGGTCTGTCTGAAGCTGCATAAGAGCAACCGAAACAGAGTTGTCCGACTGGAAAGGAAGCTGACCTGTCAGCATTTCATACATTACAACGCCTACAGAATAGATATCTGCTTTGTTATCGGTTGTGTCGCCTCTTGCCTGCTCGGGGCTGATATAATGAACGGAACCTATTGCGCTGTCTGTCATTGTTTTTGTGTCGCTGTAGCTGAATCGGGCTATACCGAAATCCGTAACCTTTATATTGCCGTTTGAGAGAAGCATAATGTTCTGAGGTTTAATGTCTCTGTGAACAATGCCTTTATCGTGAGCGTGCTGAAGTGCACGGAGAATCTGCATAGTGAAATGAACGGTTTCTTTGATTCCGAGTCTTCCCTGCTGCTCAATATATTCCTTAAGAGTAATTCCTTCAACATATTCCATTACGATATACTGAAGTCTGTCACCGTAGCTGACATTAAAAACTTTAACAATATTGGGATGTGAAAGCACTGCAATTGCTTTTGATTCGTTTTTGAATCTGCGGCGGAATTCTTCATTTGCAAGATACTCTTCCTTGAGAATTTTTACCGCAACGGTTCTGTCATCAATATTGTCATATGCTTTGTAAACAACAGCCATTCCGCCAACGCCGACCACTTCCTGAATTTCATATCGGCCGTCAAGTCTTTTACCGGTATAATTATCCATTTTTTTCATTCCTTTCAAAACCACTGTTATTTCATTACGGCAACAACAGTAACGTTATCGCCGCCGCCGTTACGATTTGCAGTACTTACAAGTCTTTCGGCAAATTCAAAATATGCATCGTCTTGCGTAAGTGACAGAATCTCTTCGCAAGAGCAGAAATTCGTCAGTCCATCGGTGCACAAAAGCAACATTTCATCATCATCAAACTCTTCCTGACAAAAATCAATTTTGATTTCAGAATCAACACCAAGTGCTCTTGTAATAATATGTTTTTTGGGGTGATTAACCGCTTCCTCTGCGGTTATTTCTCCGTTTTCAAGCATACTCTGAACAACAGAATGGTCACGGGTGAGCTGAATAAGTCTGCCACCTGTTCTCATATATGCTCTGCTGTCACCTGCGTGAGCAATATAAACGAATTCATCGGTAAGAATAGCAACAACCGCGGTTGTTCCCATTCCTTCAAACCTTTCATCAGTTAATGAAAGGTTGTATATTTCTTTATTTGCATACTCAAGAGTGGAAATGAGCAATGATTTTATTGACAAATCACTCATCGCCCCGTGATAACCCGTAACTATTCTCTCGCGGATTATCTTTGTTGCCATCGAGCTTGCCAATGCGCCTTCAGCCGCACCGCCCATACCGTCACAGACAACCGCAAGCACTGCACCGCCCGCAATTTCGCAAGTGGTGTAAGAATCCTGATTGTTGTCACGGACAAGACCGACATCGGTTCTTGCAACTATTTTCATTAAGCATCTCCCCCTTCGGATTTTTTCTTATTTTCTTTTCGCCTGAGCTGACCGCACGAAGCATCAATATCAGAGCCGAGTTTTCTTCTTACTGTTGCGGTCACACCGCTTTTACCGAGTATCTCCGTAAATCTTTTTATTCTCTCGGGACTGCTCGGTTTGAACGGACTTTCTTCAACTTCGTTAATCGGAATAAGATTGACGTGGCAAAGCATTCCTTTTAACTCTGATGCGAGAAGTTTTGCACATTCATCTGTGTCGTTTACACCCGACATCATTGAATATTCAAAAGAAATTCTTCTTGATGTCTGCGAAGCATATTTTCTGCAAGCAGAAAGAAGTTTTTCTACAGGATATGTTTTATTAACAGGCATAATCTTGTTGCGTATTTCGTTATTCGGAGCATGAAGCGAAACAGACAAAGTAAGCTGAAGCTTTTTTGCCAGAAGCTCATCAATCTTCGGAACAATTCCGCAGGTTGAAAGAGAAATATTACGCATTGAAAGATTAAGACCGTTTTCATTTGTAACAAGAGATAAGAATCTCATTACATTATTATAATTATCAAGAGGCTCGCCCATTCCCATCAGAACTATATGAGATATTCTTTCACCGATATCTCTCTGCGCAGTGTAAACCTGAGAAAGGATTTCGCCCGCAGAAAGATTTCTTTTAAAGCCTCCGAGAGTTGATGCGCAGAATGCACAACCCATCTTACAGCCAACCTGCGACGAAACACAGATTGTATAGCCGTATTTATATTTCATAACGACGCTTTCAATGAAGTCGCCATCGTGAAGTCTGAACAGATATTTTACAGTACCGTCAATTTCAGAAACAAGCTTTTTTTCAATCGAGCAACCGATTATCGGATATTCTTCCTTCAGTCTGTTCCTTAAGTCTTTCGGAAGATTACTCATTTCGTCATAGTCCGAAGCCAGATGACGGTGCAGCCATTCATAAACCTGTTTTGCACGGAATGACTGAACTGAATCCTCTTTGAATGCGGCACTTATCTCTTCAAACGTCATTGAGAGAATGTCACGCATTATACATTACCTCCGTTTTTCTCAAAAACAGCAACAAAAAAGCCATCTGTTGAATTTATATGAGGCATCAGAGTCAGATACTTATCATCAGCCGAATATCTCTTTACTTCGGGTAACACATCAACCTTTATAAAGTCAGAATGTTCAGCCAAGAATCTGTCGCACACCTCAGAATTCTCTGCGGGATTGAGAGTACAGGTTGAATAAACAAGGCGTCCACCCTGCTTTAAGTATTTTGTAGCATTGCAGAGTATACGGTACTGAAGCTCGGGAAGATTGTCGATATCCGCATTCTTTTTGAAACGGATTTCAGGTTTTCTTCGGATAATACCGAGGCCCGAACAAGG
>JAZTZD010000040.1:0-3005 GCA_045637305.1 Acutalibacteraceae bacterium
TACAGCCTAAAACCTCCGCTCCGTTTTATTTACTTTAGTAAGTCCTCTATCGTGCTTAAACGACGGAGTATTTCGCTTTTTTCAAGGGAGTCCAAGTCCTTTTTGAGTTGCCTTACCAGTCGAAAAGTCTTGTAGATTTTCTCATCGGTTGCGGCTTTTACGTTCTTGCCAAGCCCCAATCTTCTGAGATATTCCGATAGAGAAAGTCCGCAGTAAAAAGCACTTTCGCTGAGTTTTTCTTTCTCGGAGGGTGTTACTCTTACGTTAATTCCTTGTGTTTTGCTTCTCATAAATATCAAATCCTTTCTTTTGTTTGTGACGACAATGACGGTTGTGACGGTGTTTTCTATATAGAGATCTCGCCGTCATTTCCGTCACCGCTGTCATTCATTTCAAGCCGAATCAGGCGGCTTGTCCCTGTGCGTTTGGTTCTGTATTCAATGCCCTGCGGCATCAAAACCTCTGCTGAAAACCTCGCAAGCAACTTCGTTACCACGTTCGCCGTGGCTTCGGTTTCGTTCATTTCGGTAAGTAGCTGACTTGCTGTGCCTTGCCAAGTTCTGCGCAAGACTATGAACGAAACGAGCCGAAAAAGAAAGTCGGGAATCTCTTCTCGGTGAAGATCTTCGGCGTTCTTTCGCTCCACAAGCTCCCATAAATGTGTTCCGTTATCGAACTTCAAGGTAAGCTCCTGATACTCGATATCTCGCCCCGTAGCAAGGAGAGTTCCCATCTCGCTGGAACGACTGCGCTTTAAAATAAAGCTGGTGTCGGCGGCTCCTGTGATGCCAGTTGAACCCGTAACCTCATTGAATGGGTCATTGGCATCCTTCATTTTTCGAACGTGATGGACTACTACGACTGCTATCCCGAACTTGTCCGAAATCGTTTTCAGCGCCGTGATATCGTCATAATCTCCCGCATACATTCCGCTTTTACCGATTGTGTTTCGAGAGTCACGAACCTTCTGAAAGGTGTCGATGATCACAAGCTTTGTGTTAGGAAAGTCTGTTAGATACTGTTCGAACTGCTGCTCCAAACCGTTCCCGATCTGATAGCTTGTGGTGGCAATTCGAAGCTCGGCAGGTGCTTCATCCGTGAGCTGATATAAGCGGTTTTGAATACGAACGTGGGTATCTTCCAAGCACAGATACAGTACATCACACTTGTGGGTTTCAAATTCCCATACGGGATTTCCACGTGCTACTTGCATACCGAGCCACAGCATCAACCAGCTTTTGCCGATCTTGCTTGCACCCGATAACACACTCAGTCCTTGCGGGATCAAGCCTTCCACAACAAACAAAGTCTTGCGAAGCGGCGTTGATAACAAGGTGTCCGCATCAACGGTTTTCAATTTTTCAACCTGCATTTTTCTCACCTCCTTCCTCCATAACATAGTTGATGACATTGACCTTCGGAATCTTAAAGGCATTCCCGATTTTGATACCGGAGATATATCCGTCGTTGATAAGGTCGTATGCCAAGTGTCTGCTGATACCCAGCATCTTTTGAAGCTGAGCAACGGTTACGATGTCCGGATAGTCCGGAAACATCATCTTGTAGAGTTCTCTTAACTCTGTTTTTCTCATCATCTTTTACCTCCTTCTGAGAAATTTCAGCCACACGGTTTGCGTGGCTATGTAAAGAGCTCGGTATAAGGAGAGGCAGTCTTATACCGTCTCTTTCGCCGGTCTACCTGAATGTCGTTCCTGTTCCGGAGTCTCACCGCAACGTTTTGTTTTCTTGGTACGCTCGTGTCGTGGCGATACTTCACCGAAAAACATATCTCATTCAGTCGGTCATTCAGTTGTCAAAGTTCAATAGAGCCCCTCAAGGAGTAGCCGGCGGGGTCGGGGTCGATATCCGACGAAGAAAAAACATTCTCACTTGTTCGGACAGAGCCGTGGCAAAATTCAACCCTCTTGGCAAGTGTTTTGCTCTCACTTTTTATTTGCTGACTTTTGAGTAGAAACGAAAAAAAGATTATTTCTTTTCCTCTTGAAATCAGCGTGTTATCAGGGTTTTGCCCCTTCACTTATTCCGAATGGGGTCGGCGTATGTACAGCCCCTTTGAAGATGGAAATTTTTCATTCAGAAACAGAAAACAGCCGAAAACCCCGTTATTTAAAGGCATTTTCGGCTGAAAAAATATTTTGAAATTTTTTTGAAATTCATAGAAAAACGGGTAAAAATCTGCTATGATGATAAAAAGGTCAACTTATGATATGACGGTGATGCTATGATTTTGAAACGAATACCCGACAAATTAAAAACAGATATCGATATGTTTCGCTCTGCTCATTCGGGCAATAATGTGTTATTCTTCTCGGCAGATTCGGGAATGGGCAAGACCTATGCGGCGTTATCTTACTGCGCCGAGAATAAGAATAGCCTTTACTTTTCTTTTCGTCACATCCGCTCTGAACTTGCACTCAAAACCTTTGCAGAGCGTTATCCCGATGTCTTTAAGGATTGCACAACTTGGGCAGAGTTCTTTGATTGCCTGAAGATCTACGGAAAAGAAAAACGCCCAACCGTCTTTTTTGACGATGTGGGCGAACGGAATGATAAGACTGATTTTTATGCTGCACTAAAGAATTTTATATATGAAAGTAACGGTTGCGATGTGCTTGTAGTGTTGATCGGCAGACCTTGGGAACAGGTAGAAATCCCTTGCCAAACGATTTCAATAACGCCGTATTCCACGCAGGAAATTGCCGAAACACCGTCCGTAAGTGACAAGGATTCGGTTGATATATTTTGCTTGTCGGCTGGTATTACGGAGCTTCTATCTCTATACGATGCGAGCATTTCTTTTGAGGAAAATGTAAAGGCGCAACTACATATCAATTCACCATTTTACCGTTTGATAAAAGACAAAATGTGTGAGTGCTTCCGAACTGCCGAAAGCTACAACACACTGTTATATGCAATGGTGAACGGCTATAACCGCATCAGCGAATTGTCGGCGTTTTCGGGTTATCCCAAAAACAAATGCGATA
>JAZTZD010000041.1:0-1574 GCA_045637305.1 Acutalibacteraceae bacterium
CTCCAAAGCTTTTTAAGAATCCAACCGATTGGCTTGAAAACCCAGCAAACAAGTGAATGTTTTCTGAAAGTTTTGTTGCGGATGTTTCGGATAAGGCTTGCTGTAAGCCCCGTCCAGAGAATAAAGAACAGTGTGGCAAGCACGCCGATTAATGCGCTCGAATAAGGCACAGCAGAACATATGAAAGAAGTTACAAAGTCCCTCAATCCGCCAAGATCCGCCGCCATTAACGGGTCATATTCATAAACCACTATTCCCACAACTGCTACCGCCGCCGCAAACATAAGGGCAAAGACAAGCACGGTATTGATTTCAATGGGAACCTTATCAAGAAATCTGATTTTTGCACTGCCGTCAGCAGATTTACCTGCAACCGAAAGCAAATAAATGCACAGAGCACAGGCAACAGCAATGCTGATAAAGGTTACGAACAGCAGACTCGTAAGGGATGCATCCTTGTTGTAATTATCAAAGGAATATGACGTTGCAAAAAACGGGTCTGCTCTCATAGGCTCATCAATTGCAAAATATGCCGACACAACTTCATCGGTGTTAACCCAGGTGTTCCAACCAAGTGCGCTTTCTCTTGCATAATTACTGAAAAGCCAATCGTGGAGAGTTGCGTAAACACCGACGGCAGACTTGTTTTCCTCGCCAGTAAGCAATTCATATTTGCCGTTTCTTACACATTCGGCCCACAACTTGCTGTCACCAAGCTTCTGAACAATCTGCTCGTGGCTGTCCTTGGCGGCAACACCGCAGTTTGTATATACACTTCCGTCTTTAAAAATAACGGCAAAGTTAACATTTTTTACGGCATCAACTTCGTTTGAATGTGCGCCGTAGCTGCTCTCCCAACTATACTGATCACGGAGAGTTTCGATTCTGTTTTCTTCAATAACGGCAAGCATTTCATCAAGAGAGGTTTCGCCGTAGCAAGTGTATTCACCGATTGAATTAAGTCTGAGCAGCGCCTCGGAAACTCTGTTTACAAATTCAGGCACGCCGCCTGCTTCATAGGGGTCAAAATACACAACATTTTCTTCAGCAGGTGTAACGGGATACGTAATTTCTGTATTATCTCCGTAGACCGTTGTTTCAACCGCCGTCTCAGGCTCTTCAACCTCAGGAATATTAACAAAATCATAATCCAAAAACTGGTTATAGCTGATGAACTCGCCATTATACTGCATAAAATAGCGCACGCCTTTATAATCAAGCGTATAGCGGTAACGGTTCTGCCCGTCAACATAAACCTTTATGCCTGAGGAATCAAGAAGCTTTACATATTCCTCGGTGTCTTTTTTCTGAAGGTCATAATTTTCGGAATAAGCCTTGGCATCCGCCGAATCAAGCCACTCCTCAAAGCTGCCTATATTTATAAACTTTCCCTTTCGCACAACATCATTGATATACCTGTTCATCTGATATCTGAAGGATGCCGTGTTTGTGAAATCCTGAGGATGAGCAAAAATATTGAAATCGGCAAAGCCCTTGATGAAAAGCCCTGCAAAGTTGCCTGCAAGGAAGAACATCAAAACCGCAAGCAGAAAGGCAACCGTTTTAGTCGCCTT
>JAZTZD010000042.1:0-1714 GCA_045637305.1 Acutalibacteraceae bacterium
TGACGGGTGATAAATTCACCTGCCTTTTCGGAAATCTTGCGCCGTCGTTATCATTACTTCTTGTTATGGTGTTCCGTATGATACCGAATCTTTTGCAGAAAGCAAAGCAGATTATCGGTGTCAGAAGTTCAATCGGCAAAGGAACGGCAGAAAAATCATCCCTGAAAGATAAACTGGGTTCGGGAATGACCATTATCGGCGTTCTCACATCGTGGGCGCTCGAAGGCAGTATCACAACAAGCGATTCAATGCGTTCAAGAGGCTACGGCACTTCAAAACGGACAAGCTTTATGGTTTACCGAATGACAAAAACAGATTGGATGTTAACCGCAATAATGTTTGTTATGCTTGGTGTGGTTGTATTTTTTGCCGCAAACGGCGGAATGAATGCGGAATTCCTGCCCGAAAGAAATATTGCTTCGATTAACAGCAAAAACATAATCGGTTTTATAGCGTATCTGGGATATCTTCTCATTCCCGTTATTCTTAACGCAAAGGAGGTTATACAATGGAACATTTCAGAATCGAAAATTTAACATTTTTGTATCCGACCTCAAAAGATAATAAGTCACTCGATAATGTGTCACTTAAAATAGAAAAAGGCGAATATATTGTTCTCTGCGGAAAATCGGGAAGCGGTAAAACAACCTTGCTCCGACACCTTAAAACCGTTCTCACTCCCCACGGAAAAAGAACGGGTGAAATATACTTCAACGGCACTCCGCTTAAAGATACTGACAACAGAACTCAATCTGCAAAAATCGGCTATGTTATGCAGAATCCCGATGACCAGATTGTTACGGATAAAGTGTGGCACGAGCTTGCATTCGGTCTTGAAAGCCTCGGTTGTGACCAGAAAACAATGCGTTCCCGTGTTGCCGAAATGGCTTGTTACTTCGGAATTCAGGATTGGTTTCACAGAGATGTTGCCGTTCTTTCAGGCGGTCAGAAACAGCTTCTCAACCTTGCATCGATTATGGCAATGCAGCCCGAAGTTCTTATTCTCGATGAACCCACAAGTCAGCTTGACCCCATTGCGGCATCTGACTTTCTGAATACAGTTCGTAAAATCAACACCGAACTGGGCACAACCGTTATCATAACCGAGCACCGTCTTGAAGATATATTTTCCTATGCAGACAGAGCGGTTGTAATGGATAACGGAAGAATAATTGCAGATGATACACCGGGAAATATCGGTAAATTATTGTTTGAACAAAGCAGTCCGATGTTCGCCGCAATGCCTACTCCCGTTCGCGTTTTTTACAATGCAAACGGCAACGGTGACTGCCCCCTGACCGTCAGAGAAGGCAGAGCGTGGCTTAATAAAGAATTCGCAACCGAGACTGAAATCAAGGAAATTCCTTGCAAAAATATTGATGAAGATATTGAAAACCCTGCGTTATCGCTTAAAGAATTATGGTTCAGATATGAAAAAGACTCACCCGATATTCTCCGTGGGGTGAGCCTTGAAATTCCGTCGGGAAGTATTTCTGCCATTGTGGGAGGTAACGGTGCAGGCAAATCCACAACATTAAAGGCAATCTGCGGAATCTGCAAACCTTACCGCGGCAAAATCAAGGTTTTCGGTAAACCCGTGAATAAATTCAGATCGGGTGAACTTTTCAGAAACTGGGTTTCAATGCTGCCGCAGGACCCCAAAAGTCTGTTTGTGAAAAAGACGGTTCTTGAAGACCTTGAAGAAATGACGAAG
>JAZTZD010000043.1:0-45369 GCA_045637305.1 Acutalibacteraceae bacterium
CTGAATTTTTGAAATGCCTTCATATTCATCGGTGCTTCCCTTGTTCAGCGCTCTGACACTTGAAGCAACCCATTCTTCGGGATAGTTACCGTCTTCGGAATTATCGCCGAAAAATTCAGAAAAGAGCTTTCCGCCTTTATAGACTCTGAAAACTCTGTTTTTTTCAAAGAAAATCGGTTCATTATAAAACATCGGTATCACCTCTGTATCTGATTTTTGAGGAAGCCTTCTGAATATTTTCACATTCTCCGCAAGCAACGAGCGACGACAGTGCCGCACCAAATGCCGCTTCCTCTTCGTAGTAAGGAATCTTTATTCCGCAGTCAAACATTTCGCTCACTATTCTCTGAAGTGCGGAATTTTTTCTTATTCCGTTGCCCGAGCCGACAATTCCGCCGACCTGCGCACCGCTTTCTTTATACATATCATAAAGCTCGCGGGCAATTCCGCAAAGAACGGAAAACGCAAAATCGCCGACGGTGAAATTATTCTCGGACAAACCGTAAATACCGCCTCTGACCGTCGGGTCTTTTCTTGTCCCGCAGAAACGGCAGTCCGCCGTTAAATCAGTCTGTGTTTTGGTTTCAAGAAGTTTGTTAAGCTGGGGATAAACGGAGTCTGTCTTTTCCCCGCTTACAAGTTCAGCGGCTTCACGGATGAATTTTTCGAGCATTGCAAAGGCTCTGCCGCCGCAAAGAGAACAGCCCGCCGCAAGATATTTCTTGCCGTCAAACGGTCTCATCTCAACGGAATCCGAGCTGATAAATTCGCTTGTAAGCCACGAAATCTGTGCACCCGTACCGACATTGACAAGGGCATTACCATCTCCGCTTACCGAACCGATAAAGCTTGCCTGATTGTCTCCGAGGGCAACGCAAACAGGGATGTTTTTATAATATCCCGCTGTTTTGAATTCCGACGTAACCTCGGGAAGTCTCGGGTTTTCAGCGGTAAACTTATTGTTTTTCAAATCAAAACAGCCGAGACTCGCTGCATTTGTGATATGAATAACAGGCTTTTCAAGCGAGCAAAGCTGCATTACGGCATAGTCCGCGATTGTGCAAAGATATTCTGCGTTTTCAGGAACAAGACCGTTTTTCTCATTATAATAATCCGTTGCGAGACCGTAGCCGCTGAAACATCCGATTTCCTCGGCATATGTTTTTCCGCTTTCAGACTGCATCGCCGCTCTTTCATCCTGCCAGGTATAAAGAGGGCTGACTGATTTTCCGTTTTCATCGGTATAAACAATACCGTGCATCTGACCCGAAAAACCGATTGCGCCGACACCGTCTGTTCCGATTTCGTCAAGAAGTCCGAAAACGGTTGTCATTATTTCTTCGGGATTCTGAATTCTTTCATAAGCATTTCCGCTTTTGATGAACGAATTGTTTTTTGCAGTCAGGGATTTTATTATTTCATATTTTTCGCTGTCAACAAGCACCGCGCAGATGCTTGTTGTTCCGATATCAATACCTATAATTTTCAAGATATTTCCTCCTCAGCACATTGCGGCGGAAGCGGGGTCAAGTCTTGTTATGATATCCTGCTGGATTGCAGGTGAAAGGTCAAGGAAATTAACAAATGTTGCGTGAATTCTCATAATGTAAACACCGCTCGGTGGATACTTTTGGGGATTTGCAAGAACCTTGCGGAGAATTTCCGCAGTTGTTACGTTAACATAGAGATAGAAAGGTGAAACACCCTCATTCATCGGATTGAAGAAAAGAGGATTGATAACCTTGTCTCTGAATTCAACGCCCTTTTCGTCATATGACTCGGATTTGAAATATTTCGGGTCAATTCCGAGATGTGAAGCATAGCCGCCGTTCATCTTTTCAAACGGAAGCTTCATATTTGAAAGCATACGGAATCCGAGACCGTTTTCAGCGCTTCCGTAAAGCGGGTCAACACCGTAGCCGAGCATATCTCTTGACTTTCTGCCGTCAGGTGTTGCACCGACCCAGTAACCGTAAAGCAGATGGGTTGAGGGTGAGCTGAAATCGGGACGGAAGGAATTGCCGAGATAGTTCTTTGCCGACGAAACGATATCGGCAACATATGAAGCAATTTCCGCCGCTTCATTGTCAACCTTTTCGATATTGTTGCCGAATTTATCAGCTGAAAGCAGGAATTCACGAAGCTCTTCATATCCCTCAAAATTAACTTTAAGAGCATCAACAAGCTTATCCTTATCCTGCGGTCTTTCGGCAAGAAGTTTATCTATTGCGGAAAAGCTGTCGGCGATAACTGAAACACCGTGGATAAGGCATCCGCTTCCGTTATATTTTGTTCCCTGCTTATTGATATCGCGTGCATCAATTCCGTTTTCAAGTCCGCCCATAACGCAGGAAAGGAAAGGCACTCTCTGGGTTGAAAGAGCCTTTGACGCTCCGTTTGCGCATTCTGCCATTGCATCAACAAAGAGTTTCACATTGTTTTTGAATGCTTCTCTTATGTTTTCAAGCTCGCAGGCTTCAACATCAACAAGCTTTTCACCTGTTATTGCGGAAACGCCGCCTGTAAGAGTCATTTCAAGAATCTTGGGAAGGTTGAGCCAGCTGTTTGTTGTGTTGCCGTTATCCTTGCCCATAATCAGCGGCTCCTGACAGCCTGCAATTGAAATATCGGGCAAATCTTCGCTGTCTACTCCGTGAGCCGAAAGCACTTCGAAAAGTGAATCGTCATTGAAGAATGACGGAGTGAGCACACCGGGGCTGAAAAGGAATCTTCCCATTTCCTCATAAAGCTTTGCGGGAGTGTTTTTATGAAGCTTTACGGAAAGAATGGGCTGGGGCAGATTCATATCATAATATGCATCCATAAGAGCATAAGTTGTGTCGTTTGTGAGGTCATTGCCGTCAACATCTCTGCCGCTGACGATAATATTCTGTGAAATTGCCCAGCTTCTGTCGGCAACATTGAAGAAAACAAGAAAATGCTTGAGAAGTGCGGCAACGGTATCGCGGTCAAGACCGTTTCTGTACGGCTCAAAAATTCTGTCCGCATTACCTACTGAAAATGCAAAGGGGTTGGGTGTCTGCTCAAGACACATAACCTGCCACATAAGGATAAACGACTGAATTGCTTCGTAAAGATTTTCCGCACCGTTTTCGGGCACCTTGCGGAGTGTTTTTTCAATTATTTCAAGCTGTGCCTTTCTGTCTCCATCTGCGGTTTCAAGCTGCTTTGCCGCAATGTCAGCATAACGGTTAGCGAGGATAACAACACTTTCAAGCGCAATGCGGAATGCCTTATATCCGTTACCCTCTTTGCCCTCAATCTTTGCGAGCATTTCTTTAACGCCGTATTTAAGTGCAAAACGCATATCGGGAATAAGATGTCCCGTTACCTGCTCGAAGAAGAAGATAACCTCTTTTGTGTAGCATTCAGCCTTACCGTACACCTCGGCAAGCTTCTTTGAATATTCTGTTTCGCCAAACTCGGCACGTGCTTTTTCTATTCTTTCCGAAGTAAATTCTTCATTGGGTTCAATATCCGAAAAAACGGCTGTGGGGTCACAGTATCCGCTGAATTCTTCAACCTTGAATGAGGGATTTATAAGCGCATAGCTTCTTGCAAAAGCATCGTCCTGAGTGCCTGCAAAAAGCTGATAATCGCTCAGATGCAGCGGAATTGTTTTAATGATATCCCTTAAAATCAAAGCCTTTTTAACCTCTTCGTTTTCGCCTTCATATTTTTTTGAAAGCTCAAGCTCTGTTTCCTTGGCGATAAACCATCCGTCAAGTCTGTTACCTGCTCTTTTTTCGGCAAAAAGAGTTTTTGCCATTTCTGTTATACGTTTTGCATCGATAATACTATTCATAATTGTTTCTCCTTATGTAACAACGGTTTTCATCCCGTTACTTTCAAATACTCTGATAAACTCCGTAATTTTTTCGGGTGACACGAATCCGTTTTCTATTTCGTACTCGCCCTGCCATTTGTCTTTTCCGAACTCGTGATATGCAAGAAATTCGAAATCGGCATTTGAAGTGTCAAACCGGGCAAAATACTCTGCAAATCCCCGCGGATTATCATTGACACCGTTTATGACGGGAATTCTTATGTGAATTTCTTTCCCTGATTCAAGAAAATATTCAATATTTTCTTTGACTGTACGATTTGAAGCGCCAATCCATTTTTTATGCTGCTCATCATCATAATGCTTGAAATCAACTATCAGAAAATCGACATTTTCCGCAAGTTCTTTCAGTTTCGAGGATGAACCGTTTGTTTCTATGCATATTCCGATGTTTTCTTTTTTCAGCATTTCAAAAAGAACGGAGAGTTCTTCTGTCTGCAACGTACATTCGCCGCCTGTAAAGGTTACTCCGCCGCCGTCAAAAAACATCATTCGGCTTCGCATTATTTCATCAAAAATCTCATCGACGGTAAAATCCTTTGCTTTCGGGTTAACCATCGGAATGCTGTCTGCATTCGAACACCATTTGCACGAAAAATTGCAGCCCTGCAGATGATAAACGAGCCTGTTTCCCGGACCGTCCTGAGAATAATTGAATCCCTTTTGCAATATTTTCAAAAATATCACTACTTACATTTAAAATATATGTAAATAATATATCTTTTCATTTTAAGTGTCAATATTTATCTTTAAAAAATAAACAGTTTTTCGGTTGAAATAAATATATAATTATGTTATTATAAACAAAAAGTATCGGGGAGGCTGACGTATGGAATTCAACAGGATTCATTTCGATTCAATTGATTCAACGAGCAGCTATGCCCGAAGAAACGCATCAAATCTTCCCCTGCCCTGCATCATAACGGCTTCGCATCAGACAAACGGCAGAGGCAGAACGGGAAAAAGCTTTTTCTCGCCCGACGGAACGGGGCTTTATATGACCTTGCTTATCAAAGCAAACCCGAATGCTGACCTTATAACACCTGCCGCCGCTGTTGCCGTGTGCAAGGCAATTGAGGAATCAACCGATATTTTGCCGGGCATCAAATGGGTCAACGATATATTTGTTGACTGCAAAAAGGTCTGCGGCATTCTTTCCGAATGCTTCTGCATTGACGGTGTGACATATATAGCCGTCGGAGTCGGTGTAAATCTTACAACAAAGGATTTTCCCGACGACCTGCCTCAGGCTTCAAGCCTCGGAACAGACTGCGAGAAAGACTCTCTTGCGATTATAATTGCAACAGGCATTTCAGATTATATTGAAAACCCCGACAACGGTTATGTTCTTTCGGAATATAAAAAGAGGCTTTTTGTTATCGGTAAGATGATAACATACGAAAGAAACGGTGATGTTTTTTTTGCAAAAGTTGATGGCATCAATGAGTTTTGCAACCTCTGCGTAACAACCGAAGACGGAAAGAAAGATCTTCTGTCATCGGGCGAAATTTCAATCAGACTGTGAGGATTACATATGAAAAAAATTCATATTATTGCATCGGTAATTCTATCTGCGTGCATTTTCTCTGCGGTGTTCACCGCCTGCGACAAAAACGCGGTTAACGACGAAACAGCAACCGGGTCCGAAACACAGACAACCGAAAACAGAACACTTTCTGAATTCCCGACAAATGAAGAAGGCATCGCTTATTCGATGGGTGACGACGGTCACAGATACTATATCTATCCCGAGGATGAAGCAACGGCTGAACCCACAACGGCGGCACCGACAAAAAAACAAACAACATCAGTTAAAACAACAAAAGTCAAAACAACCAAGGCGCAGTCAACAAAGGCTGAAAAAACAACAAAAAAAGCAGTTACAACAACCAAAAGCAATGTTCCTGACGTGACCGTAAAGGATGAAAACAAAGGATTCCAGCTTCTTATGAAAACTCCTTCCGTTAAAAAAGGAACCACCGCAACAATATCGATACTCGGTCAGGCGGGAAAAACATATTCGATTGATTTTTACAAAAATCAGACCGAAACCGCATCCTACAGCGGTCTCGAATCTAAAACGGCCGATGAAAACGGAATGGTTGTCTGGACATTCGAGGTCGGATTCGACTGTGATGCAGGCACCAGAAAAATTTTAATCAAGGAAAAAGGTTCTGACAATTTTGTTCAGACTTCAATAACAGTAGAGTGAGGAAAACAAATATGAGAAAAGGATTCTACAAAGCAAACAAATATCCCCAGCGCATCTGCGATTTTTACACGGCAGATAACGGTCTTGCATCAAGCAAAGCTCTCTGTCTCGGCGCAGACAAAAACGGTGTTGTTTACATCGGTACCGATTCGGGTCTCAATTACACAAAGGCAGACGGCACTTTCGGCAGTTTTGCCTGCGGTGAGGTCAAAACTATTTTCACCGCAAAGGACGGCACGGTTTTCTTTGCTGCAAGCAACACGGTTTATACCGTAAATGACGGCAAAATTGAAGAATTGCAGAGCGTTGAAGGCGAAATCCATGAATTCAGCGGCATTGACGATGTTTATATGCTCGCTTCAAACGCACTTTATAAGCTTGAAAACGGAAAATTCGAAAGATTTTTCCACAACGAAGCAAACGCAGTCAACATTGCAATAAACAACAAAAAAATAACTGCCGCAAGCGGCACCAACATCAGCATTGTAAACGGCAAAAGAAAGCATTGGATGACAATTTTCTCCGAGCACAGCAATATGCCTGTTTTCAATGTCAACTGCCTTGCGTTTGATGAAAGTCTCGGATTCCTCTGGCTGGGCACGGATAAGGGATGTTACATCTTCGATTTGAAGAACAATTGGTACGGACCTGATGAGCTTGAATCTCTTCCCGCAGAGAAAATCCACAAAATCCGCTTTGCCGATGACGGCAGAGTTATCTTCTCCTCCGAAGCAGGTCTTATCATCCTTAAAAACGGCTCAAAGAAATATCTTCCCGCAACACGTTGGGCCTGCGAAAAAGACCTTAACGATGCAATTGCAGTCGGCGATTCCATCTGGACTGCAACAAATTCGGGCGTTTCAAAAATAACAGAAAAAGAAATGACACTTCAGGAAAAGGCTGAATTCTGCTTCAACCTTGCTGAAGAAAAATATATCCGTACCCTCGGATATATAACAGGTCTGAACCACATCAAAAACGGCGATATTTATACGGGCATCCCCGGATATTCGGATAATGACGGTCTTTGGACACAATCATATATCGGCGCACTCGCATACGCATATGCCGTTACAAAAGACGAAAAATATCTTGAAGCTGCAAGGCGCTCAATGAACGCAATGGTTTATCTCACCAAGATAACGGGAATAAAAGGATTCACCGCAAGAGCCGTAAGATTTGAGGGTGAACCCGGCTACGGAACAGTTGTCAAGAGAGACGGCGCTGAATGGCACAAGGCTCCCAACGGCGAATGCGAATGGCTCGGCGAAACCTCGAGCGACGAGATGACGGGTCACTTTTTCGGATTCTCGCTCTACTACGATTTCTGCGCAAACGATGAAGAAAAAGAAACCATCAGAGAAGTTTTGTGCGACATTGTTGACCACATTATGGAGCACGATTACAGACTTTGCGACATAGACGGTCTTCCGACAACCTGGGCAATCTGGAATCCCGACGAGCTCAACAGAAACAATATGTGGCTCTGGGAAAAATGCATCAACTCCCTTGAAATGCTTACTTTCCTGAGCGTTGCTTACCACGTTTCGGGCGACGAAAAATACAGAAAAGAGTTTCTCCGTCTTGCAATTGACGAGCATTACCTTCTCAATGCCGCCCAGCACAAGAAACCCGACGGTCACACAAATCATATTGACGACAATCTCGGTTTCCTTTGCACAATAACCATTCTCAGAACAGAAACTGACCCTGCAATCAGAAAGTATCTTCTTATGGGCACAAAGCACCATTGGGAATACGAAAGACCCGAGCGCTGCGCATTCTATAACCTCATTTACGGCGCATTTTCAGATGATTACTGCGATCTTGAGCTTGCTGCAGCATCGCTGAGAGATTATCCGATGGATTTCGTTCGCAGACCGCTTTACAATTCATCAAGAAAAGGTCTTGTTTACGATACCGAGCAAGAACATTGGGGATACCCGCCGCAGCTTAAGGTTGCGCTCGACATCGATGCAAGACAGATTCACAACTATGACACTAACCCCTTCCGCGTTGACGGAGGAGACCTCTCAAGAGCCTGCACACCCACGCCTTATCTTCTCCCCTATTGGTTCGGAAGATATTACGGTCTCATAGAAGAATAAGATATATAAAAAGCGGAAGTCAAATTGACTTCCGCTTCATTTTTTTCAGATACTCTTTCTGTTCATTTGTAATTCTGTAGCTTTCAACTGATTTTTGAATCGTTTTGTTATGTGTCCATTCATCAAGCCTGTTTTCTTCAATAATCTTTATCGCGAATTCCCATTGCTTTGCAAGTGCCGTTGCAAAATACCAGGCTCTTACCATATTTACATAATATTCATCCGATTGGATTGCGGCAACCTTGCAGAGATATTCCTCTTTGAAATCATCGTCAAGATAAAATTTCATCAGCATATTCACAGCAAAGCGAACAGTATATGTATGTTCGGAAGTAAGCCAGAAATCAATTTTACCAATGAGCCTGTCCTTGTTTTTGGCAAATACCTTCGGTGTCATCATATCACAGGTTGCCCAGTTATCAACAAAGGGAAGAAATCTGTCAAGTTCATTCACTGTTTCATCATAATCCTTTATCTGTTCAACAACAAATGCATGAAGATTATCTTCTTCATAATAGCGGTGAGGAAGAATTTTCAAGAACTCACCCGCCTCAGGACTTTTTGCAAAATCCTTTGCGTATTTTCTCAATTCGGGTATCCTCACACCGATTATTTTATCGGGATTCACCGTGGGCATCAGCTTTGAATGGAAGTTTTTATATTGCAAGTCCTGCATTTCAAAAAGCCGTGCCTGAACTTTATCCGTCATAATATCATCCTTTAAAAATTGCCGCAGCAAAAATGCTGCGGCAAAAATCATTTTCAGCTGAAAATTTTTACGATGTTTTCAAAAATGTTGTTAAGTGAATAAAGGAAAATATTGAAGAATCCGTTATCAAGATCCTGTTCAACGATTGTTCCGAGATTTGCTGTAAGGAAAGTACTCTTTGAGCTTGAATAATCAACAACTTTTTTCACTTCTGCCTTGTAAGCAGTTGCGATTGCCTGAGCGTCATATGTACCGTAAGAATTCCAGCGGATTGCATTCATAACTGCCGAATCAACAAGAACCTCTCCGAGAAGAGTCATTTCCGCATTTACAAGTGCAACAGCATCCTTTACCTTTGAATCCCAGAGGCTCTTTGCAGCATCAACGAACTCTTTTTTCTGGCAAAGCTGATTATATATTGTGGGAAGCTTATAGGCATCATACTGACCGAAAATTGTGTTTCTGTACATTCTGTTGCGTGCAACAGTAAACTCGTTGGGATTGGTATAGTCAACGCCGAAACGGTTGAGACCGTTGTTGCCGAGTGCGATATCGTAGTCCCAGAGCGGACCTGCATAAAGCTTATCGTTTGCAGGCTTGAAGAAATATGTGCTGGTCAGACCGCTGTCCATATTTCCTGCCCATTCGCTTACAACATAATATGATACAAGTGAATCGAAATCTGCAAGGTCTTTATAGTCTTCGCCGTTTGCATTCTTGCCTGTTTCAGAGAAAACCGCATCCTCAAATCTCTGATAGTAATCGCTGATATAACCCATCTGTGCCTGTGAAGCATATTCGGGGGACTTCATTATAAACGGCTGGCTTCTTGTTGTTACAAAACCGCTGATTTCGTCTGCATAACGGTTTGCAAGCTCCATTTCAATGATATATCCGCCTGTTTCCGCTTCAGCAGATGAATCTGCGGGCACAGGAATATCAACCCATTTCATTGTTCCTTCAAGAAGGCCTGCAAACTTTCCGTATTTGCCGCCCATCTTAAGTGTGTCCATATCGAAATCTTCGTCATCGTAAAATTCCTGACAGATTTCCTCATTTACATCGTCAAGATTATCAATATCAACTCTTGTTTTGTCAACCTCAACTCTTGTTGTGAAAAGATAAACGCCCTCATAGTTGCCGTTGATGTAAACATCGCAGGAAACACCCTTGGGTGTATATGGAACACCTGTTTTGTCGCCAACCGAAAAAACAGCCGAGTTTCTGATGAGTGATTCATCACCGTAGTTTGCAAGAAGGCTCCATTTCTTACTCTTGCCCATACCGAAAAGATTTTCCTTTTCAGCAAGCTTGATATTATAGGGCTTCTTGGGGTTGCCCCATGTTGAGTTGCCTCTGCCCTTAATCTGGTCAAGCACGCCGTCATAAACAGCGATACCCATTTCGTCAACAATCTCTATAAAGCCTTCTTCCTGATTGCTCTTATCCTGATGGATATAGTCAAGCGAGCCTGATTCGGTTGTGATGAAAACCGATGCAATCTTTGAACCGTCAATGATATTGAGCTTGTATTCTTCGTCGCCCGCCTTGAGTGTTACCTGCTTCTTATCGCCGATTGCCAATGCAAGCTTCTGCTTCTGAGCATACTCAACGCCGTCGATATAAACCTTTTCGCTGCTGTCAACAACGAAATCCGCAAGAAGGTAGCTGACAGATGCGGGAATGAAGAGATAATATTCTCCGTTTGCCGCATACCAGTTAATCTCTCTGTCTGTATCGTCTTCGGTTATAAGGTCTGCCTGCATAACGGAAACGTTTCTGATTGCAGGCTCTTCTGCGGCAAAACCGCACATTGAAAGCACGGAGAATGCCATAACAACTGCAAGAATAATTGCTGTAAGCTTTTTCATTTTTTGACCTCCCATTCAGGCTTTTTAACAATTGTAAATCTTTTTAAGCAAAAAGTAAATATTAACCGTAAATTTTTTCTGCAAGCACATTGCGGATTTCAAGCTGTCTTGCCTGAGCCTGCTCTTTGTTATCGCCCTTGATTGAGAAATAAAGCTTGAGCTTCGGCTCTGTGCCCGAGGGTCTTGCAGCAGCCCATGAACCGTCCTTGAAATCGAAACGGAGAACGTTTTCCTTGGGCAGATCATCGATTCCCTTTGAATAGTCGAGAAGCACATCGAGGTCTTCAAAGAGGCTTTCGCCGCTTTCTCTCATTGCCTTCATTGCGCTCTGAATCTTCTCTGCACCCTCTTTGCCCTTAAGCACAAAGGTTTCAAGACAATCGAAATAATATCCGTATTCGGCATAGATATCGTTCATTGCGTCAATGAGTGTCTTGCCGTTGTTCTTGTAGTAAGCCGCCATTTCGGAAATAAGCATTGATGCTGAAACGGCATCCTTATCTCTTGCGTGAGTGCCTGCAAGATAGCCGTAGCTTTCTTCATAACCGAAAACAAAAGTGTTTTCGCCGCTTTCTTCCCAGAGGCAGATTTTTTCGCCGATATACTTAAAGCCTGTAAGGGTCTGAAAAATCTTTGCGCCGTTCTTTTCTGCAATTGCCGCACCGAGACCGCTTGTTACTATTGTCTTTACAACCGCCGCATTTTCGGGCATTGAGTCTTTTCTGAATTTAAGAACGAAATCAACAAGCAATGCACCTGTCTGGTTACCTGTAAGAAGCTGATACTCACCGTCGTGAAGCACGCCCACACCTACTCTGTCACAGTCGGGGTCTGTTCCGATAACGATATCCGCATTCTCACTCTTTGCCTGCTCAATTGCAAGAGTAAGAGCATCCTTCTCCTCGGGATTGGGTGAACGCACGGTTGAGAAATTGCCGTCGGGAAGTTCCTGCGACTTTACAACAGAAACATTCTTACCTTCGAGAATTCTGCGCACGGGAATATTACCTGTTCCGTGAAGCGGTGTGTAAACTATCTTAAGGTCTGATTTTTCGTTATAAACGCTCTGAGTTGCAACCTCTGCAAGGAAAGCATTGAGTGTTTCCTCGCCGACATAAACAACCTTACCGCTTGCTTTGGCATCTTCAAGCGACATCATTTCAATGTTTTTAAGGTCTGTTACCGCATTTACAAACGCGATCACCTTATCTGCATATTCGGGAACAAGCTGGCATCCCTTTTCGTCATAAACTTTATAGCCGTTATATTCCTTGGGATTGTGGCTTGCTGTAAGAACGATACCCGCTGTGCAGTTATGATATCTGACCGCAAATGAAAGCACGGGTGTCGGCATAAGAGTATCGAAAAGATATACTTTTATACCGTTTGCAGCAAGCACGCAAGCGGCTGTGTCAGCAAAGAAAGCCGAATTGTTTCTTGAGTCATATGCAATTGCAACGGATTTCTCGCCGTCAAAGGAAGCGTTGAGATAATCTGCAAGACCCTTTGTTGCCTTCGCAACGGTATACTTATTCATTCTGTTGGGACCCGCACCCATAACTCCGCGAAGTCCGCCTGTTCCGAACTCAAGTTCTTTATAAAATCTGTCCTCAAGCTCTTTTTCGTCTGTTATGGCTTCAAGCTCCTTTTTTGTTTCTTCATCAAAGGTAAGCCAATATTCAAATCCGTTCATTAAATTATCTCCTTTCATATGTCATAACCTATGGTTAAAATTTCATTCGGTGTGTATTCAATGTCCTTTTCTTCACCGATAACATCCTCAAGCATATTAAGGATTTTAACTTTTTCGGGAAGATGAAGAACACCTCTTGCTCCGTTTTGCTCGCTGAGTCTTAACACAATCATTCTGCCGTTTTCAGATAGCTTTGCCGCCTGAAGCCACAGTCCGTCAAATGGCGGCAGTTCCGATTTCACATCTGCTCTGCATATCGGAACATTATATTCAAAAGCAATGTTGTTTATTTCAGCCGAAACCGCATCGCCTTGGTGCGGATAAATCATATAGCAGAAATTGTGTCTGCCGATATCCGAGGTGGGGTCAGGTCTGATTGTTGCACGCAGAAGAGACAGTGACATCGTATTTCCCTCTGCCGAAACGCCGTATTTGCCCGCATTGATAAGTGCAACGCCGCCGCCTGCTTCAGCCATATCGCACCACTTATGATGGCAGACTTCAAATCTTGCCTGCTGCCAGCTTGTGTTGCGGTGTGTTTCTCTTGTTATGATACCCGCAGAGGTATCGCAAAGAAGCTGTCTTGTGAGAATATTGCAGTTGAATTCGGATTTTGCGAGACGGTGCTTTTCGTTCCAGTCAACGATATTTTCAATTTCAATTCCTCTTGACTGTCTGAAAAGCCTGATTATCATTTTCCACTCGCTTTTTCCCGTTGAAAGAACAACAGAAAACTCTGCGCATTCTCCGTCTGCATAATCATAGCAAAGAGGCTGTGTTATTTCAAGTGTTTCTTCCTTATCTTTATAATTCGGAAGAATATCCCACGCATCGTAATTGCCGGGTGTGTCGTGATAAATCTTAAGTTTGTTGAAACTGCCGTCTACCCATTCCCGGCTGAGTTCTTTATCTCTGATTGAAGAAATACTTCCGTCAGCCTCAAACACTATGCTGTAAAAAGGTGTTTCAACATTATAGCCGTCAACCGTTATCCAGTCGGATGAATTTTCGGCTTTTACGATTTTCCCGTTTGAAAGCGGCATCATATCGGGCAATGCATAGAAGCCTTTCTGACCCGTTCGGATAACATTTCCGCTTTCATCAGGAATAAATGTCAGATTATTTCTTCTGAAATTCAGCGAATTGAAATATTCTCCGTTATTGCCGATTATTTCGGAAAGCTCTTTTTCAATCTGCTCATAATCTGCCATTGCATCACGGTAGACTGGCGTGATATGGCTTCCCGGAAGAATATCGTGAAACTGATTTATCATCAGCTTTTTATAGCATTCTCTGATTTTCTCTGCGGGATATTCAATCCCCTGTTTCATTCGCAGAACAGAAAGCAATTCCGCCTCGCGAAGCATGAATTCAAGCTTTCTGTTATATGCCTTGAGGTTTGATTTTGTTGTAAACGTTCCGCGGTGCATTTCAAGATAAAGCTCGCCGTCCCACGTTGCGAGAGCATTGTTGCCGTCAAAATTCTTTGATAAAAATTCCTTTGCCGTGGTATGCTCGGTTTTCGCCATAACGGAAAGCTTATCAAATCTGTGCATAAGCTCAACCATTTCCTCGGTTGCGCCGCTGCCTCCGTCACCGTAGCCGAACATCTGCAGAGTTTGTCCGCCTATGTTTTTATCCTGATATGCTTCCCAGTTTTCCTGAACCTGACTGGGCATATTCCACGAGATGAAATGTGTCGGCGGCACACACGCATATACCTCTGAGCCGTCAATTCCTCTCCAGATAAAATTGTTGTGCGGAAATCTGTTTGTGTCATTCCATGTTGACATTTTATTTGAAACGAAATATTTCACTTCGCTCTTTCTGAGAATCTGCGGTAAAATCCAGCTGTTGCCGAAAACATCGGGAAGCCAGCAGTTGTTGACCGTAAATCCGAATTTTTCACGGAAATAAGTCTGTCCGTAAAGACATTGACGGATAAGACTTTCGCACGAGGGAACATTGCAGTCGGGTTCAACATACATCGCGCCCACGGGCTCAAACTGACCCGATGCAATTTTCTCTTTAAGCTCCTCAAAAATTTCGGGATAGTATTTTTCTACCGTTTCATAGGTATATGCCTGAGTGTGTGCATATCTGAAATCGGGATATTTATCCATTAAACGAAGCTGGATAAGAACCGTTCTGAGGTTTTTCTGCACGGCGTGAATTCTGCGCCAATAATAAGCAATGTCAAGATGTGAATGCGCAATCAGTGCAACATTGCCGCTGCCTTTGTAATCTTTGTTTGAAAAGATATGTTTTTCAAGGTGATCCGCCGCCGCCTTGCAGTCCTCATCGTTAACATTATCAAAATCGATAAAATTCAGCGCCCTGTCAATTTCACGGATTGCAAACGGTGTGAAATCTTCGTTAAAAACACCGCTGTTTGCGGCATCAAGCAACATTTCAAGGTCATAAACCAACGACTGCACCGTTTTGTTGACAACAGAAATATAACCGCCCTCAAAAATCTGTCTGCATCCTCTTACGCTCAGACTTTCGGGATTGCGCTCGTCATCGGGCTTTGAACGGTTATAACCCATAATTTCAAAATGAAGCTTATCCGAATCAACATACGGTGACAAATCGAGTCTTTCACGGTTGGGGTCGATTCCTCCGACATATCTGCCGTTGACTTTCACTATCATTTCCGCCGCCGTTTTAAGAGAAAAGCAGAATTCTTTTCCCCTGAGATGAACGGGCAGCTCATAATCTGCTTCGATAAAAGCCGTACCGTCGGGCGTAAAATACATATCGCCTTTTTTCAGCGCCCGCGGTGTTTCATCGTAGAATTCAAAATTCATCTCCGATTCCTGACGGGCTTCTCTGATTGTGAAAGAGGTTATTTCGTGTTTTTCGCTGTAAATATGTCTTTTCAGCCACCCGAAGCGAAGGTCAATCCACTCCTCGGGACGCATACTTCTTCTCTCAACTTTAATATGTGCCAATCAAGATAACCTCCTTACTTGTCCTGAAAATAAGGCTTTTTACGTATTCCGATAACCTTTACCTTTTGTTTAAGGTCGTTTTCAATGCGCTGTTCAATCCATTCGAGGCAGCGGTGAAGAATGAGACATTTTGAGCATTCGCCCTGCAGAAGAACAGTTACTTCGTCGCCCTCCTGCTTTACGAAAGTTATTTCGCCTCCGTCACCCTGCAAACGGGGTCTTATATATTCGTTTATATATTTTTCCATACCGTTTTCCGCCTTTCAGCAGTATATGGTAAAATTATAACACAGATAAACACAAATGAGCAATAACTAATTTAAGAAAATATATTTATTTTTAGTCTTTTATTTAATATATTTCTATGATAAAATTGCTATATAAACTATGTTATGGGGTGGAAAGATGTTTGTTGTAACAAGCAAACAGATGTATCAGGCGGAATGCAATGCCGTTGAAAGAGGCACAAGCTTTCCCGAACTTATGGAAAATGCGGGCACCGCCTGCGCTGAAATAATAAAAAAACACTATCATATAAGCAAAAATAATCCGAAGAATGTTCTTATAGTATGTGGAAAGGGTAAAAACGGCGGTGACGGCTTTGTTATTGCGCGAAAAATGTGGGAATACGGCTGTGAGGTCACCGTTTTGCTTGCCTGCGGCGAACCGAAAGCAAAGGATTCAATAAACAATTTTTCTCTTGCAGAAAGCACGGGAATTGATATTATCCGTTACAGCGGCGATATTACCGCCGTATACAAACACATTGAAAAAGCGGAAATAATTGTTGATGCCGTTTTCGGAACGGGTTTTTCAGGCTCACTTGATGCACCTCTGAGCAAACTTGCAAAGGCAGTCAATTCCGCGAAAGGCCCAACGGTTGCGATTGATGTGCCCAGCGGTGCAAACTGCGACAGTGCAACAATCGAAGGCTCTGTTTTCAAAGCTGAAATGACAATCGCGATATCCGCATATAAACCAATTCACATAATGAAGCCCTGCAATTCCGCCTGCGGCAGAGTTGTTGTTGCCGATATCGGAATAAGCAAGGACGATTTCAGAAAGATTGACAGCGTAACCTGTTTCACTTTGAATTCGCACGACATAAAAAATATGCTTCCGAAAAGAAAACCCGTTTCAAACAAAGGTACATACGGACACGCGCTGTGCGTTTGCGGAAGTATGAGAATGACGGGTGCGGCTTATCTTGCCGTGAGCGGTGCATTGAGAAGCGGTGTCGGTCTTGTTACGGCGGCATTTCCGCAGAGTGCATACCCCGCAATCGCGCCAAAACTTACCGAGCCTCTGTTGCTTCCCCTAGAGTCCAACTTTGAAGGCACCTTCGCCTTTTCTTCTCTTCCCGCAATTTCGGAAGCCTCAAAAAGAGCTTCGGCAACACTTGTCGGCTGCGGTCTCGGTTTCAACAAAGACACAACCAGACTTGTTCATTCACTCATTGAAGAAATAAAAACTCCGTTAATTATCGATGCTGACGGAATAAATGCGCTGAGCACTAATATAGATATATTGAAGAAAGCTCAGGCACCGATAATAATCACTCCGCATCCGGGTGAAATGAGCCGTCTTTGCAAAAAAAGCATTGCAGAGATTGTCTCAAACCCGATTTCCGTTGCGTATGAATTCGCAAACAAATACGGAATAACCGTTGTTCTCAAGGGTGCAAACACAGTTGTCTGCGGCGGCAATCCGACAGAGATTTATGTTAATTCAACGGGAAATTCAGGACTTGCAAAAGGCGGAAGCGGCGACCTGCTTGCAGGAATGACCGTTTCGCTTCTTGCCCAGGGAATGAAGCCGTTTGATGCCGCAGTAAGTGCGGTTTATCTCCACGGTCTCTGCGCCGATGCGGTTGCGGAGAAAACCTCAATGAGAGGTATGCTTCCGAGCGATGTGCTCAATTATCTGCCCGAGCTTTTTTCGAAATTTGAATAACGGGTGATAATTTGAAAAGGCTCTTTTCTGTTTTTGCGGCAGTCATTATTCTGGTGATGACCGCTTCGGGATGTGAAAAGCAGATTATCGGAGAAAAAACACCTCCCCCGCCCCCTGAAAGCTACACTGCAACGCTTGAGGCAGTGTGCGGAGAATTAACAATGACGGCGGAATTCGTTCAAAATTCATACGGTGACTGGACTGTAAAAATGCTCACTCCCGAAATTCTGAACAAACTAACGGTTACATATAAAGACGGCGTATGTAAAATAAACTATGACGGACTTGAATTCGGCTCGGATTTCACAAGATTTCCGCAAACGGAATTCGGTCATCTGCTTACGCAGGCAATATCTGATATAAAAGCCGATATTGAGATAACCAAAACATATTCCGACGGTATTTGGAGCTACAGCGGCTCAAGCGAAAAAGGCATATTCATAATGACTCAGAACGCGGAAACGGGAGAATGGCTCGAACTTGAAATAGAGGGTGCCCCTCTCCACATTGTTTTCTCTAACTTTAAAATCAATTAAAAAACGGATGTCTCATTTAGCGATATTTGAGACATCCGTTTCTTTTATCTGAGAGTTTCTATGCAAGCCTTTATTTCTTCAACACTTTTCCTTTTCCGTTGCTCGCGTGTGTAACGTGCATCATCCGTAAAATATTGCCACAAAGTATCGACCGATAGCCTATGGCTGACAAAACCAAAGGTTTCACTCGGGGTATTCGGCAAATATACCGCTTCACCGTTTCTTTTGAGAAACACATTACCTTTCAGAAATCCTGTTTCAGGCAGAATAATAACATTATAACGAGGCTCATTTTCAAGAAATTTAACGGTTTCCGAAAGAAATCTTTTATATTGTACGGCATTATCGGCTTGATCAAATTCTTCAGGTCTTATAAGTGAAAAAACTTCGGTAACATTGTTTGTTGCAAGAATTTTTTTCATATGGTCAGCAATAAAATCTCCGCCGTTAATATACCGATTTTTCGCTATAAAATTTAAAGGAAGCTTTCCGTAAATGTTGCAAAAATCATCGCAATCATCAAAAAAGCCGTTCAGAGTTTCATTCAGAATTCTGATTGGCTTTGTTCTTATACCGTGAGTACAATAACCGATATATTCGTCAAACAGTTTCTCATAATCGCTAATCGCCTTTTTATCGGCGATAACAATTGTGGGTTCAACTCCGCTTTCCGACACAGATTCGGAAATCATTGCCGCGACACCGGGAACAACCAGAAGTCTGTTGTTGAATACACCTTCTTTGAAATTGTGATAATAATATGATTCAAGTTTTCCTTCCTCCAAGATTGAAAAACCCGAAATAATATCATTTACCGCACAACTCATATCCGTAAAATTAGGCATAACCCGCACGATTTCCGTTCCTTTTTTCATATGTCTTATCAAGGTTTCCCTGCAGCATTCAAACAACTCAACACTGTTCTTGCCCTTATTGCAGTCCGATAGAATCTTTATAACCTTAACATCATTCTGTTCCGCCAGATCATTGACATATTCTGCAGCGCGTGACAATGCATCCTTTCCGTTAAAATAGCAATATTTATCTTTGCTGATTTTCTTTTTATTTTCCGACAAAGGACGATAAAAATCGGATATGTTTTCTTTTGGCAGCCCTACTGATTCATCAAGGAACCACTTTTCAAGCGCAATAACAATATCTTCACCGAATTCTGCACCCAGAATTTCAAGCACAGTGAGACTTCTGAAGCTGTCATTACATTTTGAGCCGAAATATTCAGCCATATTATATAAATAATCCGATTTTGATGAAACAAACCTGTCTCCGCTTTTCAGTCTGCTTATCAGCGACGGATCAACATTTATCGCTGCCGCAAGCCTGCTGTTTGTTGTCTGTGTCAACTGCATTATCATTTTCAGTTTATCCGCAAAAACCATATTACCCTCCGACGAGTGACATATTGTCACACATTGTCACACATTTTGACTCACTTGTCAATGACCAAATGACAATTTCTGTTGATTTTTTGCAAAAAATAGCGCATATTTAGCTTTGCTTCTCAAAAGTTTTAAAAAAGGAGTGTCACATATGGAAACAAACGCAAATTCTGAAACACTGATTTTCAATTCTGATGATCTGAAAACATCCTTCATGTTATCCGAAAGAAAACACAACTACGAAGAAACGGATATCAATACCACTTACGGAATAACGGCATCTTTCACCGATTCGTTGGGAAAACACTTTGAAAAATCCGTTGATGATATTTCTGCGGTAAAAGAAAATGTTGAAGAAATCATCAAATGCCTTAAAAATGAAAAGGTTTCGTTTTTTCATTTTGAATCGGTGATAGAAGACATTCTGCTTGAACAAAACATAATATAATATGCAAAATTTTTATTGAAAATCAAGTAAATATGTGATATTCTTTTTGTGTTAATAACACATATCGGAGGATTATCTATGCTTTCAGCTTTTTTACCCCAGAAGACTTATCTGATTGCCGCGGTTGCCGCTGCTGTGCTTCTTTGCGGTTTACTTCTTAAACTTTTCAAGGACAAGCTTCCCAAGGACCAGGGCAGAGATTTTGCGGTTGACGGAAAGCTTTCCGCAGGCAAAGCAAGAGGTGCGGGAATTATTTTTGTTTGCTCGTTTATTATTGTTGCACTTCTTTTTGTTCCTTTTTCACTTGAATATCTTTTCTATTACATACTCATCTTTTTCGGAATGCTTTCAGGTTATCTTGATGACCGTTCGGAAAAGCCCTGGGGTGAATACAAAAAAGGGCTTATCGACCTTGTTATCTCGGGTCTTACAGCCGCAAACTTTGTATATTTCAACCGTGAACTCACAGCAATCAGCTTCTTCGGATTTGAGCTCAACATTCCTCCCGTGCTTTTCGGAATAATTGCCGCCATTCTTGTATGGATGCTCATCAACGCAACCAACTGCTCCGACGGTATCGACGGATTCTGCGGAACCCTTTCAAGCATATCAATGATTTCCGCGGCAGTTGCAATAAACATTCTCACGGGAGAAAACGAACCCGTTATGCTCACTGTGATTATGGTTTTCACTCTCCTCCCCTACCTTTGGCGAAATGCCGCACCGAGCACAATGATGATGGGCGACGCAGGCTCACGCGCTCTCGGTCTTTTCCTTTGCATTCTTATGCTCAAGACAGGCAACATTCTTCTCACCGTTCCGCTCTGCTTTATGCTCTGCCTTGACGGTCTTCTCGGAATTCTCAAGGTTTCTCTTATCAGATTCCTTCATATCAATGCATTCAAAAAAATCCGCACTCCTCTTCACGACCATTACAGAAAGAACAAGGAATGGTCAAACACACAGGTTATCTACAGATTCTGTATGATTCAGCTTGTTCTTTCCGCAATCACAATTATCGCAATAAAATAAACCAGACAGGCAACTCGTTTTCAGAGTTGCCTGTTTTTGTTTAAAATGTATCAGAAAAAATAATTTTTCGATTGACTAATTGTATTCTATTATATATAATAAAAACTATAAATATCTAAAAATAGGGTGATTTGATTTGAAAAGAATTTTTGCTTTGATTATATGCGTTGTTGCAATCATTTCGGTGTTCACCGCCTGCAACAGTGATAAAACAACAGATGTGCAGACAGACACTTCAACAACCGAAGCAAACACATTTATCGGCGACGGTTTTAAACAAAATCTTACGCTTCTTGTTGAATCAAACAGAATGTTTGTCAAGGAGGTTTTCATTGAAAGAAGTCTCACCGTTGACATAAGCAAACCAAAAAAAGACGGAATGACAACATATTATCGCGTTATATCGGATAAAATCACAAGCTGTGCTTCACTTGTTGATTACGTCAACTCAACATACACTAAAGAAGCGGCAGACAACCTTCTGAAAGATAACATATATAAAGACATTGACGGAAAGCTTTACAGCAGAAACAACTACACATTAAAAAATGACCCTCTTGAATCTTACGAAATCACAATCGAGGGTGTTTCCGTCACAAATGACAAATGCGTTTTCAAGACCGTTAACGAAAACGGCAAGGAGCTTGAAATGACCGCTGTTTTTGAAAACGGCGTATGGAAACTTGATAAAGTTTATACAGAAATTTAAAATAATTACAGGAGTATGCTATGAGCGAATTAAAATCAATCTGGTTTGACAAAATCAGCAAGGAATGTCCTCTTGCGGAGTATCCGAGACCTCAGCTTGAAAGAAAAAGCTGGATTTGTCTCAACGGCGAATACGATTACGCAGTAACCGCTGACACAAACAGCATTCCCGAAAGCTATGACGGAAAAATTCTTGTTCCGTTTTCAATCGAGAGTGCCGCATCGGGTGTCGGCAGAAGTGTCACCGCCAAGGACAGAATATGGTATCGCAGAAAGTTTTCGCTTAGTGAAGATTTCAACGGCAAACGTGCTCTGCTTCACTTTGAAGCGGTTGACTGGCAGTGCAGTGTATGGGTCAACTCAAAGCTTGTAGGCGAACACAAGGGCGGATATAATCCGTTCACCTTTGATATAACAGATGTTGTTACTGACGGCGAAAATGAGCTTGTCGTAAAGGTTTATGACCCCACAGACGAAGGTCATCAGCAGAGAGGCAAACAGGTTCAGCAGACACACGGTTTCTGGTACACTGCAACATCGGGCATCTGGCAGACTGTATGGCTTGAGCCCGTTAATTACTGCCACATTGAAAATATCAAGCTTCTTCCCGACATTGACAGAAGTGTTATCGGAATTAAGGTAAATCACACCTGCGAATGCACAGGCAAGCTGACTGCCAAAATTCTTGACGGAGAAAAAACCGTTTTTGACGGTGAAATTCAGGCTGACTGTGAAATCCCCGTCCCCTACGCAAAGCTCTGGAGTCCCGAAAACCCGTTCCTCTATTCACTTGAACTGACGCTTGAATGCGACGGCGAAAAGGATGAGGTTTCAAGCTATTTCGGAATGCGTAAATTCTCAATAGTGAACGATGCAAAAGGCAAGCCGAGACTCGCTCTTAATAATAAGCCTTATTTCCAGAGAGGTCTTCTCGACCAGGGTTACTGGCCCGAAAGCCAGCTCACTCCCCCGACTGACGAAGCTATGGTATTCGATATCGAAAAGATGAGAGAGCTCGGTTTTAATATGCTCAGAAAGCATATCAAGACAGAGCCCCGCAGATGGTATTATCATTGCGACAGACTCGGAATGCTTGTCTGGCAGGATATGGTAAGCGGCGGCGAATACATCGGCAATATTCTTGCAGGAATGCTTCCGAATCTGAGCATAAACGTCAAGGATAACACCGAGTTTATGCACAAGAGTTTCAAGCGCGGTAAGGCTGAATGGAGAGAAGAATTCAAAACCGAGCTTTTCGAAATGATTGACAATCTTTTCAACAGCGTTTCAATCTGCTGCTGGGTTCCCTTCAATGAGGGTTGGGGTCAGTTCGACGCGAAAGAAATCGGCGAAAAAGTCAAAGCATATGACCCCTCAAGATTTGTTGACCACGCAAGCGGCTGGCACGACCAGAAGGGTCCAGAATTCCGCAGTATGCACAGATATATTGTCCCCGTTACTCCCCCGACACCGTTTACAAGAAAGGGCAGACCTTATGTTCTGAGTGAATACGGCGGGTACAGCTGGAACATTAAAGACCACGTCTGGAACCACAAAAAGTCCTTCGGCTACATAATGTTCAGCAACAGCAAAGCTCTTTCAAAGGCATATGCATTCCTTCACAAATCACAGATTATCCCTCTCATCAAACTCGGACTGAGCGCAACTGTTTACACACAGGTAAGCGACGTTGAGTTTGAAGTGAACGGTATTTACAGCTATGACCGCAAGGTCCTCAAGCTGGACAAAGATATGCTTATTGATATCAACAGCAAACTCACATACTGATTAAGGAGATGAGTCCTGATGGCGGACAGCACGAACCCCAGAACACGGTTAGTTGCCTTGGTTGAGATATTTCTGCTGTACACCGATGATTACAATATTCTATCCCTCGAAGAAATTCAATTCAAGCTCGCCGAATACGGATATGATGTTAACCGCAGAACTCTTCTTGCGGACATAAAAGCAATGAATACAACTCCGTTCAAGGTTGTTTCGGTAAACAAGCCGAAAAAGGGTTATTTTATGGCAAGAAGCCATTCGGAAACCTCATTACACCTTATAATGGAAGCAATCTATTCGTCCGAAAGTATGTCAGCCGACACCGTAAAAGAAATTGAAAAAAACATCAGAAAGATTTCCTGTATTCCGACTTTCGAGCTTCTGAAAAAATCAACAAAAAACATTTCTCCTCTTATTGAACGGAGCAACTATTCGCAGGAGGTTCTCCACGACCTTCGTCACGCAATAGTTGACCGCAAAAGAATAAATATGACTTACACAAAGCTTATTCCCGGAGATTTGTTTGCCAGACCCAATATTCCCGAACAGATTATTGTTAATCCGATAAGGGTTGCGTCAACCAAAACCTGTCTTGCGCTCACTTTCGTGCGTGATGAAACGCCGGAAAAGCTTGAATTCATCAATCTTGACAGAATAAAAAGCATAGAAATACTTGACGAGACCTGCCTCGACTATGACGGTGAGCTCGTTGACGCAGTCAATTTCTTCAACGGAATTCCCACTCAGGCAAAAAGAAGAATTCCCGAATGGCTGTTTCTTAAATTCAGAATTGAAGACGCAGAGATTATTGAAAACAATTTCGAGCATATCATTGAATTCAAGAAAGCCCCTGAAGAGGGTTACTGCATAGCCAAGGTTTACACCGTGCTTGATGAAAGACTCATCGGTTGGCTTATTCACATAGGCAAAAAGGTTGAAATCGTCAGTCCTAAAAGTCTTGAAGAATACCTTAACGAAAAAGTAAGGGAATTCATTTCATAAAAACACAAAAAAAGAGGTTATATTATGTTCAAGAAAATTATCGCATCTCTTCTTGCTCTTGTTCTTGTTTTCTCATTTGCAGCTTGCAGCAAGACAAAGAAACCCACCGAAAAAATTGTTGAACCTGAAAAGAAAGTTGCAATTCTTGTTGCTCCCGAAGCTCAGTACCCTGAAGACTACAGAGCAGCAGCCGCAATTGCCGCTGAATATCCCGAAAAGGTTGTTATCAAAGAATATCCCGACAGCCGTATTCTTAAGCCCGGCGACCCTCAGATTATGGAAATTTCCAGAGAACTTGCAAACGACAGCGAAATCGGTGCAATAATCTATGCAAGAGCTACCCAGTTCACGGTTAATGCAATCAACGCAGCAAAATCAATCAACCCTTCACTCGTTACCGTTTGCGTTGAACCTGAAGAAAGTGTTGAGAAAATTGCTGAACTTGCAGACCTTGTGCTCTGCGCTGATTGGACAGCATACGCAAAGGCAATTGTTGCTCAGGCAAAGGCTCAGGGAGCTGAATATTTCGTAATGTATTCCTTCACACGTCATATCAATGAAAATCCCCTCATCGCTTCACAGCAGATCGCATTCAAGGCAGCCTGCGAAGAACAGGGAATTTCATTTGCATACGAAAACTCACTTGACCCCACATTCTCCGGCGGTTCAAATCAGGCAGCACTTTTCATCAGAGAATCTGTTGCCAGACTTAACCTCAACGAAAGAATCAAAGGTGAAAATGTTGTTCTCTTCTCAACAGACAGCTCTGTTCAGTCAACAATCATTGACATCACCAACAAAAAGGGATTCATCTATGTTTCCCCCTCATTCCCCACCGCATATAACGGTCTGGGCGAGCATTTTGAAATCGCAATGCCCGAAGACAATGCAGACATCAATGCATATGTTGAAAATGCAAAGGCAGCCATTGCCGCTGATGCAGAGGGTAAGGGCAGATTTGCAATTTACAGCTATCCCCTTGCAACAACACTTGTAAAGAGTGCCGTTCATTGCACATTTGATATTCTCAACGGCACAACAACAGCTGAAAATATGGCAGAAAAAGTTACAATGAGAGTTACCGATGCTTCAATCGGCGATACACTCACAGTCAGAGTATACGATGAAAAACTCACAAATGTTTTTGCCGCATACAGCGACGGATATGTAACAGTAAAATAATCAGGTTTCACATGCAAAAAGAACTTCGGCGTTAAGCCGAAGGTCTTTTGTTATAATGTTTATCCGTTTGTTTTTTCAATGTCTTTTTTGCGGATTTCAACACGTCTTACCTTACCGCTGATTGTCTTGGGAAGTTCTTCAACGAACTCAACAATTCTGGGATACTTATAAGGTGCCGTATGTGTTTTTACGTATTCCTGAATTTCCTTTTTAAGTTCATCGGTGCCTATGGTTCCCTTAGTGAGAACGATTGTTGCTTTAACAATCTGTCCTCTTACCTCATCGGGAACGGGAGTGATTGCGCATTCAAGAACATAAGGAAGTTCCATGATAACACTTTCAATCTCAAAAGGTCCGATACGGTAGCCCGATGACTTGATAACATCATCGATACGGCCGACATACCAGAGGTAACCGTCCTCGTCCATTGTTGCCTGATCGCCTGTGTGATAATATCCGTCATACCAGACATCGTTTGTCTTCTCTTCGTCGAGATAGTAGCCTGTAAAGAGACCGCAGGGAACACCGTCTTTTACACGGATGCAAATTTCACCCGTATCGCCTGTCGGGCATTCATTTCCGTTAGGATCAAGAACAACAACATCATAAAGAGGACTGGGTTTACCCATTGAGCCGATTTTTGACTTTGAGCCGACAAAGTTTGCAACGGAAAGGGTAGTTTCAGTCTGACCGAAGCCTTCCATAATGGTGAGACCCGTTGCCTTCTTGAACTGATTGAAAACTTCAGGATTGAGAGCCTCGCCTGCTGTTGTTGCGTATTCTATTGAGGAAAGGTCATACTTTGACAAATCCTCTTTGATGAAGAATCTGTACATTGTGGGAGGTGCGCAGAAGGTTGTGATGTTATATTTTTTGAATAACGGAAGAATGTCATCTGAATGGAATCTGTCGAAGTCATAGGTGAAAAGGCCTGCTTCGCACAGCCACTGTCCGTAAATCTTGCCCCAGAGCGCCTTACCCCAGCCTGTATCTGAAATTGTGAAATGAAGACCGTCGGGGTTTACGTTGTGCCAATACTTTGCTGTAGGATAATGACCGAGGGGATATTTGTGTGAATGCACCGCAATTCGGGGATAACCTGTTGTGCCCGAAGTGAAAATCATAAGCAGGGTATCATTTCCGCAGGGTGTATCCTCTTTGCGGAAGTAGTGAGTGCTGAAACGTTCCATTTCAACATTGAAATCGTTCCAGCCTTCTTTCTGACCGCCGACAAGAATTTTAATCATATCGGGATGCGCTGCGGCTGCCTTTTCAGCCTCATCGGCAACATCTCCGTCTGCGGTACAGACAATTGCCTTCACCTGCGCCGCCTTATATCTGTATTCAAAATCATGTTCAACAAGCTGATTGGTTGCAGGAATTACAACCGCACCGATTTTGTGAAGAGCAAGCATACAGAACCAGAACTGATAATGTCGCTTGAGAACAAGCATAACCTTGTCACCGCGCTTAATGCCGAGCGATTCAAAATAGTTTGCTGTTTTTGCAGAATACTTCTTCATATCGCTGAATGTGAATTTACGATCTGATTTATCGTTTCCGACCCACATCATTGCAAGCTTATCGGGAGTCTTATTTGCAATTTCATCAATACAGTCAAAAGCAAAATTGAACTTATCTTCGTTTTTGAATGTAATTCCGTTGAAAACACCGTTTTCGTCGCAAGTGGTTTCAATAAATTTATCAGCAACCGTTGCATCAGGCTTCTTGGCAACTGCCGCAGTCTTTGCCGCAATGAACGGTGCCTCGGGATATTCTTCGCTCACCTGACCGTCCTGCGGATTAAGAACAACTGCATGGAATTCACAGCCGCCCTCACTCGCAGCAATCATTCCGTGGGGAATAAGACTGTTATAGAAAATTGAATCACCCTCATTGAGGATATCAACGTGGTTGCCTACCTGAACCTTGAGAGAACCCTTGACAATTACATCAAATTCCTGACCGTTGTGAGAATTAAGCTTAATGGGTGCGTTCTGCTCTTCTTCAAGATAAGGGAATTTTACAAGGAAAGGCTCCGCAAGCTTATCCTTGAATTTGGGAGCAAGGTTATTATAAACAACGCCATGCTTCTTAAGGATTTTAAGACCTTCGCCCTTTCTTGTTATTGCAAAGGATGTAAGCGTTGTGCTTGTGCCTTCAAGAATATCAACAACTTCAACGCCGCATGCTTTTGCGCATTTGTAAATGAAAGTAAAGCTGAAATCGGTTTCACCCTGTTCGAGAATTTTGTAATCCTCAACAGAAACGCCCGTAAGCTTTGCAAGTTCTTCAGCTGAATAGCCTTTTGCTTCTCGCAGGTCCTTTATTCTGCCTGCAACTTCCTTGAGATTGTACTCCATTTTCTTCTCCTTTCAGTTTCACGAAACTTTATGAGACGATTTTAATAAAAATAAAAAGCCCGTCTCAAAACTGATTTTGAGACGAGCTGTTAAACCCGCGGTACCACTCAAATTGCGCTTGATGCGCCACTCATCAGACTCTAACAAGTCCTATGCCTTAACGCGGCAATCACGGAAACCGTCTACTCACAAAACTGCTTTTGGGGTTTCGGCTCGGAAGGGATAGCTTTGAAACACTCCGCTGACGGCTCGCACCAAACGCCGCCTCTCTGGAAACATTGCGAATCAGCCTTCTTCGTCACAGCTTTTTTCTTGGTTAATAGAATAACATCTGTTTTAGGATTTGTCAATAGTTTTTTGAAACAGAACGACCTATTGACATCCCCCGCGCTATAAAGCTTCTGAAATACAGTTGTATTTTTGCCCTTTTGAGGTGGAGAATACAATAAAAATCGACAAAACGTTGTGCAGATATTGCGAGACGATTTGAAGCAGTAGTCACCCCTCAAAAAGGCAAAAAAATGAACAATGAATAACATTGCGTACAGATAGTTTTTTTACAATTGTTTCTCTTACATTTATATGTATCTATAACACAATAATTATTCATTATTCATTTATTAACGCCTTTGATCGCGCAAGCAAAAGCGTTCTGGTGCCGGTGACCGGACTTGAACCGGTACGGTGTTGCCACCGAGGGATTTTAAGTCCCTTGCGTCTGCCGATTTCGCCACACCGGCATACTGACACAGTTATTTACGGGCGCACTTCACCCATAAACACATTACCAGCGAGATTATTATAGTTTATTATCGCCGTTTTGTCAACAGAAAAACAGATATTTTAACAATTAAAAAGTGATTTTACTATTGCCAATTGCATACAAAATCAGTATAATGTAATAAGTATTTTTATATAAGGAGAAGCAAAAATGAAAATTTATCCTCTCGACCTTGCACAGCTTATCAAAGAGCGTGACTTTGACGGCATTGTTGCTCTGATTATTTCAAAAGCTCCGCTCATTCTCACCGCAATCGGTATTCTTGTTGTCGGTTTTATCATCAGCAATTTTATCGGAAAGCTTGTTGTGAAAGCTCTTCGAGCAAAGGGTGTTGATTCATCAATACACTCTTTCATCAAAACAATCGTAACTCTTATGCTTAAGTTTGTTTTCATTCTTTCAGCACTTTCAACACTTGATATTGATGTCAATTCATTCATCGCCGCCCTCGGCGCTGCAGGCATTACTGCAGGTATTGGCTTGCAGGCAAGCATCAGCCAGCTTGCAAGCGGAGTTCAGATTCTTGTTAATCATCCTTTTAAAGCCGGCGACTACATAGATATCGGTTCAGTTTGCGGTACGGTTCAGGAAATCAAGATAATGTATACGGTTCTTGTTACAGTCGACAACAAGAGAGTCATCATCCCCAATTCAACCATTACCACCTCGAACATTATCAATTACAATGCGGAAGACAGACGTAGAATCGACCTTCAGTTTTCGGTTTCATACAGCACTGATATCGAGAAAGCGAGAAAAGCAATTCTTGAAGTTATTGAAAAGAACAATCTTATTTTCACAGACCCCGCCCCCATCGTTGCCGTTAAAGAACACGGCGCAAGCGCAATAGTATTCAACTGTCTCATCTGGTGCTCAAGCGTTGACTACTGGAATATTTTCTATTATATGCAGGAGGGCGTCAAGTTCTCATTTGACAAAAACGGCATTGAAATCCCCTATAATCAGCTTGATGTTCACGTTACAAAGGAGTAATATCTGATGACCAATCTTCTCATAAAGCTTTTTGTGAAGGATTATGATAAACCCGAGAAAGAAAGTGTAAGAATAAAATACGGCATACTCAGCGGAGTTGTCGGAATTGTTCTGAACATTATTCTTTCAGTTTTCAAAATAATTTTCGGCGCATTGACAAAGAGTATTTCAATCGTTGCCGACGGTGCAAACAATATTTTTGATGCAATTTCTTCAATCATCAGCCTTGTAGGATTCAAAATTTCGGGCAAACCCGCAGATGACGAGCACCCGTTCGGTCACGGAAGAGTTGAATACATATCTGCTCTGACACTTGCATTTTTCATTCTGCTTATGGGCTTTGAGCTGATAAAAGGTTCAATCGAAAAATTCACAAATCCCGAAGCTGTTATTTTCAGCGTTCCCGCAGTTGTTGTTCTCGTTTTTTCGATACTCGCCAAAATCTGGCTTGCGATGTTCAACAAAAAAATCGGTAAAGCCGTAAATTCAGTTACGGTTGATGCCGTTGTCACGGACAGCATCGGCGACATTGCGGCAACAACCTGTTCTCTTATCGCTCTTGTTGCGTCAAAATTTACGGATTTACCCGTTGATGCTTTTATGGGCATCATCGTTGCACTTGTTGTTATTTATGCGGGAATCGGAATAATCAAAGACACAATGGGTCCGCTTCTCGGCGAGCCTCCCGAAAAGGAAATCGTTGATAAGCTCGAAGAAACCGTTCTTTCTTATGACGGAGTAATCGGAATTCACGACCTTGTTCTTCATTCTTATGGTCATTCAAGAATCATCGGCTCGGTTCACGCGGAAGTTCCCTCAGACAGAGATATTCTTGTCAGCCACGACCTGATTGACACTATTGAAAAAGATATCAGAAACAATCTCGGAATTGAAATTTCAATACATATGGACCCCGTTCTCGTTGACGATGAGCAAACAGAAAAATACAAAAAAATCGTCAGAGATGTCATTGCGGACATATCGCCTGAAATGAGTATGCACGATTTCAGAATTGTTGACGGTCCGACCCGAACAAATCTTATTTTCGATTTGGTTGTGCCGAGAAAAGCTGCCCTCACCGAACAGGAAATAAAGAATTCCGTTGAGGCAAAGGTGCAGGAAAAAGACAGCCGTTGCTTTACGGTTATAAATATTGACAGAGCTTATATAAAGTGAGGAAAAATTATGCTTTACATAGGAATTGACCTTGGCACTTCGGCGGTAAAGCTTCTGCTTGTTGACGCAAGCGGCGAAATTCTCAACGAGGTTTCAAGGGAATATCCCGTTTATTACCCGCAGTCAGGCTGGTCCGAGCAGAATCCCGAGGACTGGAAAGAAGCTGTTTTATGCGGTATAAAAGAATTGACCGCAAACATTGATAAAAGCCTTGTTGCAGGCATTGGTTGCGGCGGTCAGATGCACGGTCTTGTTGCACTTGACAAAGACGATAACGTTATCCGTCCCGCAATCCTCTGGAACGACGGAAGAACGGAAAAAGAGGTTGACTATCTCAACGGCGAAATCGGTAAAGATGTTCTTTCCCGATGCACCGCAAACATTGCTTTTGCAGGCTTCACTGCGCCGAAGCTTCTATGGATGAAAAACAACGAGCCTGAAAAATTCGGAAAAATCGAAAAAATAATGCTTCCTAAGGACTATATCAACTATATTATGACGGGTATTCATTCAACGGATTATTCCGATGCATCGGGTATGCTTCTTCTTGACGTAAAGAATAAATGCTGGTCAGAAAAGATGCTTGACATCTGCTCAATCAAAGAAAGTCAGATGCCCGAGCTTTTTGAAAGCTATGATATTATCGGTACACTCAAAAAAGATGTTGCAAACACACTCGGTATGAGCGATAACGTAAAGGTTGTTGCCGGTGCGGGAGATAACGCCGCCGCGGCAATCGGTACGGGTACGGTCGGAGAAGGAAAATGCAACATTTCTCTGGGCACATCGGGAACAATTTTCATTTCAAGCGAAAAATTCGGTGTTGACCCCAACAATGCCCTGCATTCGTTTGCACACGCTGACGGAAACTATCATCTTATGGGCTGTATGCTTTCGGCGGCATCCTGCAACAAATGGTTTATGGAAGAAATTCTGAAAAGCAATGATTACAATGCAATTCAAAGCGAAATAACCGAAGAAAAACTCGGCAGAAACAGTGTTTATTTTCTCCCATATCTTATGGGTGAGAGAAGCCCGATAAACGATGTCAACGCAAGAGGAACATTCCTCGGAATGTCAATGGACAACAATGCGGCTGATATGCTTCAGGCGGTACTTGAGGGCGTTGCTTTTGCAATCCGTGACAGCTTTGAGGTTGCAAAATCTCTCGGCATAAATATTGAGCGCAGTAACATCTGCGGAGGCGGTGCAAAGAGCCCCCTCTGGAAGAAAATAATGTCGAATGTGCTCGGAATACCCCTTGATATTCTCAAAACAGAGCAGGGTCCGGGATACGGCGGCGCAATCCTTGCGGCAGTCGGCTGCGGCGAATTTGAGAATGTCGCTGATGCCTGTCAGAAGCTTGTTGAGGTTTCGGACACTGTTTATCCCGACGAAAAACTCGTTGCGCTTTACGAAAATAAATATGAGAATTTCAAAAAAATATATCCCGCATTAAGAAATGTTTTTTCAGATATGAGAAAGGATGGCTGAAATGAGCGAAATCTTTAAAGGAATCGAAAAAATCAGATATGAGGGTCCCCAAAGCAAGAACCCTCTTGCATTCAAGTTTTATGATGCAGATAAAGTTGTTCTCGGTAAGACAATGAAAGAGCATCTCCCCTTTGCAATGGCTTGGTGGCACAATCTTGGTGCGGCAGGAACAGATATGTTCGGCAGAGACACCGCTGACAAATCATTCGGCGCGGAAAAAGGCACTATGGAACACGCAAAGGCAAAGGTTGATGCAGGCTTTGAATTTATGCAGAAGCTCGGTGTTGAATATTTCTGCTTTCACGATGTTGACCTTGTTCCCGAAGCAGACGATATCAACGAAACCAACGCAAGACTTGACGAAATCACCGACTACATCCTTGAAAAGATGAACAAAACAGGCATAAAGTGCCTTTGGGGAACAGCAAATATGTTCTCAAATCCCCGTTTCATGAACGGTGCGGGAAGCTCAAATTCCGCAGACGTTTATTGCTTTGCAGCTGCACAGATAAAGAAGGCTCTTGACCTTACAGTCAAGCTCGGCGGTAAAGGATATGTTTTCTGGGGTGGCAGAGAAGGTTATGAAACACTTCTCAACACCGATATGAAATTCGAGCAAGAAAACATTGCACGACTTATGAAAATGGCTGTTGAATACGGCAGAAAAATCGGTTTCACAGGCGATTTCTATATTGAGCCCAAGCCGAAGGAGCCTATGAAGCATCAGTATGATTTCGATGCCGCAACTGGAACCGGTTTCCTTCGTCAGTACGGTCTTGACAAGGATTTCAAGATGAACATCGAAGCAAACCACGCAACTCTTGCGGGTCACACATTCCAGCACGAGCTGAGAGTTTCCGCAATCAACGGAATGCTCGGAAGCATTGACGCAAACCAGGGCGACTACCTCCTCGGATGGGACACTGACGAATTCCCGTTTGACGTTTACGAAGCAACAATGTGTATGTATGAGGTTATCAAAGCAGGCGGACTCACAGGCGGCTTCAATTTTGGCGCAAAGTGCCGCAGACCCAGCAACACACTTGAAGATATGATTGAAAGCTATATTCTCGGTATGGACACATTCGCACTCGGTCTTATCAAAGCCGCTGAAATCATTGAGGACGGCAGAATTGACAGCTTCATCAAGAAAAAGTATTCAAGCTTTGAAAACGGCATCGGTGCAAAGATTGTTGCAGGTGAAACAAGCCTTGAAGAGCTTGCAGCATATGCCGCAGAACTCAAGGGTATGAATACACCCATTTCAGGCAAGCAGGAAAGACTCGAAGGAATCGTAAACAGCATCCTTTTCAGCTAAAATATACTCTATTTTGCGGTGTTTTGGCAAATTGCCCAAAACACCCGACTATATCTTGTAAATTTTTTCGTTGCAATCCCCTTTTCAAAAGTCGAAAAGTGTAGTAGAATGTATCTGTAAATAAAAAAGCGGAGGTACAAGCCATGCCCGATTATCAGGATTTCACCACAATACCCGTAGGTCAGCTCGGCATCATTGCATTGCCCGGCTGCGAAGAAGTTGCAAAGAAGATTGACAGCTACCTCGTTAAGTGGAGAAAAGAAAGAGAAAGCGAACACAAAGGTACAATTCAGTTCAACGGATACGAAAGAGATTCATATATAATTGACGCTTCTTTCCCCCGTTTCGGAACAGGCGAAGGAAAATGCGTTATCAAGGAAACCGTCAGAGGCTTCGACATTTTCATCCTCTGCGATGCTTTCAACTACGGTGTAACATATAAGATGTACGGCAAGGACGTTCCCATGAGTCCCGACGACCATTATGCAAACCTCAAGAGAGCCATCAGCGCAATCGGAGGCAAGGCAAGAAGAATCACCGTTATTATGCCTATGCTCTATGAAGGAAGACAGCACAGACGTTCAAGCAGAGAATCTCTTGACTGTGCAGATATGCTCCGTGAGCTTTGTCTGAACTTCGGTGTTGATAATATCATCACCTTTGATGCTCACGACCCCAGAGTTCAGAACTCAATTCCCCAGAACGGTTTCGAAAATGTTCAGCCCGTTTATCAGATGATCAAGGCAATGTGCAAAAACATTCCCGACCTCAACATCGACAATAATCATATGATGGTTATTTCACCCGACGAAGGCGGTATGGGCAGATGTATCTATTTCTCATCCGTTCTCGGCCTTGACCTCGGTATGTTCTACAAGCGCCGTGACTATTCTATTATCATTGACGGCAGAAACCCCATCGTTGCTCACGAATTCCTCGGCACCAACGTTGAGGGTAAAGACGTTATCATCGTTGACGATATGATTTCATCGGGCGACTCAATGATTGAAGTTGCAACAAAGCTTAAGGAACTCAAGGCAAACAGAATTTTCATCTGCACATCGTTCGGTCTTTTCTGCAACGGTCTCGAGTCATTTGACAGAGCTTACGAAAAGGGTCTTATCAATAAGGTTTTCACAACAAACCTTATCTATTCAACACCCGAGCTTCTCTCAAGAGAATGGTATGTAAGCGTTGATATGTCAAAGTATTGCTCATATATCATCGACACACTTAACCACGATGAATCTGTAAGCGGTCTGCTTGACCCCAAAGACAGAATCAATAAGATTCTCAAGAAGTACGGCTTCCAGACACACGTTGAATCATAAAAAAATATCCCCGCCGAAGCTTCTGCGGGGATATTTATTTTATCGGAGATTTTTTATGAAAAATATTTTTTCACCAAACACAACAGCCAAACCAATCCGCTTCAACAACGGCAAACTTAAAATAATGCACATCACCGATACCCATTATTATTTTGATAACGTTGAAGCTTCTTCGTGGCTTCTTGCCGAGGCTTGCAACAGAGAAAAGCCTGACATTGTCATTGTTACAGGTGACAATGTTGACAACTGCGATAAAGCAGAGGACACAAAGCTTCTTATTGATAAGCTGATGGATATCTTTGACAAAAGAGGTATTCACGCCGCAATAACCTTCGGAAACCACGATTCCGAAAGAGGCGCAATGTCAAGAGAAGAGCTTATGGCTTATTTCAACACCCATTCAAGCTCGATTTCGGTTGATGACGGCGATGAGCTTTCAGGCTGCGGCACATACATTGTCCCCGTGCTTTCTTCTGCGGGAGACAAAATAAAATTCAACCTTTGGGTTTTCGATTCAAACGATTACGATGATGAGGGGCATTACGGCTGTGTGCTTCCCGACCAGGTTGAATGGTACAAAAAGAAATCGGACAGTCTTACTGCCGCAAACGGCGGAGAAAAGGTTTACTCGCTTGCTTTTCAGCACATAATCGTTGACGATGTTTATGATGCGCTGAAAAAGACAACGCCCCACGCTCCATTCTCATTCAGACATATGTATAACAAGAATGAGTATTATATGTTCAATCCCGAAAAAACAAATTTCGGAACGCTTACCGAAACACCCTGCTCGGGATACCATAATTACGGTCAGTTTGATGCAATGGCTGAAAAGGGCGATGTGCTCGCAATTTTCTCGGGTCACGACCACACAAACGCTTTCGGAGTAAAGCACAAAGGAATTGACATTTCAAACACGGTCAGCACCCGATATAACCGTGACAGATTTTCCTCGCAGTACGGCTACAGAATTCTTGAGGTTGACGAAAACAACACCTCGGTTTACACAAGCAGAGTTGTGCATTGGTATTCGATGTTCAGCATTTCCGACATAAAGACATTCAAGGAAAAAGGCGATGAATTCGGCGCCGAGCTTGTTAAAAATGTTCTGTATAACGGTTTCTGCCGCAAGGTTTTTGAAAAAACAATAAAAACCCTTGCAAAAATTGTTACATTCAGAAAAATATCCTATAAAGACTGAAAAAGAGCTTGTATGGTTTTTCCATACAAGCTCTTTTTTATTATTTAATTGCTTTGAAATATTTTTTCAAGCTGGTGCCGTCTTCGTTCTTATAATGCATAAGATTGATACCCGCATTCATAAGAAGTGCGCCTGAATAAACCTCATCGGTTTCTTCGTCAACATAATATTTGTCGGGGTCAAGACCCTTGAGCTTAAGAACGTAAGCTCTGTTTTCGTGTTCTCTCATAACAACACTTGTGACAAGGGCTTCGTTTTTATCCTCGGAAACAAACATCCATGCCGCCTTATATTCATTCTCAAAAGGAGAAATAAGTCTGTAAAGGTCGCCGTAATGAATAACATCATAGTATTTGTGATATTCTTCAACCTGTGCCTTGACAATTTCCGCTTCATTATCGGTGAATTTATTCGGGTCAAGCTCATAGCCGAATGAACCCCAGAGAGCAACATTGCCCTTGGTTTCATATCCCGTTCTCTTGCTTGCCGAAACGTGTGCACCCATAGTGAATGCGGGGTAGCACATTGATGTGCCGAACTGAATTGTAAGTCTTTCAATCGGGTCTGTGTTATCACTTGTCCAGATTTGCGGTGAATAATAAAGAATACCGGGGTCAAAACGTCCGCCGCCGCCCGAACAGCCCTCAATAAGCATATCGGGGAAAGCCTTGTTGAGTCTTTCCATCACATCATAGGAGCCGAGAACAAATCTGTGGAACACTTCCTTCTGCCTTTCGGGAGGAAGAATTGCCGAACCGACTTCGGAAAGATTTCTGTTGAAATCCCATTTGAGATAGTCAACATTATTCACCGAAAGAACCTTATACATTTCGTTGAAAATATAATCGCGGACATCCTGTCTGCTGTAATCAAGAACATACTGATATCTGCCGATTGACTTTTCTCTGTTGGGAACATGGAGACACCATTCGGGATGAGCGCGGTAAAGATTACTGTCTCTTGAAATCATTTCAGGCTCATACCAGATACCGAATTTCATTCCGATGCCGTTTATTCTTTCGATAAGCTGAGTAAGAGTTCCGCCAAGCTTCTCTTCGTTTACCTGCCAGTCGCCCAGACCGCTTCTGTCGGAATTTCTGTCGCCGAACCAGCCATCATCCATAACCAGCATTTCCATTCCGAGTTCCTTTGCTTTCTTTGCAAAGGAGAAAATCTTTTCGCCGTCAAAATCCATTCCCGTAGCTTCCCAGTTGTTGATGAGAAGAGGTCTCTTTTTATCTTTCCACACACCTCTGAAGAGATGCTTTCTGTAAAGTCTGTGATAAATACGGCTCATTTCACCGATACCCTCATCGGTATAAACCATAACAACTTCAGGTGCGTTGAAGCATTCGCCCGCTTCAAGATGCCAGCCGAAGCTTTCGGGATTGATACCCATAAGCGCTCTTGATGTTCCGAACTGGTCAACCTCAACGGAAAAATCGAAGTTACTGCTGTAAACAAAATTAAAACCGTAAACAGAGCCGAAATCCTCGGTTGCTCCTTTCTGTGCCAATGCCGCAAAGGGATTCTGGTTATGGCTTGATGAGCCTCTCTTGCTTGCAACAGACTGTCTGCCGTGTGCAAGAGGTCTTCTTTCAAGACTTCTTTCCTTACCCCATCTGCCGTAAAGAGTCATCAAATCGTAATCATATCCGCAGAAATCAACACTGCAGCTGTAAACTCTTTCGATGTCAACAGGTCTTTCGGAATTATTGATAACTTTTACACTTCTTGTCATTGCACCGAATTTTTCAAAAACGGTGTAGAAAAGCACAGCCTGAACACCCGTTGTCTTGTCTTCAGTAAGGATTTCAAGGGTTGTTACGTCTTCGTCATTTTCCGCATAAAGCGCGGGAAGACCCTCAATCCCGGGTTTGCCCGAATAAATTTTATGCGACACATAGCGCACATCTGTTGATGTGTTTCCGTCTGCATTTCTGACTGAAAGAGCGGAAATTCTGAAATCGCCCACACCCTCGCCGGGATATTCCATCGGTGCAACGTCAACGGAAAAAATATTGTCGCTGACATTGAAATTCTGCGGACAGAATGATGCGTAATAGCTTCTGTATTTGAGTGCACTTACGTTGTTATCAGGGATTTTTGCACCGTAATAAAGATGAACAAGATAATTTTCCTGATAGATTTCAATTATGTAGCTTGATGTTGCAGTGTCAAGCTTGAAAATTCTTTTTTCGCTGTCAAAAGAAATAGGCATTTCAGTTCTCCTTAATCATCTGATTTATTTTTTCGCGGGTTTCAAGGAACCATTTTTCATCCTTGGGATAGCTTGTGAATTTCAGTTTCTGCCTGTCTTCGATAAGCTCAAGTGTTTTTTCTCTGCCGATTTTGCTTTCAAGAAGCTGCAAAGCCATCATATCCTGAAAACCGTCATAGAAAACTTTGAGTCTGAGGCTGGCAAGCGGTGTCTTATCCTTTGCGGGATAGACCATAAATGAATCTCCCGAGGGGAAGCTTCCGCCCGCATCGGTTATTTCGTAAGGACTGATTGCTTTGACGGAATACTGGAGATTATAGAAATTATATCCCCACTGCAAAAAGCCCTTGACATCATATTTATAAAGCAGAAAACCGAGAATTCTGTTGCGAAGCGAAGGCATTGCCATAAATCTGTTGGGAAGATTGTCCTTATCCTGTCCGCAGCAATAATATGTCCAGAGTTCAGGCACGTTTCCGACAAAATCCTCTATGTCGCTTTCGCAGGGTACGGGAAGCTTGACTGCACCCGTTTTATAAAAATCAAAATCCGAAAGGGCATCAAATGTTGCAAAACCGGGAAAGATTTCTTCAAAAAGAGTTGCGTGCTTTCTGTATGTTTTAAGATGTTTGTCGGACGGCTCATCGGACACGTGAATGAAGCATCTGTTTCGCAAATCATTCTTATCGATGAACTTTATGAGTTCAGCGGCAAATGTACGAAGAAATTCTTCATATTTCCTGCCCTTTGCATCAGTTGTCCATCCGAAAATCTTCTTCTCTCTGCCCTTGCGGTCAACTGCAATAATTTTAGGTGCGTGCTTTGCACCCCACTGGGTGAAAAGATGGCTGAATTCAATATATTCAACACCGCAGCGTCTGCACATATCAATCCATTTCTGAAGATTGCGGAAATCAAATCTGTACGTACCGCCGCTTTTATAAACCTTGACAAGCTGAACCGTTCTTCTTTCGCCGCCGACTTTTGTATCAAGAGGCGGAGTGAAAAGCGGTGTCAGAATACAGTTAATACCGTGTTGAACAGCTGTTTTTATGAAGTTTTCGTTTGTTTCCCAGAACTCATCGCTGAGCGCTTCAAATCCGTAATAATTGCAAAGACAGTCCGAATGATACCAGTTGGTGTGAACAAGGCTTTGCTTGGGAAGAAGCGCATCTATAACTTCAACCTCTATTTTCTTTGAAACACCGTTTGAAAAAGCAACCTCAAGTTCGGATTTGCCCGCATATTCTCCGTCGGGTGAAATCTCAATCCAGATGCTCTGCCATTTTCCGCCCTCGGCGGTAATTTCGCCGTCAATCGGCTCAAGATAATCGGGATAATCCCCCGATGTTTTTCTCAGAAAATAATCATCCGCATCATCGTTGCAGGCTGTTCCGACGGGAACGGTTTTAACCAAAAATGCTTTTGAATACGAAGCAAGCGCGCCCGATAATTCAACTTTTATTTTTTCGGTATTTTCCGAGTGAAAAGCGGTCTGAAACGAGTGTCTTTCATTTTTCAGCATTGAAAAACCGCTGATTTCTTCAGCTTTCGGTTTTTCATCATAAAAGACTTTTTCGAGAGAACTCAACACAAGAATTTCCATAAGCTTCTCCTTATTTCTGAGACATAATTCTGTCTTTCTCAACTGTTTTATCTATCGCTCTGATAACGGAATTTTCAAATCCCGTTTCTTTGAGACTGCATACACCCTCAATTGTTGTGCCGCCGGGTGAACAAACATTTCTGATAAGCTCACTCACGGGCAGAGGACTTTCAAGAAGTGTTTTTGCACTTCCGAGAAGCATCTGCGCCGCAATATCCTGCGAAGTTTTTGCGGGCAGACCGTATTTCACCGCAGCCTGAGTGAGTGCATCGGCAAACATATAGGCAAATGCAGGTGCCGAGCCGGCAACGGCGGTAAAGGCTGAAAAATACTTTTCTTCAATTTCAACTGACTTTCCGAAGCACGAACAAAAATCAAGCGCAAACTCAATGTTTTCAGCGGTTACGTTTTCATTACCGCATACGGCAGTCATCGATTCTCCGACAGTTGCGTTGATATTCGGCATTATTCTGACAACCTTTGCATCAAACCCGAAAAGAGCTGTCAGCTTTTCCGTCTGTGTTCCTGCGGCGGTTGAAATAATGAGAGGATTTTTTTCTTTCACTTCGTCTTTGATATTTTCAATAAGAGAAGCTATATCCTTGGGTTTTACGGCAATAACAACGTTTTCACACGATGCCGCAACCTGATTTGCATTTTCTGCAGTCTTTACTCCGAGAGATGCAGAAAGCGCATTTATTCTTTCGGTATTCAAATCGTAAATCATTATTTCGGCTGACGGTATTTTTTTCGATACCGCAACTCCCTTGAGAATGGCGGTTGCAAGATTACCGACACCGATAAATCCAAGTTTCATAAAATCCTCCGAAAATTTAAGATTTAAACTTTAAAAAGCACAAAGCGCAATTGCTCTGTGCTTTTTATGTTTGAAATTAAAGCTGTGATGTGCAGTTGGGGCACTTTGTTGCGTCGATGTGAATTTCGCTCTTGCAGAAGGGGCATTCCTTTGTTGTGGGCGCTGCGGGTGCTTCTTCAGCTTCCTTCTTCTTTGCCTTTTCGTTAACCGTGTTGATAACCTTGATAAGGCAGAAAATAACGAAAGCCATAATGAGGAAATTGAGCACGGCGCTGATGAAGTTGCCGTATGAAAGAGTTGCTGCACCTGCTTCCTGAGCAGCTGCAAGAGTTTCGTACTCTTTGCCGTCAAGAGCAACAAACCAGTTTGCAAAATCAAGACCCTTTGTTGCAAGGCTGATAACGGGCATTACGATGTCGTCAACAAGTGACTTTACGATTGCCTGAAAAGCACCGCCGACGATAACGCCGACTGCAAGGTCAATAACGTTGCCTCTCATAATAAATTTTTTGAATTCGGCCATAAAACCTTTACCTTTTGCCATTTTTTATTACCTCCAAAATTTTATATGTATTACTTTAACAAATATTTCTTCAAAGGTCAACACCCTCGAGATTAAAATTCGGAATAAATTCTTCGGTTGAGGATTCTTTGCTCTGAAAATAGCAATTTTCAAAGCCCAGAGCATAAATTTTCTCTTTCACGATGGAATATTCTCTTGACGAAAGCTTTCTGTCAATCGGCGGCATATCCTTTGCTTTTCCGTAAGGAGTATACTGCCGCATAACGCTGATGAAGGTTTCTTCGGGAAGATTTTCCCTGACCCACGAAAACACCTTTGAAGCCTGTGAAATGTTGCCCGGCAAAACCATATGTCGGATTATCATTCCGCTTTCAGCCATTCCGTTTTCATTAAGTGAAAGACTTCCGACCTGCCTGTTCATTTCGAGCACTGCCGCCGAAGCTTTCTCAAAATAATCCTCTGCACCCGAATATTTGAGAGATACCGCGCTGTCAAAATACTTGATATCGGGCAGATAAATGTCAATCAATCCTTCAAGCATCTTCAATGTTTCAACACTTTCATACCCCGATGAATTATAAACAACAGGCACGGGAGATTCATATTCTTTCAGCACTTTTGCAAGCCTCGGTGCATAATGAGTGGGGGTAACAAGATTTATGTTGTGAACACCCTTTTCAATGAGCGAGTCAAAAATCTTCATAAGCTGAACATCGCTGACATCTTTTCCGTAAGCACGGTGGCTGACATCATAATTCTGGCAAAAAACGCATCCGAGATTACAGCCCGAAAAGAATACGGTACCCGAACCCTTTTCACCGCTGATACACGGTTCCTCCCAGAAATGAGGCATTGCCCTTGCAATTCTGAAATCTTCATTTACGCCGCAGACACCCGTTTCTGATTTTCTGTCTGCAAAACATTTTCTCGGACAGACGGCACATTTCATTTTATCAGCCTCCTTTATTAAACATATTATACAATTATATTTCACTAAATCAAGTATATTTTTAATTGCATTATTTATAAAAATATAGTATAATGAATTTAATTATGGCGAAAGGGTGATTTTATGCTACTTACGATAGATATAGGCAACACCAACATAACAATGGGTGCCTACGAAAATAATGAGCTGAAATTTGTTTCAAGACTTGCAACAAACAGAGCTATAACAGCTGACCAGTATGCGGTTGATTTCAAGCAGATTTTCTCTCTTTATGATGTTCCCGTCAGCAGCTTTTCGGGAGCCGCCGTAAGCAGCGTTGTGCCCGAACTTTCAACGGCAATATGCGATGCGGTAACAAAGCTGACAGGATGCAAGCCGATGCTTCTCGGTCCCGGAATCAAAACGGGAATGAATATTCTTATTGATAACCCCGCTCAGCTCGGTGCAGACCTTCTCGCAGGATGCGTCGGTGCCGCCGCACTTTATCCCCTTCCTTGCCTTGTAATTGACCTGGGTACGGCAAGCAAAATAAGCGTGATTGACAAAAACGGTTCTTTCTGCGGCTGTACAATTGCGCCGGGTATCGGAATTTCGCTTGAAGCATTATCGGCAAAAACCTCACAGCTTCCGAGCATCAGTCTGAAAACCCCCGCAAGAGCAATCGGCAAAAACACGGTTGATTCAATGCAATCGGGAACGGTTTTCGGATTTGCGGCAATGATAGACGGTGTTTGCGAAAAGCTTGAAGAAGAGCTTGGCGAAAAAGTTCCGTCAACAGTTGCAACGGGCGGTCTTGCAAAAGACCTTATCAAAAGCTGTAAGCGTGACATTATTTATAACGGCGACCTTGTTCTCTACGGACTCAAGGTGCTTTATGAAAAGAACAAAAACAAATAATATTATTTTGCTAAATTTTGCGTTGCATCCTTACGGAGCAGCAGCAAGGAGGAATATATTATGTCAAAAAAATCCACAATGAAGCAAAATCTCAGAATTGCACAGCTTGGCGTGATGAGCGCTCTCATCATCGTTATGACCTTTGTGCCGTTTCTCGGATACATCAGCTACGGCGGGCTGAGTATCACGCTGATTCACATTCCGGTCATCATCGGTGCTTGCGTACTCGGTGCAAAAGGCGGTTCAATTCTCGGCACGGTATGGGGTGTTTCCTGCATCATCAAAGCGATTATGGCTCCCCCTTCCCCTCTTGAGGGAATTATTTTCCGCAACCCTCTCGTTGCGCTTGTTCCCAGAATTCTTGCTGGTCTCGTTGCCGGACTCATCTTCTCACTCATTGCAAAGAAAGACAAAACCAAACACATTGCTTCGGGCGTTGCCGCTCTTTCAGCCTGCCTTTGCAATACCGTTCTCGTTATGGGCGGAATTTATCTCCTTTACGGCGAAAAATACGGCGCGGAGCTTGGAATTGCTTCGGTCAATTTCGGCGGACTCACAAATTATATTCTCGCAGCATTTACAGTAAATGCGCTTATTGAAATTGCAGTCGGTATTGTTATTGCAATACCTGTCAGCCATGCACTGAGAAAAGTTAAAACCAGTATTTAAAGGTCGGTGAAAAAATGCCTATCAAGATAGCAAACGAACTACCCGCACACAAGTCCCTTGAGCTTGAAAATATCTTTGTTATGACGGAAGACCGTGCAATCAAGCAGGATATCCGTCCTCTTAAAATACTTATTCTTAACCTTATGCCAACAAAAATCGAAACAGAGACACAGATTCTGCGTCTGCTGAGCAACTCTCCTCTTCAGATTGAAATTGACCTTCTTCAGTTAAAGTCTCACAAGTCAAAAAACACTTCCGAAGAGCATATGCTCAAATTCTACAAAACTTTTGATGAGGTTGAAAATCTTAAATTTGACGGAATGATTGTAACGGGTGCGCCCGTGGAAAACCTCGAATTTGAGCAGGTTGATTACTGGGAAGAGCTTTGCAGCATTTTTGAATGGAGCAAAAAGCACGTTTACTCAACGTTCCACATCTGCTGGGGCTCTCAGGCGGCTCTTTATTACCATTACGGAGTGCCTAAATACCCTCTCGAGGAAAAGATTTTCGGCGTTTTCCCTCACAGATGTCTTGACCCTCTGCATCCTCTGATGAGAGGTCTCGACGAGGTTTTCTATGTACCTCATTCAAGACATACCGAAAACAGAAGAAGCGACATTGCGTTGGTTAAGGATTTGCAGATACTTTCATATTCAGACCTTGCGGGTGTTCATCTGATATCCGATATGGCATGCAGGAACTTCTTTGCATCGGGTCATTCGGAATATGACCGCGAAACCCTTGCAAAGGAATATTTCAGAGACCTCAACAAGGGTCTTGATATCAAACAGCCTTACAATTACTTCCCCGACGGCGACACAAACAAACCGCCGCTTGTTCAATGGAGAAGCACCGCAAACATTATTTTCACAAACTGGCTGAACTATTTTGTTTATCAGCAGACCCCCTACGACCTCAGCACACTTTAAATAATATAAGGCAACCAAGGGCAACATGGAGAGCCATTTCTAAAGGCAAACCAATCATAAATTTCATATGCTTGGTTTTGTGCCTGATTGTTCTCATCGTAACAAACATCGGCAACGCACCGCCGAAAAGACCGATAAGCATAAGCGTTGCTTCGGGCACTCTCCATTTACCTTTGATTGCCGTTTTTTTATCAAGGACTGTCAAAGCTACGGATACTGCGGCTAAAATCGCATAAAAAATCAAGAAAAGAACAATAAAACTTCTCATTAAATGCACTCCCGATAAAAAATTTCTACTATTGCGGCAGAAAGGAAAACAGATGAGAAAACTTCTTCCTTTGATGATGATTATATGCCTTTTATTATCATCGTGTCAACTGAATAATAACGCAGAGATTCCGACGGTGTCACAGACTCAGACAACAGATGAGCCGTTTACGGAAGTTTATCACCCGATTGAAGAAACTTCTTCAACCGAGGAATTCACTTCTTCGCTCACTTCTTTGACAACCTTGATTTCAACAACCGTCGCTTCAACAACAGCTATAAAAACAACAAGACCTGCGGCTACAACAACAACGAAACCGTCAACCACAAAACAGCCAACAACAAAGCCCGTATCAACAACTGCAAAACCCACAACAAC
>JAZTZD010000044.1:0-51651 GCA_045637305.1 Acutalibacteraceae bacterium
CGCCGTTGAATTCCAAATGCAACGTCGAGTTGCCGCAGTCGGTAATCGACTCATTCGCAAGGTTTCTTGTGCCGGAGATACGAAAGTATTATGAATCCGAAGAAGGCAAAAAAGCGTTTGAAAAATGGCAGCAAGAAAATGTGTAAGACATTAAGACTATGATAACATAGCAACACATAAATAAAAGAGAGCCAAGGATTTAAACCTTGACTCTCTTTTCTGTTTTGCATCAGATCGGAACCCTTACGGCGAAACCGCCTTTGAAAAAATAAGTGTTCATCCAATGCCCGTTTGGTGGACGTTAACGGACTTGAACCGCTGACCCTTCGCACGTCAAGCGAATGCTCTACCAGCTGAGCTAAACGTCCTCATCTGCACATCAAGTGCAGATGTTATTATAATTAAGGAATGGCTTTTTGTCAAGAGTTATTTGATTAAAAAATCAATTCTTTTTTCTGCTTCTGATAATCTGGAGCACTTCGTCTGCTGCCTGTGCCGCTTCGGTGAAAGAATTGTTTTTCCAATATGCAGCTGCGGCGCTTGCAACAAGAACAATGACTGTTGTTGCATTTTCGAAGCTGTCGTTTCCGAGGTCCACGGTTTCAATGCCGTAAATGCGCAAGGCGGCATTGACTGCGGCGGCAACGAGAATGCCGAGTCTTATCCAGGTGCCCGCAGAAACGCCCTGAAGGGTGAAAATCAAATCTTTTATTTTGCTCATCATATGCTTTCTCTTATCCTTTCTTCAATATTATGAATTCTGATTTCATTCGCTGTCATTCTTTCAACAAGATTGTTGTGTTTGTTGACTTTTTTCTCAAGTTGTTCAAGGCGATAGCCCGTCAATCTTTGTGAGGTGACAATTCCCGCTACACAGCCTGCGGCAGACCCGAGAAAAGAAAATAAAATATCCCAGTCCATAGCCACCTCATTGAAGCAGAGTGCTTTTCAGCGCTCTTCCTATTGCCTGACCGCATCTTTTCTGACCCTCTGCGGTTACAATCTTTGAAAGGTCGGAAACTCTGTCGATGAATAATGTTTCAATAAGGATTGCGGTTGGTCTGGTGTCACGGATGATTGCGAAATAGTCCTTGCCGTTCTTTCCGAGCTTCACTTTTGCGCCTCTGTTTCTCACAGAGAATTCGGATGCGATTTCCTTGCAGATTGCTTTGCCTGTTTTTAATCCCGTGGGAGATCCGTGATAGTAATAAACCTCGGGTCCCGTGCCGCCGCCTGCATTGAGATGGACCTCTGCAATGAAATCGTAATCAGCTGCGTTTACGGCTCTTATCCTCTGACGGAGATTGAGGTTTCCCTCATAATTAATAATGTCACACCCGAGAAAATCGGCGGCATACTTTGCGATTTCGCGGGCAATACGGAATTCGTGATGTTTTCTGTCAAGACTGACAGCACCGCTGTCATATCCGCCTGTGTCTGACTTACCGTGACCGACGATAATGCAGATTTTCTTTTTTGCCATTATTCCACTCCTTCCAGAAGAAGTTTTCTGAATGTATATTTGTTGTAGGTTTTTATCCTGAAAGAGTCTCCTTGTCCGCTGAAATGATAAATGAAATCTTTTTGTGCATGAAGCGCAACGGCATTGAACTCTCCGTCGCAGTAGTTGATTGTTCCCGTGGTTTCGGTGGAGAACAAAACGTGAGAACAGTTTCCCATATTCAGTTCAACGGTCATTCCGTCAAGAACAGTTGGGTCATCATCGCAATTTTTTACATAGGCGGTTTTGGTGCTGTCTGATTCTGCAAGAAGCTCGAGAATAAGCTTGATTGCGGGGCGGATATAATCCGTTTTTGTGTAGTCGATAAAAGCAGCATTGTTTTCATCAAGCTGAATTGGTGAAATCGGGTTCAGTTTGAAACCGCCGACGGATTCGTTTGTTGCAACGGGAATTGTTTTAAGACTTTCAACTTTGTTTTCAATTGCTGAAAGTGAAGTTCTTATTCCTGTTATGACATTTTCCGTTTCTGCGATTACACCTTCAATTTCGTTGATTGTGTTTTTGATTTCTTCAACGGTACTCTCGGTTTCCTTGAGCAAATCTTCAGTATCCCTGATTTTCTTTTCGAAGTTATCAAGTCTCGATGCGGATGATGAATCCAATTCATCATTTGTTCCGCTCATAATTGAGGGTTTGAATTCAACGCAGGCAACAGATGTTTTCTTGATTACGGAACCAGAGGGTTCAAGCTTGTGTGCTTCAAGCTGGAATTTCAGCTTGCCTGTTGATGTCAGCTGATATGAAAGCGGGCAAATAACAGTTTCGTTGTCAAGATATGCGGGGTAATCCTCACCGCCTCTGATTTCGTTGGATTTTCTGATTCCACCTGCAGATGTGTCATCAAAAATGATTATGTAATAGTCATATTCGTTCTGAACGAGAGCGGATATGTTGATTTTCAGCGTTTCGGCATTGTGTTCACCCGTAAATCCCTCAGAGGGAGAAACGGTAAGCTCAAAATTTTCCGATACGGTTGCTGATATAATGTTTTTCATACTTCAAATACTCCGTTTCTTTTTCTGTTTTTGTCATAATATGTTTTCAGATATTCCGAAGTGTCAACGCAGTCGTGATATTCGCGGTACAGCATACTGAGTTCACTTTTGAGTTCATATGCCTCTTTGGAGCATATTCTGTTTTTTAACTTGCGAAGTTCCGCTCTTCTTTGTGCGATGCGCAGCTTGACAGTTTCGGCTGCTTTTTCATACTCAACTCCAAGCTCATAAAGACTTTTGTTTTCCAACTGAATCTGCTCCTTTCAGAATAAAATCTGATGTTACCGCGAAAAATTCGCTCAATGCTATGATTTCTCCGGAATCGGGTGATGCCTTTGAGTTTTCAATTCTTTCAAGGCGGGTGGGCGGTATTGATGTTGCTCTTGAAAGAGCTTCCCTTGAAAGATTCTGACTTTGTCTCAGACGCATAATGCGTTGTGCGGGTGTGCCGCCCCTTGCGTTTCTTGCCGCAGAAATAACCCTTGCCCGCCCGAGTGCAAGCGGGATTATTGATTCTTCGGCAACGTCGTGCTGATACCTGACGGCATAACCGAGCACTTTTTTCAGCTTGTTTTGTGCGCGGTCAAGTGTTGCTCTGACGGTAGAAGGTGATATGCCTGACTCTGCCGCAATTTGGGTAAGGGTTCTGGAATTATACCAATAATCTCTTATTGTTGCTCGTTCAAGAGATGTGAGTTCATTTTCAATCGCCCCTTCAAGCAGAATTGCAAGGTCAACGCTTCTTTTTCTCCAAGCATATTCGGCGGGTGCTTCGCAAGCGGTGCAATGTCTGCCGCAGCAGGCAAGCTGAGCGGCTTTTATTTCGCTTTCGTCAGGAAAACTGAAAAAATTTTCATCAGATGTGTTGTGCAAGATTCTGCCTCCGTTTCTCCAAAAGATAATAGTCACGCTATTCATTTTAGAGAACAAATGTTCGTTTGTCAAGTGAAATTTCTATAAAATTCCAAAAAATTCTTGACAGATGCAATAGCATTGCTCATAATAAAGATAAATGAAAATGTTCGGAGCGATGAAAGATGAACATAATAAAAAAGCTCAGGCAGGAAAAAGGGTATTCTCAAAGAATGCTTGCACAGCTTTGTGATGTGCATCAGACGGCCGTCAGTCAATGGGAAACGGGGCGCACCGTGCCCGAGAGTGAAATGCTTGTCACTCTTTCGCAGGTGCTGGGCGTTTCGGTTGATGTTTTGCTCGGAAATGAAAAGAAAGAAGCAAAAATACTTATTCCCGTGCTTGGCTATGTCAGGGCCGGCTTGCCCGCACAGGCTGTTGAAAATATTCTCTGTTTTGAAGAAATAAGTGCTGAACTTGCAAGCAGAGGGGACTATTTCGGACTGAAAATAAGCGGTGACAGTATGTTTCCGATGTTTCATCCCGATGACACCGTTATTGTTCGCAGACAGCCCGATGCCGAAAGCGGAGATATTGCCGTTGTCCATATAGGTAATGATGATGCGGTTGTAAAAAAGCTGATAAAAAAAGACACAAGCATAGCACTTGTGTCGGAAAATTCATATTATGAGCCGATGATATTTACTCAGGAAGAGGTTTCGGCTCTTCCCGTAACCGTTGTCGGAAAAGTAGTTGAATTGAGAAGAAAATTTTGAGATTTATAAAAGGAGAATTGTTATGGCAAAAATAATCGGTGACAGAATTCCCAATATTCCTTGGCAGGACAAACCCGAGGGCTGGAAGTATCCCGTGTGGAGATATTCGGGCAATCCCATTATCACAAGAGACAATCTTTTTATGGCTAACAGCATATTTAATTCCGCTGTTGTGCCCTACAAAGACGGTTTTGCAGGCGTTTTCAGAGCTGATATGATGTCAAGAGACCATACACTTGTTGTCGGTTACAGCAAGGACGCAATCAATTGGGAGCTTGAAGAAAAGGTTATTTTCAGAGGCTACGACCCCAGACTTTGCGAAATAGACGGCAAATATTATCTTTCATGGGTTAATCTTACACCTCACGGCACAACAATCGGTATCGCATATACCGAAGATTTCAAGGATTGGGTGCAGATGGAGGATGCTTGCTATCCCGTTGCAAGAAACGGCGTGCTCTTCCCCCGCAAGATAAATGATGAATACGTTCTTCTTATCCGCCCCTGCGACAGAGGACACACCCCCTACGGCGACATTTTCCTTTGTCACAGCAAGGACCTTACATATTGGGGCAAGCACAGATTTGTTATGCAGCCTCAGAAAATCTGGGAATCAACAAAAGTCGGCGCAGGGCCCACTCCCATTGAAACGGATGAAGGCTGGCTGATGTTCTATCACGGCGTTCTCACAAGCTGCAACGGCTTTACATATGCAATGGGTGCGGCGATTCTCGATAAAGATGAACCGTGGAAGGTGCTTCACAGAGCGGACTGCTTCCTTCTTGCACCGCACGAGCTTTATGAATGCGTCGGCGATGTTCCTAATGTTGTTTTCCCCTGTGCGGCGCTTGCAGATGCAGAGACGGGCAGAATAGCAATTTACTACGGCGCGGCAGACACAACCGTTGCGCTCGCATTCACAACAGTTGATGAAACAATCGATTTCATCAAGAAGAACGATTTGATTAAATAAGAACTAAAAGGCTTGCAGAGGAAAACTCCTTTGCAAGCCTTTTGCTGTTATTTAAGAATGTTTTCAATAGGAACTCCGTCAACGCAAAGACCCTTGATTTGATGAAGTCCTTTATATACTCTGACCTTCAATGTGATAATGTGTTCGTTGCTGTATTCCGGTATGGGGTCATTGATGTTACGATACGGGATTTTAAGGTCTGAAAGAATGCTGATTATTTTCTCTGTTGGCATTAAGTCTGTGGACCATCCGCCGCCAAGACTGAAAAATCCCTTTATATAATCTGCGTTTTTCGGTTTGGCGAGTGAGAATTCCGACAGATGGGAAATACCGTTTTCGTCGGTTTTCAGTACACCGTATTCATTCTCGTGGATATTGAAATACATGTTATTACGGGGATTTCCCCAATCGTATTTCAGATGAAAACTAAAATGTATGGGTCCCCAATCGTCGGTGTATTTTATTGAATTAACCTCAAGATAATAATCTTTTCCGAATTCTTCAACAAGCCAATCTTTTGCGGGTTCTATAGCGGTAAGGCTTATGCAGAAAAGACCCTGAATTACAGCGAGGATTAGAACAGAAAACTTCTTAAACATTGCTGTTGCCCTCCTTTGCCTTAAAGGTTTTGGACATACGGCTGTTGATGAAGAGAAGCGCAATACCCATAACGGCGCATATGAAGCCGTTGAAAATGAGGTCAAAATTCAGTTCAATGAGCAATGCAATCGCAACTGTACAGAGTATCAGCAGGCCGAAGTTGACGGGCAGCATCTTCGCATTCTGAACACCTCTGATAATCAGCACAACGCTTGCGGCAATCGCAATAACCATAAACAGGAACTCGATTGTATCTTCGTGGACGGGGTCAGGGCGGTGCGGCGGGAGTGTCAATGTGTAAACAATTATAAGAAGTCCTGCAAGAGTGCCGCAGGAAACAAAGACTGTTTTCAGCGGATTATTCTCAAAGCTTTTTCTTCCGAAATAAATACCTGCTGTAAGCATTGCGATGCAGACCCAGATGAGAGGTTCTTTCAAAGTTATGGCGTCATAGCCTTCTCTGAAAAAATTGATATCAAAAACAAAAACGGTCAGCAAAACAGAAATGCAGGGGACAGCAGCAAATCTGAACGGATAGGGGAAATCTCCGCCTTTGTCAGCGGCATAAATCGTAACGAAGAAAATAAGAATGAAGCATACCGTTGCGAAAAGAGGCTGCTGAGAATAATAAGCGCAGATAAAACCGACGAATTCCGCAGCGGAAAGTCCGCTTATGCATATTGCAATTTTTCTGCGGATATCGTTTTTGTCAATGCGGAATGCGTAAATAAATCCTGCGGAAAGAAGAATTAAGGAAAAAGTCAGCCATTCGCCGAGCGGCTTATCGACGGTTATCGCCATATTTGACCACCACAGCGCGCAGAAGTTATATGCGATAAGCGGGAAAAGCGATTTGAGGATGAATGCCATAGGCAAAATCATTATCGCACAGGCAATGAAATAAAATTCAAGTTCAAGGTCAGCGCTATAGCTGCCCGCAACAAGAACAACCGTTGCAACAAGACCTGCTGCCCACACAACCGAAGCGCCCTCGCACCAGGAAACCGATGCTTTTCTTTTTGCGTGTGCAAATGCTGCGAAGCCTGCGCCCGCGAGGAGAGGAAGAAACATCATCAGGGCGAGGAATGCGTCGGGAATTTCCTCCCATACCGAGATAAAAATAATGATAAGTCCGACAAAAGTGAAAAGCGAACCGAGAGAGGCAAGAATGATTTTGATGATTTTTCTGCTATCTGATTTAGTGGCTTCAAGGCCTACCTTGTTCTTTTCGCCGTAAATCAGTTCTTCAATTCCGATCGAGAAAACCTGCGAAAGAAGTTCAAGCATTTCAATGTCGGGCTGAGTTCTTCCGTTTTCCCAGCTTGACACGGTCTGACGGGTGACATTGATTTTCTCTGCAAGTACATCCTGGGTCAGTCCGTTTTCGGTGCGGAATTTTTTAATGTTTTTTGCAACCTTTGCCATAAGGAGCACCTCCTTTGACTATATTAAATCATTTTTGCACCAAAAAGTCACGCAACAATGTGTTGCAGGGGATAAAAAAGGCAAAGCAAACCTGCTTTGCCTCATTTTTAAACCTCTTTGAATGTAATTCCCAATCGCATCTTCATTTGGCTTTTGGTGATGAAATAGAATATGAACTGAGCAAAGAATGTTGCCGCCCACGAAATCGGATATGCCCAATAGAGCATAGTGAGAGTGTGGTTAAGGGGAAGTGCAAAGAAAATCCATGCAAGTCTCACGCCGCAGGCACCCGCCAGCGAAACAATCATTGTGCCGAATGATTTGCCCATACCGCGAAGCTGGCTTGCGGCAACGTCCATAAGTGAGCAGAAAACATAGAACGGCATAATCTGCAAAAGTCTTGCGGCACCGATTTTGATAACCTCGGGATCGGTTGAGAAAAATCCCGTGATTGTATCTGCAAACAAAGTGCCGATTCCGCCCATTGCCAGTCCGATTATGACAGTTATAACCAGACAGTATGAGTAAACTTTGGGAATGTTGCCGTATTTTTTTGCGCCCACATTCTGTGAGGTGAAAGTCATCGATGTCTGGGCAACGGCATTGGTGCAGGTGTAGACATATGAATCAAAATTCGAGCCTGCCGCAATTCCCGCCATTGCAACCGAGCCGAATGAGTTGACGGTTGACTGAATGATAACGTTCGAAACGGAGAAAAGCGAATTCTGAATTCCTGCGGGCAGACCGAGTTTGAGAATCGGGAAAAGCTCTTCTTTGTGAATTTTCAGCTTTTTCATATGCAGACGGCAGGCGTTCGGGATAACCGTAAGATATTTTATTATCATTATCGCCGAAATGTACTGCGAAACAATTGTTGCGATTCCGACACCGCTTACACCCATATGGAAGAAAATTACAAGCACGAGATTCAGAACAACATTAACAATACCTGAGAAGAAGAGGATGTAAAGAGGTCTTTTGGTGTCGCCCGTTGCTCTGACTATGGATGCGCCGAAGTTATAGGCAAGCATTCCGGGTGAACCGAGAAAATATATTTTCAGATAAAGCGATGCGTGGTCGAGCACATCCGACGGCACTTTCATAAGAATAAGAAGTTCTTTTGAAAGAAAAAATCCGAGAGCACCGACAAAAACTCCGCAGATAACACTCATCACCATTGCGGTGTGCGTGCTTTTCTGAACTCTTTCTTCGTCACCCGCACCGATGTGACGGGCAATCATAACTCCCGAGCCCATTGAAAGACCGAGAAAAACATTTAAAAGCAGATTTATAAGTGAACCCGTTGAGCCTACTGCGGCAAGAGCCTCTTTGCCCGCAAATCTGCCGACAACAACAACGTCAGCCGTGTTGTATGCAAGCTGCAGAAGACCCGTAAGCATAAGCGGAACGGAAAATATCAGAATCTTTTTGAGAAACGGACCGCTTGTCATATTCAGAGAATATCTCTTTTCCATTATGCTTCCCTCCTTCACTGGTTAAAGTATACCACTTTGAAAATCCGTGTCAACAGAAAATACAAACAATAAATAAAATCATAGCTGTCAGTTTAAAAATTTACAATATGTTAACCGATTATGGTAAAATATAATATAAAATAAATAATGGAGAAAAAGGAGGGAATTGATTTGCTCGGATACGTAAAGGCGTTCAAGCCTGAAATGAAAATCAGAGATTATGAGCTTTATCGGGGCATTTACTGTTCTCTTTGCAGGGCGCTCGGCAGAAACTATTCTCCGATAGCACAGCTTTTTCTCAGCTATGACTTTGCTCTTGCGGCGGTTCTGAGACTTGCCGTGCTCAACGACGGATGCTCGTTTTCGCAAAAACGGTGTCCTTACAATCCCGCAAAAAAATGTCTGATATGCTCGAAAAAAGACGAACTTGACTTTTGCGCACACGCAGTTATAATAACGGTTTTTTATAAAATTGTTGACAATATGCAGGATAAGGGCTTCAAATCAAAGCTGATTGCATATCTGATTTATCCCGTTGTTTATCTTATGCACAGAAAAGCCGCACGGCTTGCGCCCGAAACCGAAAAAGCGGTTGCGCAGGCGATGGAAGAGCAGAGAATTGCAGAAAAGAAAAAGGATGTCTGTCTTGATGAGGCGGCGCATCCGAGTGCAAATGCATTGGGCAAGGTTTTTTCTCTCGGATTTGAGGGCGAAAACAGTCAGCTTCTTTATACTCTCGGCTATATGACGGGCAGATTTGTCTATATACTTGACGCCGCCGATGACCTTGAAGATGATTTGAAAAGCGGAAGCTTCAATCCTTTCAGAAGTGCGGATATAAGCAATGAAAACAGCAGAAAAGAGTTTGCGCAAAGGGTGAGGGGGATGCTGAATCTGACTCAGCATTCGGCACTCGAAACCCTTGATACAATTGAAATTAAAAGATTTGAAGATATACTTGAAAATATAGTTTTTGACGGACTCAATCATTGCGGAGAAAAGGTTCTTTCGAAGTATTGCTCCGCCGGAAAAGAAGAAAAAACTATCAATATCAGATGAGGTGGACTTATGAGAAATCCATATGATGTGCTCGGTGTTCCTCAGGGAGCATCAATCGAACAGGTCAAAGCGGCATACAGAGAGCTTATGAGAATAAGCCACGAAACGGGTGCGCCGCAGAGCAGAATAGAAGAGCTTAACGATGCTTATGATGCTATCATTATGAGCGGCTCTTCTGCGTCTTCGGGAACGGGATATAACACATATACTTCTTTTACGGATTATTCGGATATCCGCAACAAAATCAATCTCGGCAGACTTGACGATGCCCAGACCTTACTTGACGGAGTACCCGAATATTCGAGAGATGCGCAGTGGTATTATCTGAAAGGAACAATTCAGCAGAAAAGAGGCTGGCTTGAAGAGGCGGCAAACAACTTTTCAAGAGCCTGCGATATGGACCCGTCAAACAACACCTACAAAATGGCTTTCAACAAGGTCAACAATGCCCGTTCGGGCGGCTACAAAACCGAAAGACGACAGGGTGGCAACAGCGGATGCTCAGGCTGTGACATCTGTTCGGGTCTGCTTTGTGCGGATTGCTGCTGCGAATGCTTCGGCGGCGACCTTATTCCCTGCTGCTGAGGTTGACGGCTTATGAAACAGAGTTCAAAATGTGCCATCGGCGGAATAGTTGCATCCCTTTCGCTGGTGCTTATGATATCTGCGGCGGTTTTTCCGTTTCTTGAACTTGCCCTGCCTGCGGTTGCGGGTGCGCTCGTAATCTTTATGGTTGTCGAGGTCGATAAAAAATGGGCATTCGGAGTCTATGCAACCGTTGCGATTCTGGGAATGCTTCTTGTTGCAAACAAAGAGGTTTCCGTTATGTATCTTGCCTTTTTCGGTTATTATCCGATTCTCAAGGCAATAATTGAAAGCAAACTGCCGAATGTTTTCGGCTGGATTGTCAAGGTTCTTTCTTTTGTTGCAACAATGGTTGCCGCTTATTGGCTGATGATGAAGTTTATGGGTGTCACCATTGACGAAATGGAAGAATTCGGCCTTGCAGCAATTCCGATGCTTCTGGGTCTTGGCGCATTTGCGTTTGTTATGTATGACATTGCGCTGACAAAATTTGTTACTCTTTATATGATTAAGTGGAGAAAATATTTTAAAAGATATTTTAAATAGTATTGTGTTTTTTTGAAATTCAGTTATAATATGGGTTAGAAATCAAAAGCGAGGTATTACATATGAAAGAAACAGTTAACATAGGCGTCATCGGCCTTAGCGGCAGAGGCTCGGGAATGATGAGAGAACTTCTCAAGTGTGATGGCGTTGTTGTTCCCGCAGTATGCGATAAATATGAAGACAGGGCACAGAGAGGTGCCGAAATTGTCAAGGAAGAGGCAGGGAACACACCTGATGTTTACCTTGATTATAAGGAAATGCTCAAGAGAGACGACCTTGATGCAATCTTCTGCGCAACAACCTGGATTACTCACGCAAGAATTGCTATCGATTCAATGAGAGCAGGCAAGCACGTTGCAATGGAAGTAGGCGGCGCCGCAAGCATCGAAGAATGCTGGCAGATGGTCCGCGCAAGCGAGGAAACAGGTAAGTTCTGCATGCTTCTTGAAAACTGCTGCTACGACAGAACAGAAATGGCAATTTACAATATGGTCAAGCAGAATATATTCGGCGAAATCATACATATGCAGGGCGGCTATCAGCACGATTTGCGCGATGAAATCTCGCTCGGCAGAGAAAACAGACACGGCAGACTCTATAATTTCCAGATGAGAAACGGCGAGCTTTATCCCACACATCAGCTCGGCCCCATCTCAAAGGTTCTTGGTATCAACAGAGGCAACAGATACATTTCTCTTTGCTCAATGGCTTCAAAGTCAAGAGGTCTCAACGAATGGATAAAGGCAAACAAGGGTGAGGATTATGACCTTGCGGACTATTCATTCAATCAGGGCGATATCGTAACAACAATGATTAAGTGTGCAAACGGCGAAACCGTTGTGCTCACTCACGACTGCTCGCTTCCCAGACCCTATTCAAGAGCATACAGAGTTCAGGGAACAAAGGGCATCTATATGGAAGACGGCAACACACTTTACCTCGAGGGCAGAACAAAGCACGAGGAAGGCGACTGGATGCATCACGGCGAAGACTTCGACAAGTATCTTGAAGAATTCGAACATCCCCTTTGGAAAAAGTATCAGAATGACGGTGTTCACGCAGGTCACGGCGGTATGGACTTCCTTGTTCTTTCGGCATTTGCAGAAAGCGTAAGACTTGATTCAAAGCCCCCCATCGATGTTTATGATGCTGCAACCTGGATGGCAGTAACCTGCCTTTCAGAGCAGTCAATTGCAATCGGAAGCGCACCCGTTCCGTTCCCCGATTTCACAAGCGGAATGTGGATTGACCGCGAGCCTTACAGAAGAGGCACCTACTGCCTTGATGAGGTTTGCGAGGATTTCTTTGAATAATCACAGAATTGAGAGGTATTGCATATGAAATATTATATCGGCGTTGACGGCGGCGGAACAAAAACCGCTTTTGCCCTTTTTGATGAAAACAAAAAAATGCTCGAATGCGTAACAGGTCCGGGCAGTAACCACGAAAATCTTGAATCATCTTTCGACGGTGCTTCGGATATCATTATGAACGGACTCAATGCTCTTTGCGACAAAGCAGGCATTGCTCTTTCGGATGTCAGCTTCACTCTTATGGGTCTTGCAGGCATCGACCATCAGTATCAGTACGAAGCAATGTGCGAGCTTCTTTCAAAGAAGGGTCTCAAGAACTTTGAAGTTTTCAATGACGGCTTCATTGTTGTAAAGGCAGGCGCAACAGGCAAGAGCGCTATCGGCTATAACTGCGGCACGGGCGTTTGCTGCAACGGTATCGGCGTTGACGGAAAGATGCTTCAGCTTGCAGGTCTCGGCGATTTTTCGGGTGATATTTCAGGCGGCGGAAACATCAGCGTAAAGGCTTTCGAGCTTATGTATAACGAGCTTTTCCTCGGTCTTGAAAAGACACTTATCACAGGAATGATAAAAGAAAAATACGGCTTTGAGAAGAGAGAAGATTTTATGGCTCTCATCGAAAAGGTTGAGAGTGAAGAAGAAGGCGCAGAGCATATCAGAAATCTTGTTGCGGCTTTCTTTGAGGCTGCAAAGCAGGGCGATGCTCCCGCACTTGCTCATTGCGAAAGAATGGCTGAAAGAGGTGCACAGCTTATTGCGGCACTTGCAAACCAGCTTGATTTCGGCGAAGGCGAGGTTGAGGTTGTTCTTTCAGGCTCAATCAACGTAAAACTCGACAACAAAGCTTATCTTGATATGCTTCTTGAAAAAGCGGAAGCAAAGAGCGGCAAGAAGCTTAAGTTCATAAAGCTCACCGAACAGCCCGTAACAGGCTGTGTAAACTGGATTATGCAGAGCTACGCTGAATAAAATATTCAAAAAGGAGATAAAGATAATGAAAGAAATCAATGTTGCTGTAATCGGTTCGGGCAGCACATATTGCCCCGAGCTTGTAGACGGTTTTCTCAAGGCAAAGGACAGCCTTAAGCTTAAGAAAATTTCCTTTATGGATATTGACGAAAGAAAAAGAAACATCGTTGGTGACCTTTGCGTAAGAATGCTCAAGAATGTCGGCGACGACTGCGAGGTTGTTTTCACAGACGACCTTGACACAGCTCTTCAGGGAGCAGATTTCGTTGTTACACAGATTCGTGTAGGTAAGCTTCCCTGCCGCCATCTTGATGAAAGCATTCCCAAGAAATATAACCTCATCGGTCAGGAAACAACCGGTATCGGCGGATTTTTCAAGGCTCAGAGAACAATTCCCGTAATCAAGAACATCTGTGACAGAATTGAAGCAATCTGCCCCGATGCATGGCTTATCAACTTCACAAACCCCTCGGGTATCATCACCGAGTTTATTCTCAATCACACAAACGTAAAGAACATCGGTCTTTGCAATGTTCCCATTGATATGCTTGACGATGTCAAGGAAATCACAGGCGAGGACAGCGAGATTACATATGTAGGTCTTAACCACCTCAGCTGGATTACTTCCGTCAAGAAGAACGGGGAAGAGCTTCTTCCCGGACTCATCGAAAGCGGCTTCTCACCCAAGGTTATGGCTAACATCAAGGATGACGGTTTCTCAATCGACTGCCTCAAAACAGTTCAGGGTCTTCCCTCATCATATCTTCAGTATTACTACTGCCGCGAAGCAAAGCTTGCTCATCAGAGAGAGGATGACAAGACAAGAGCTGAAGTATGTATGGAAATCGAAGAACAGCTTCTTGAAATGTATCAGAATCAGGAGATTGTTACAAAGCCTGCACTTCTTGACAAGAGAGGCGGCCACAAGTATTCTCTTGCAGCTGTTTCGCTCATCGATTCAATCGCAAACAACAAGAGAGACGTTCACGTTGTCAACATCAAGAACAACGGCACACTTCCCTTTATGGCAGATGACGATATCGTTGAAATTGCTGCTGTAATCGGTTCAGACGGTGCAACACCCGTTCCCGTAACAGAGAAAATCAATGACCACATCGTAGGTCTTATGAGAGTTGTCAAAACATATGAAAAATATGCTGTCAAGGCAGCAATCACAGGCGACGACGATTATGCAATCAAGGGTCTGCTTGTTCATCCCCTTGTTGGTGACTACGAAAAGACCGTCAAGTGCTTCAACGAGCTTAAGGAAGCACACAAGGAATTCCTTCCCCAGTATTTCAATAAATAAAAAGAAAATGCCCTTTGAGAATTTCTCAAAGGGCATTTATTATTCGGATAAGAACGTGGGATTATCAGTTCTTTCGAGCAGATAATCTACGGAAACATTGAAGTAATCGGCAAACGCAATAAGTGTTTTGTAATCCGCCTGGCGGATGCCGTTTTCGTATCTGCTGATACTGTTTTGATTCATATTCAAGTCAAGCGCAAGCTTCAGCTGCGAAATTCCGCGGCTATTCCTCAATTCTTTAAGCCTCATAGCAAACCTCAAATCTTTTTCTTGACATAATAATACCATTTTGGTATAATACAGATATCCCGATTCGGGATATTAAAACACAGGAGGGATATTATGAAAAAGACTCTTTTTTCGCTGATTTTTGCGCTTGCTTTGGCGGTTATGTTTTTTGTGACCGCATCGGCAACAGAGACCACCAAGACAGAAGACTGGTACAATTCTTCTCAAGCTTCTTTAAACGAATATGTTATGGATATAATTGTTGATGCGGATGGCTTTGAGATGAAGCAGACCGTTTATGCAAAGGGAGGAAAAGCTGCAAGCGAGACCGAGATTAACGGCAGCTTAATCAGAATTATCGCAGACGATAAGGATATTATTATCTTTTCTCCCGAATTGCCCTTCATTCATATCAAATACAGAGGTATGGTTGAAGATTTGACTTTGGGTCTGAAGTTGCCCGAGACAACAGAGTTTTCGCTTGTTTTTGTTGAATCTTACGAGGAGATTGCGGGTGAAACGGTATATTATGTTGAAGAGTTCATTGATGAAGAGGAAGAAACAGTCTCTAAATATTACTTCAAAGGTGATGAACTTGACAGAATTGAGATGTCTTCACCTGAAGATGAAACAGCTCTTAAGATGATTATGGATATAAAATCTTATGAGGTTGATGACAGTATTTTTAAGATACCCTGGTATTCAATTAACATTGCCTTTTTTGTAAGAATTTTAACATTATTTATTCTTTGATAAAAATTTAACGTCCCGAACCAAGCGGTTCGGGACGTTTTTTTTGTATATTTTTTATTTCTGCGATGCTTCAAGTGCCTGAGCAACATCTTCAAGGATATCGTCAACGTGCTCAATACCGACTGAAAGGCGGATAAGGTCTTCTGAAATGCCGCAGTCAATCAGCTCCTGAGGAGTAAGCTGACGGTGGGTTGTGCTTGCGGGGTGGAGACAGCAGGTGCGTGCGTCTGCAACGTGTGTTGCGATTTCGGCAACCTTAAGGCTGTCCATAAACTTTGTTGCCGCGTCTCTGCCGCCCTTGATGCGGAATGAGATAACGCCGCTTGTGCCGTTGGGCATATATTTCTGAGCAAGCTCGTAGCCCTTGCTTCCCTTCATTCCGGGATAGGTAACTTCAATTGCATAGCCGCTGTCTCTGATGTATTCCGCAACCTTGAGTGCGTTTGAGCAATGTCTTTCAACACGGAGAGGCAGAGTTTCAAGACCAAGGTTGAGAAGGAATGCATTGAAAGGTGAGGGGATTGAGCCGAGGTCTCTCATAAGCTGAGCCATACATTTTGTGAGATATGCGGCATTGCCGAAACGCTCGGTGTATGTGATGCCGTGGTAGGAATCGTCGGGAGTTGTGAGACCGGGGAATTTGTCATTCTGTGTCCAGTCAAACTTGCCGCCGTCAACAACAACCCCGCCGACACTTGTTGCGTGACCGTCCATATATTTTGTTGTTGAGTGGATAACGATGTCTGCGCCAAGCTCAAAGGGACGGCAGTTTACGGGTGTGGGGAATGTGTTGTCAATGATAAGAGGAACACCGTGAGAGTGTGCGGCATTTGCGAATTTTTCGAAATCGAGCACTTCAAGAGCGGGGTTTGAAAGAGATTCTGCAAAAACAGCTTTGGTGTTGGGTCTGAATGCGGCGTTGAGCTCTTCTTCCGTTGCCTGAGGACTTACGAAAGTGAAATCAATTCCGAGCTTTCTCATTGTAACATTGAAAAGATTGAAAGTGCCGCCGTATATTGTTGATGCGCTGACAACGTGGTCGCCCGCACCTGCAATGTTGAAGATTGAATAGAATGAAGCCGCCTGACCCGATGATGTGAGCATTGCGCCGACACCGCCTTCAAGATCGGCGATTTTTGCGGCAACGGCATCATTTGTGGGGTTTGCAAGACGGGTGTAGAAATAACCCGAAGCCTCAAGGTCGAAAAGCTTGCCCATTTCAACGCTTGAATCATATTTGAATGTTGTGCTCTGCGAAATGGGAACCTGTCTGGGTTCGCCGTTTTTGGGTGAATATCCGCTGAGGATACATTTTGTGTTTATACGGTATGCCATTTTTATGCCTCCAGAAATTCTTTCATCAATGTGTGGCCGACTGCAACGAAATCGCCCGTTGCTTCGGCTGTTTTTTCATTTATTGTTTCAACGCCGTCAATCTCGCCGTTTTTGTGATAAATCATAAACGGAACGGGGTCGCTTGCGTGAGTCTGCGTAACAATGGGTGTCGGATGGTCGGGAAGAATCATAATTTTGTAATCCTCGCCGCAGCCATTGAGATAATCAAGAAGAATGGGAAGAACTTTTTCATCAATCAGCTCAATTGCTCTGATTTTGTTTTCGGGCTCGTTTCTGTGGCCGCATTCATCGGGTGCTTCAATGTGAATGTAAACAAGGTCGCAGCCGTTTTTCCATTCCTCAACGGCGGCATTCGCCTTGCCTTCAAAGTTTGTGTCGATATATCCCGTTGCACCGTCAACCTCGGGAGTTGTCATTCCTGCGCAGATGCCGATGCCCTTAAGCAGGTCAACAGCCGAAACGATGCTGCCCTTGACACCGTATGTTTCCTCAAAATTTGAAAGAGCAGGCTTGCTGCCTTCACCCCAGAGCCAGATTGAGTTTGCGGGAGATTTACCCTCTGCAATTCTCTTTTGGTTTACGGGGTGGTTCTTGAGAAGCTCGTAGCTTTCTTTCATCATTGCAATGAGTTTTTCTGCATTGGGTGAGGTTGAAAGATATTCGCCGACAACTCTTCCCGAAATGTCGTGGGGAGGAGTCATTTTACCGAGGTCTGTTGTACCGTTATCCCAGATAAGGCAATGACGGTAACTGACGCCGCTGTAGTATCTGAACTCGTCATTTCCGAAATGATCCTGAACGGTTTTTATGATTTCTGCGGCTTCTTCGCTCGAAATATCGCCCGCAGAATAATCAATCATTGTTTTGTCGGCGTAGTTTTCTTCATCACTGAGGGTAACAACGTTGCAGCGGAGAGCAACGTCGGTGTCTTTCATCTTAACGCCGATGCTGACTGCTTCAAGAGGTGAACGGCCGGTATAGCAGACCTTGGGGTCATAGCCGAGAACGCTGAGGTTTGCAACGTCGCTTCCGGGCTTGAGACCGTCTGCAACAGTTTTGACAAGACCGACTCTGCCTTTCTTTGCGAGTGAGTCAAAAAGAGGCTTTTTTGCAAGCTCCATAGGAGTTTTGCCGCCGAGCGCGGGAACGGGGTAATCCGCCATTCCGTCATAAAGCACTACTGCGTATTTCATATATCATCATCCTTTCGGGGAGAATAGTTTGGATAGTGTTATTTAATAATCGTCACCCTTTTTCAAAGTCCACTTTAAAGGGTTTTCATCAATGTATCGCCATGCTTCAAAATATCCGTTTTCATTATCTATTATTTCATCATAATATGAATCTTGCCATATTGAATATCCGATTTCTTTTGTAACCATGGTTTTAAAAGATCTGATAACGGTAGACAGCGTAGGGCGGGATGCCCTCATCCCGCCGCTTGTGTACGGCTCACTGTAAAACAAAAACAGAAAATGAATATGGTTTGGCATGATAACATAGTTTTCAACTGTAACATTATCATACACGGTATTTATATTCCGAATATATTTTTCGGAAATCTTTCCTATTTCAGACAGCTCTGTTGTCGGCGGGATGTGGGCATCCCGCCCTACCTTGATTTGACAAAGCAGGTGCTTTTTATCTTTAACACAAACGGTAACAAAATAACAACCGTTCTGACTGTAATCATAGCTTTTCAGTCTGGTGTGTTTCCTCTTGGGGAAATCATTCATTTTATTTCATTATCCATAAATACTCTTGAACCTGTTGCGCCTTTCTGACCCTGATATTTGCCGTTATAGGGGTTCATGGCAGTGTCATCCATTTCAGCAAAAACAAGCTGACCGACTCTTCTGCCTGCTTTGAGTTCAATTGCACAGCGGTTTGCGTTGAAAAGCTCAAGCGTTATTTCACCCTTGAAACCGGGGTCAACCCAGCCAGCATTCTGGATGAAAAGTCCCATTCTGCCAAGAGAACTTCTGCCTTCAACAAAGGCTGTGAGATTATCGGGAAGCTCAAAATACTCCATTGTTGTTGCAAGAACAAACTGACCGGGGAGCAAAACATAGGTGTCGGTTTCAATGGTTTCGTATTCTATTTTGTTTTCGAGGGTAATGATGCCGCTTGAAGAATCCCTGACAATGCTGAAAGTGTTACCGAGTCTTATATCAATGCTTGCGGGCTGAATCTGTTCTTTTTCAATAGGTTCCGCCACAAGAGTTCCCTCAGCGAGCATTTTTGTTAATGTTTTATCCGATAAAATCATAATAATCTCCTTGAAAACCTTAATAATGAAAATAGTATAACATACATTTAAAAATATTTCATCTGTTTTATTCATTTTTCTTGAAGTTTTTTATTCTCAAACTGCCTTGACTATATTCTGTTTTTAGTTTATATTGTGTTTATTGAGTTTTACCTGCGGTTACTCAGAAGGAGGCAGAAAAATGACAAAAGTACAGGCTAAAGAAAATGCAAAAAAACTTGTTGCAAAAATGACTGCTGAAGAAAAAATGACTCAGCTTCTTTATAATTCACCCGCTATCGAGAGACTGGGAATCAAAGAATATAACTGGTGGAATGAGGGTGCACACGGCGTTGCGCGTGCGGGAACAGCAACTGTTTTTCCCCATACAATCGCTATGGCGGCAACATTTGACCCCGAACTCGTTGAAAAAATCGCTGATGTTATTTCAACAGAGGGCAGAGCAAAATACAACAAGCACGTAAAATACGGCGACTACGATATTTTCAAGGGTCTTACCTTCTGGGCACCCAACATCAACATTTTCCGCGACCCGCGTTGGGGCAGAGGTCAGGAGACTTTCGGCGAATGTCCTTATCTTACAGCAACTCTCGGCACCCATTTCATCAAGGGTATTCAGGGTGACGGTGAATTCCTTAAAGCTTCCGCTTGTTCAAAGCATTATGCGGTGCATTCGGGTCCCGAGGCTGACCGCCACGGCTTTGATGCAATCGCAACCCCTCACGACCTTTTTGAAACATATCTTCCCGCATTTGAAAAGACAGTAAAATCGGGTGTTACGGGTGTTATGGGCGCATATAACCGCACCAACGGCGAAGCTTGCTGCGCTCATTCATATCTTCTCGGCGAAATTCTCCGCAAGCAGTGGGCGTTTGACGGCTATGTTGTTTCCGACTGCGGCGCACTCGGAGATATCTATAAATTCCATAAATGTGCCGAAACAAAAACAGAGGCGGCGGCGCTTGCTCTCAAGAACACCTGCGACCTCAACTGCGGCGAAACCTATGATGCGCTTGTTGATGCTTACGAGCAGGATATGATTACCGAAGAGGAAATCACGGCGGCAGCAGAAAGACTTTATATGATTCGTTATCTTCTCGGCGAATTCGAAGAAAACAGACCGTATTCCGACATCGGATTTGATAAGCTTGACTGCAAGGAGCATAAAGAACTTAATAAGAAAGCAGCAGAACAGTGCGTTGTTCTTCTCAAAAATGAGAATTCATATCTTCCCCTTAACAAGAGCGATGTAAAGAAAATTGCCGTTGTAGGCCCCAACTCACTTTCAGTTACTGCACTTGAAGGAAACTACAATGCTTACGCTTCTGAATATATAACCGTTGCAGACGGTATCCGCCGCGAATTCACGGATTCCGTGATTATGGTTGAAAAGGGCGCAAACTATTGCGACGAATTCACAAACCATTGGAGTGGTTTCCAGAATATGATAAGCGACGGCGTTGCAGCGGCTTCCGAAGCCGATGTTACCGTGCTTGCACTCGGACTTGACTGCTCAATCGAGGGCGAGGATACAGGCTATGACAACGACTACACCGCTTGCGGCGACAAGAAGTCACTTTATCTTCCCGCAACCCAGCAGAAGCTTGCCGAAAAGGTATGCGATGTTTGTGACAATGTTATCGTTGTGCTTATGTGCGGCAGCTCAATTGACCTTGGCGAAAAGGTAACAAATCACGCAAAGGCAATCATTCACGCATGGTATCCCGGTTCACTCGGCGGCCTTGCAGTAGCAAATGTTATCACGGGCAAGGTTTCACCCTGCGGTAAGCTTCCCGTAACAATCTACAGAGGTGACCACAATCTTCCCGACTTCACCGATTACGGTATGATTGGCAAGACCTACAGATATATTGAGGGCGATGCACTTTATCCGTTCGGCTACGGACTTTCTTTCACAAGCTTTGCTTATGACAACGCAAAAGTTGTTGAGGCAGACGGCGAAAAGATAACCGTCAGCGTTGAAATCGAAAACACAGGCGATATGAAAGGCATTGAAAAGGCTCAGGTTTATGCTTCTTACACCGACAGCCGCACAGTTACTCCTCATTTCCAGCTTTGCGGCATCAAGTCGCTTGAGCTTGAAAAGGGCGAGAAGAAGACCGCTGTGTTTGAAATTGACCGTTATTGGATTAAGGCGGTTACCGATGACGGCAGCAGAGTTGACCCCGACGGACAAATCACACTTTATGTCGGCGGACATCAGCCTGATGCAGTCAGCAACAAGCTTCTCGGCAACGAATGCATCAAAATTGAACTGTAATATAAAAGGGAGTCACGGCTGTGACTCCCTTTTCTTATGATTTATATTCCAAATCCGTGCCGATAAAGCCGACTTCTTTGAATTCTTCGGGGTTATGGCGGATGATGTAATCGATATAAGATGCAACCATATGCGCCGTTAAAACATAACCCATCGGATTCAGGTGACCGCCCATATAGAATTTGCGGCGGAATTCCTCGTCATAAACGGGTCCGTACTTATAAAAATCAAGCACATATGTGTTGTCAAAATAATCGGAAAGCTCAAAGAGAATTTCTCTGTGCTTTTCGGTTTTTTCATTCATATGATGATTTCCCTGCTCATTCATCATCGTCATAAGGAAGAATTTCGCTCTCGGCTGAATTTTCTTGAGGCGCTGAATAATCTGAGCATAGTAGCCCGTGAATGTCTTTGCATTTTTGGTGTAATCCTCTTTGCAGATGTCGCCGATTGTGCCGTATTCCATTCCCATATTGTGAATGTCGTTGACACCCAGAGCGATTATATAGCATTGACAGGCAAACTGCGGGTCCCAGAATCTCATATAATCAGCAAAGCTTTCGCAGTATTCCTTGGCGGTCATTCCGCCTCTTGAAAAGTTGAAGCATTTACTGCCGCAAAGGCGCGCAATATTCTGCCCCCATGAATATTCAAAATAGTCGTGATAAGCCTTGTTTCCGTTTTCGTCAAGGCTTTCGAATTCGCCCGATGAAAGGCTGTCACCGACAACACCGATTCTGCGGAAAATTGCGGTGTATCCGCCGTTTACCGCAAGATTTTCAAGCGGTTTTTCATCGTTTTTTGTGAAAATCATATCGTTTATGTTCAAGGAATATCCCTCACTTTTTCAATAACAATACCGCATTTGCTTTTTATTCCGAATGCGTCAAAATATCTGTTTTCAAACGGAATCCATTTTAATTTGAACACTTCAAGTGCATCTTTTCCGTTTCTTTCAAGAATTCTTTCAAGCTGAGTTTCGTAATCAATACTCATAAAGATTTTTACATCATAAATATCGGGGATTTCGGGGTGGAGAGAATACGCACCCTCAACAACAATCGGTTTTTGCGGGTCAACGGTTACGGTTCCTGCGTAATCACCTGTTTTGCAGCTGAAAACTCGGTATTCAAACGGCAATTTGCCCTTTATTCCGCCGCAGACCTCTTCAATAAATCTTTCATAGTGAAAGTTTCCGCCTGCGGTATCAAGTCTTTCGGGAGTGCGCATTTCAACAGGAAGAAAGAAATCGTCCGTGTGAATTATCTGCATACCGAATTCGTTTGCAATCTTTTTTGCAAGCGTCGTTTTGCCCGAAGCACAGTTACCGTCAATTGCAATGACTGCGTTGGGTTTTGTTAACAGGATTTTCTGAATGTCGGGAAACATACGGTCACTCCAAAAAAAGGGGCAGTCAAAAACTGCCCCCATCAAAAATTCAATCAGTCAAGCTTTGCCTTGAGATAGTTGTCATAGAAGTCCTTGACGCCTGCGTAGAAATCATCTACTGTGCCATCGTTCTTCATAATGTAGTCAGCCATCTTTTCGCTTTCGCTGGTGTGGAAAATTTCCTCTTCGTGAAGGTCGTTTTCACGAAGCTTTTCAATGCTCTTGCCGTCTCTCTCGGAGCCTCTTGCGAGCATTCTCTGATAACGGACTTCGTCATCGCTGATAACAACGTCAACAAGAACAAACTTGTCGCCGAAAGCCTTCTTGAAAACCTCAATGTCTGAGGGAGGACGAATGCCCGAAACAAGGAAGTTGGGGCTGTCCGATTCCTTGATCTTCTTAACAATCATCTCGGGGAAGAAGGTCTGACCGTTAGCGGTCATATACTTCTTTGATGTTGCGTGAAGATTGTCTCTTGTGAGCTCAAGACCGTCCTGAGCAGCGAGTTCTCTTACAACGTCACCGATTGAAATCATGGGGAAGCCGTAAGTTTTTGCAACATATTCAAGGAAGAAATCCTTGCCTGTGCCGTTTTTGCCGACAGCAGCTAAAACCATAGTTAATTACCTCCAAATATTTATTGTATAAATTTTACATTAAATCCGCTGTTTTGTCAACGGATTTATTTTGTCAGTTTTCGAACGTCTTCTTCTTTTCCGAGAACAAGCAGATGATCGTCTTTTTCAAACACGCTGTCACCCGAAATAACGGGAGTAACGTGGTCACCTTTTTTGGTTGCAAGCACCGCAAGGTTATATTTAACTCTGAAATTAAGTTCCTTAACGGTTTTGCCGACCCAGCGGTCAAGCATATCAATCTCAAAAATCGAATAGTCCGAGCCGAGGTTGATATAGTCAAAAATGTGCTCGCTGCTTTCTCTGACCGCAAAACGCTCAGCCATATTCTTTTCGGGATAAATAACGGCATCGGCGCCGTTTCGGAGAAGGAACTTTTCCTGAATGTCTCTGTCCGCCTTGGCAATAACCTTTTTTGCGCCGCATTCCTTGAGAAGGCTTGTTATTTCAAGGCTGTTCTGGAAATTCTCGCCCATACATACAAAGCAGGTGTCGAATGACGGAATGTCAAAGGTTTTAAGCACCTCAATGTTGGTGCAGTCGCCGATTTTTGCGCTTACAACATAAGGAAGCATATCTTCAAGGGCTTCTTCATTTTTGTCAACAATCATAATTTCGCAGTCCGTTTTTGCAAGGCTTCTGCAAAGATGGTGTCCGAAATGTCCCATACCGATTATAAGAAATGATTTCATATTTTACTCCTTAACCTATCATTATTTTTTCTCTCGGGTTCTTTATCGGAGGAGCCGCTTTTTTCTCCATAAGAGCAAGAGCAAACGAAACACTGCCGACTCTTCCGCAGTACATAAGAAATGCTATTATGAATCTTGAGACAAGGGCAAGGTCGCGGGTAATTCCCGTTGTCATACCGACTGTGCCGATTGCCGATGCAACCTCAAAAATTACGTTTGAAATATCAAAAGAGGGTTGGATTGCACAGATAAGGATGATTCCTGCCAGCGCAAGGCTGATGTTTGTGAAAGCAACCGAGCTTGCCTGATGAATTGCATCCTTTTCAAGTCTTCTTCCGAAGATACCCTTTGACTGCCTGCGGCGGATACCGTTGAAAGTTGAAATTGCAATGACTGCAAGAGTGGTTGTTTTCATACCGCCTGCAGTTGAACCCGGTGAACCGCCTATGAACATAAGGAAGATTGTCAGAATTTTGCTTGCGGGGGAAAGTGCCGCTGTATCAACGGAATTGAAGCCTGCCGTTCTTGCAGTAACGGAGCTGAACAATGAAGTCAGAATGCTTTCTTTGATGCCCGAGCCGTCATTTGTGAAGTCCCTTTCAAAGATGAAAAACAGAATTGCGCTGCCGAAAGTGAGAATTGCGGAAACAATGAGCACGATTTTTGTGTGAAGCGAATAATATCTGAATTTCAGTTTTTTATGGCAGATTTCATCCCAGACAAAAAATCCGAGACCGCCGAGAGTGATGAGGGCGCATACGGTAAGATTAACAATAATGTCGTCTGAAAAATTAACAAGCGAGCAGTAAGGCTCATAAACGCCCATAAGGTCAAAACCTGCGTTGCAGAAAGCGGAAATTGAATGAAAAACAGAATACCATATGCCCTTCCCGAGACCGAAGTCGGGAATAAAACGTGTTGCAAAAAGCAGAGCACCCGTGCCTTCGATGATTGCGGTGCCGCAGATGATTGTTTTTGTAAGATTTTTAATGTTGCCGATATTGTCGTTATTGATGCTGACAGTCATCATTTCGCGTTCTTTGAGCCCCATACGTCTTTTCAAAAGCATTGAAAACCACGTTGCGATTGTCATAAATCCGAGACCGCCGACCTGAATGAGGCTGATGATTACGATGTGACCGAAGGTTGACCATTGAGTAGCGGTATCACGCACAATAAGTCCCGTTACGCAGGAAGCGGAGGTAGCAGTGAAAAGAGCCTCATTAAATGGTGCGCTGTGACCGTCAGCCGATGCAAAGGGAAGCATCAGAAGAATTGTTCCCAGCAGAATCATAAGCATATATCCGAACGCAATGACACGTATTGATGAAATTTTCTTTTTCATATCTTATCCTTTTTAAAAATTTTTTATATCATACCATATTTATATTATATTTTCAATATTTGGCTTGATTTAGCAAAACAATGTGATAAAATACTTTTCGGGAAGTGATTTAATGGAGAAATATATAGATTTGCACACGCATTCGCTTAAATCGGACGGCTCGATGACTCCGGCAGAGGTTGTGCGTGAAGCAAAAAGAGCAGGTCTTTCGGCAATTGCGCTTTCGGACCACGACACGGTTGACGGTCTGCCCGAAGCGATTGAAGAGGGAAAGAAAATCGGCGTTGAGGTTGTTCCTGCAATCGAATTTTCGGTGCAGTCAAAAACAGAAACTCACATTCTCGGATATTTTATTGATTACGAAAATCCCGAACTTAAAAAGACACTCAAAGAGGTTGTTGACCTGAGAATTGAGCGCAACCACGTGACAACGCAAAGACTCAATGAGCTTGGCTTTGACATAACGCTTGAGGAAGTGCGTGCGCTTGCACCGAATAATTTTGTCGGCAGAGCACATTTTGCGAGAGTGCTTATGGATAAAGGGTACACTCAGAGTGTAAAAGAAGGCTTTGACAAATATATGTCTGCGGGTCAGTATGCATATTGCGAAAAACAGAGGCTGACGGCAAAGGATGCCGTAACCCTTATCAAGAAATGCGGAGGACTTTCTTTCGTTGCCCATCCTCATCTTATCAAAATCAGCGATGAAGAGCTTGTCGGATTTCTGAAAGAGCTTAAAAGTTACGGCCTTGACGGAATAGAGGGTTACTATACGGATTACACCCCTGAGATGCAGGAAAAATTTCAGGCAATGGCAAAGAAACTCGGTCTGATGATTTCGGGCGGCACGGATTTTCATGCACAGATGAAACCGCATATTTCAATAGGAACGGGTCTCGGAAATATGAAAATCCCTTATGAAGTGCTTGAAAAAATAAAGGAGAAAAAATACGGCAGCAAAAAAGTCTGAATTACAGCTTATATTTAAAACACCTCATACGAAGCATCAGTTCGTATGAGGTGAAATTTTTGATGTTATTTCGTCAACGCATTGCTCGGGGGTGAGCGATGCACAGTCAACGGTAATGTCTGCATATTTTTCGTAAAGTGCGGCTCTTTCAGAATAAAGCTCGGCAATTGTTGTGCCTTCCTTCATTGCGATTCCGCGTGTGTGAATATTATTTATTCTTTTCTCGAGCTCATCGGGTGTGAGCTTAAGATAAACCGTGATGCCGTTTTCCCTGAGCTTTTTCATCGCCTCTTCGCCGTAAACGGCGCTTCCGCCTGTTGCAACAATGCAGTTTTCAAAACTGTTCTCACAAATGACATCGTTTTCAATTTTCAAGAATTCTTCAATGCCTTTTCGGTTTATTATATCGCAAAGGCTTGTTGAAAACTTCTGCTGGATAAGCAAATCTGTATCTGTAAAGCTCATAAGCATTGTTTTTGCAAGAAGAACACCTATCGTGCTTTTGCCTGCGCCGGGCATTCCGATTAAGACTATGTTTTTCATATTTACCTCTAAAGTCAAAGCGGTCTTTCCTTTCGGAAAGACCGCTGATCTTTGATTGTTTATGCCTGGGGAGCGTCAACAGGGCAGCTGTCTGCACAAGCGCCGCAATCGATGCAAAGGTCTGCGTCGATAACGTACTTGCCGTCGCCTTCTGAAATTGCCTCAACGGGGCAATCTGCTGCGCATGCGCCGCAGGAGATGCAATCGTCATTGATTGTATAAGCCATTATGTTCTTCCTCCTTGTTTATGAAGTATGTCTACATTTTAACACATAATTTGAATTTTTCAAGGGGTTTGAAAAAAATTATCCCTCGATATCTTTCAATGCTTCAATTTCTGACTTGTCCACCTTGATTCTTGAATCGCGGACAAGCTTAACGTCTTTTCTGTGGAAAGACTTCGGGGGTGCTTCGGGGTTGTTGTGAAGCGAAACCTTGAGTGTGCCCGTAAGAAGGCTGAAGTCCGTAACAGTACCTGCACCTTCGTTTGTTTCGACAATTGCACCCGGCTTGGGTGTGATTTTAAGAAGATGCTCATATGCCGCCTGCTCATATTTGAGGCAGCACATCAGTCTGCCGCAAGTGCCGCTGATTTTGGTGGGATTGAGGGAAAGACCCTGCTCTTTCGCCATCTTGATTGAAACGGGCTGGAATTCTCCGAGGAAACCGTTGCAGCAGAAGGGTCTGCCGCAGATGCCGAGACCTCCGAGCATTTTTGCTTCATCTCTTACACCGATCTGGCGAAGCTCAATGCGTGTTTTGAAGACCGAAGCGAGGTCTTTAACAAGGTCACGGAAGTCGACTCTGCCGTCTGCCGTGAAATAGAAAAGGATTTTTCCGCCGTCAAAGGTGTATTCAACATCAACAAGCTTCATATCAAGCCCGTGATTTGCAATTTTCTTCTGGCAGATTGCGAATGCCTCTTTTTCCTTTTCTTTGTTTGCCTGCGCTCTCTGAATATCCTCCTCTGTTGCAATGCGGATAAGCTTTTTGAGAGGCTTTACGATTTCTTCTTCATTTATATCTCTGTTATCCATTGCAACCTCGCCGCATTCAATGCCGCGAACGGTTTCAACAATAACCTTGTCGCCTTTTTTGAGTGTCTGTCCGTCGGGGTCAAAGTAATAGACCTTGCCTACTTCCTTGAAACGGACACCGATAACTTCTGCCATAGTAACCTCCGATTTTTATTTATCTTACCGTCCTGCGCAGAAGAGTGCACAGACGGGTAACTGTCAGATTATGATTTGCGTTGAGTAAAAGTGCGTTTGAGATTTCATCAATGCTTTCAACAAGGCTGAGCAACGCACGGCTGCTGAGCTTTGAAGCAAGCTCTTGAGGGGTTGTGCCGAATTCAGCATTTTCTTCGCCTGCGGAATACTTGACTCTCAATGCAGCTGAAAACATTTCCTGAATAACGGGAAGTGCGGCACGGAGCAACTTTGTGTCCTTTTCGAAAACGCCTGCCGCCTTGACAATTTCAATGTCTTCAAGCGCCGCTGCGCCCAAAGCAATCCCTTTTGCGGCTTCAATGACCTTTTCCCTCGGAAGAGAGTCATCTGTTGCAGCCTTGGTCTCGCCGAGAGAATAAACGGTCGCTCTTGAAAGCACGGTGGGAAGAAATCCCGATTTTGAAGAACAAAGCATAATGAAATTCACGAATGAGGGAGGTTCTTCAAGAATCTTGAGGATTGCATTCTGACCCTCAACGCCCATAGTGTGTGAATTTTCAAGAATAAAGACCTTTCGGTCAGCTTCGTTGGGGATAATATATGCTTTATTGCGTATTTCACGCACAATATCAACCTTGAATGCCTTCGGCTTGTCCTCAACCGAATAAATAAGCACATCGGGATGGGAATCTGCGGCTGATTTTATGCAATGGGCACATCCGCCGCAAGGTGCATCGGCTTTTTCGCTGCATACGAGTGCGGCAGCAAGCTTTTTGGCAAGGTCCATTCTCTCTGAAACGGAACCGCCTTCAAGGATAACTGCGTGAGGCATTCTGCCCGCACCGATTGCAACCGAAAGCGCCTGCTGAGTGGGGTTATTTATATCAAATCCTGTTATTTTCATAATAAAATCAAAGCTTGATGAATTTGTCAACGTCAAGGACAAATACCGTTGCGCCGCCGACTGTGACTTCAACAGCTCTTGAAACAAATCCTTCGGTCATAAATGAGGGTGATGCGGAAACCACCTGTGTACGCTTGCGTGAAAATTCGCTGATTACATCAATAACCTCATCAACTTTTTCGTCTTCGGTACCGATGAGGAGAGTGGTGTTGCCCGCACGAAGGAAACCGCCCGAGGTTGAAAGCTTGGTTGCGCTGTAACCCTTCTGAGTAAGTCCGTTAAGTACGCTTGCACTGTCGTCATTGTTGATAATAGCAACGATAAGCTTCATAATTAAGCTCCTTTCACCTTAAAATATTCAATCCGTCAAGCCGAAAACGGCAAGATTTCTTTCTGTAACTTTTCTTCCGCGCCATTCATATGCTCTGCCGTAAAGGTCTGTTTCGGGAGTAAGAACAGGAACAGGCGAAAGAATAAATTCTTCAATCTGTGTTGTTGCGGCATTTTTGTTCATCGGGCAGATATCCTGACAGATATCGCATCCCCAGACACATCCGCATTCAAGCATGAGCTTTTTTTCGTCTTCCGTGAGACTGCCTTTTTTCTGGGTGACGGCGGAAAGACATTTCCGGGTGTCAACCCCTTTGCCGTCAAGCGCTTTTGCGGGGCAGACTTCAAGACATTTTCCGCATTGAATGCAAGTTTTTATTGATGATTTTACCTCGTCAAGCTTAAGACTTGTAACTATTTCACCGATAAAAACATATGAGCCGAAATCTTCGGTTATGAGCAGAGAGTTCATTCCTCTCACACCGAGACCCGCAAGGCAAGCCGCCCTGACCTCAGGTACAGGTGAATTGTCGGCGAAAGCTTCAAACTTTTCGTCGGGAAACATTTCCCTAAGCTTTTCGCAGGCGGAATTCAGCCTTGAAAGTGCAACGGAATGATAATCCGTAACAACAGCATATTTTGATATATTGCTGCCTTTATATTTCTCTTTATCCAGCAGATACGGAAAACAGGCAACGATAACGGATTTTGCGTTTTCGGGGAGTCTGTTTTTTGCTCTGCATTCAATCAGATGATTGTTTATTTCGTCAAATCCGCATATGCCCCAGAGAGGGGATATGCCGTTCATAATATTCCTGATCATAAAAGTTGTGCGGCGGCAATCATAACGGGCATTGTCAGAATCGACATAAAGCTGACCGACGCAACGGTCTGGGAAGCAAGACCCGTGTCTCTGCCGTATTTTGCGGCAAAAATGGCGGTGTTTGTTGCGGGCGGTGCGCTTGCAGAAATGGTTATTGCAGCGAGCAATGCACCGTTAATTCCTATAAGACTCAGTCCGCAAAGCATAATTGCGGGGAGAATGAGAAGCTTTATTGCGGCAACGCCGAGAATTCGCCATTCCTTGAAAATTGTCCTGAAATTCGTGTTTGCAATATATGTGCCGAAAATAAGCATTGCAAGAGGTGAGTTGAGGCTTGCAACGTAGGTTATCGGCTCGGTTACGATGTCGGGCAGGTCGATTGAAAGAAGGAATATGGGAAGACCGACCATAACCGAAAGCACTCCGGGATTGAGAATGAGCTTTTTCCAGTCGAATTTCACCTTTGAATCGGGATTGCCTTTGTTTATGGTGTATACACCGTGGGTAAAGGTGAACATCTGGAAAGAAATAATGACTGCAGAGCAGTAGAAAACACCTTCGTCGCCGAGAACTGCGCTTGCGAGAGGAAGCGCCATATAGCCGCAGTTTCCGTATGCACTTGCATATTTGAATATGCAGGCTTTTTCAATCGGACAGCGGTTAAAGACAAAGGTTGAAATTCCCGCCGAAACAAGGTGAAGCAAAAGTCCGCAGGCAAGAGCGATGAAAAGCTTTTTTGCTGTTTCGGGAGTATATTCAAGCGAATAAAAGCTTTCAACGATTTTAGCCGAGGTGACAATATAGAAGAGCAGGTCAGTGCAGCTTTTTGCAACTTTTTCGGTGAAAAAGCCGACCTTGTCCGCGATGAAACCGATAGCAACGATAACATAAAGGATAATTACCTGTTCGCCTGCGATTAAAACATTATCAAAAAACATCCGATAGTATTCCTCCGAAACGGATTTTGTGATTTCAGCATCAAGCTGCTTCTTCTTCGGATTTCTGACCGATTCTTGTCAGTACAGTTCCGATTGCGAAAAGAGCAGTTGCAATGTCGCAGTATTCTGCGGTTGACATTGAATAAAGGTGCTCCGCGTTTCCACTGATTATAACAATAAATCTGGGGACAAAGCAAATGAGTGCCGCAAGTGCGCCGCAAAGACCGTAAGCGGCAACCTTCCATTCAATATGTTTTGCATTTATTCCCGAACTTACCTGTGCAAATGCAAAAAAGAATGCGATAAAGAAAATAAGCATTATCATTTCAAAAAGAAGGTCGGAAACTCTTATATAGCTGATTGTTCTTGTGAATCTGAAAACCATTCTGACAATGCTCCAGAAAACAGGAACAAGAGCAAGATAGCGGCAGCTTTTTTCGGTTGATTTACCCGAAGCGAGTCCTGCACCGATAACAATAAAGAATATTGCCGAAAGAGTGGCGAAAATTCCTTCAATACCGAGAAGAATCGACTGCGTCGGTGTAATTTCATCAAAAACAGCAGTTGAAAGACCGTTTACTCCAAGACCTGCCGCAAGATTGAAGCTGTTGAGCGCATCAAGTTCAGCGCCGGCAGCAGCAACATACGAAAGAATGGCGCAGCCCCAGCTTCTGAATTCATTTTTTGCAAAATTCAGCACTTTACGCTTGGAAATACCGATAATAAGCATTGTTGCAACAGCGGCAATAAAAACTGCATAAAGCAGATAAACGCCGAAATTTATTTCAGAGAAAAATCCCGTTCCGTCTTCAAGTACGGTGAAAAATTGCACCGTTCTCAAAGGAAGAAGGATAACTGCTGCGGCTGCAAAAATAAGTGCGCCGATACCGTAGCCGTTTGTGAAAAAACTTCTTTTCATTTTTAAAGACCTCTTTTATCTTTTGGTGATGGGGATATATTCTGTTTTTGTGGTGTTGCTTTTGTATGCGGGACGGATAATTCTGCCGCCGGTGAGAAGCTCTTCCATTCTGTGCGCTGACCAGCCTGCAACTCTTGCCGCAGTAAATAACGGTGTGAATAAATCAGCGGGAATGCCGAGCATTTTATAAATCAGACCGGAATAAAGGTCAACATTTGCGCACATAGCCTTGTTTGAACCTTTGATTTCTGCAAACACTTCGGGAGTAAGCTTTTCGATAAGTGTAAGAAGTCTGAATTCATCCTCATAACCCGTACCGTCAACAAATCCTTCGGCTTTTGCACGGAGAATTTTTGCTCTGGGGTCGGAAAGTGTGTAAATTGCGTGCCCCATACCGTAAACGAGACCCGAGTTGTCACCAGCTTCTTTGCGGATTATTTTAGTAAGGAAATCCTTGACCTGACCTTCATCGGTTATATCATAGATACCGTTTTTGATATGATTTACCATTTCGGCAACCTTGCTGTTTGCACCGCCGTGCTTGGGTCCTTTGAGCGAGCTTATGCCTGCGGCAATTGCGGCATATGTATCTGTTCCGCTTGAAGTCAGCACTCTTGTTGCGAAGGTTGAATTGTTACCGCCGCCGTGCTCAGCATGAACCATAAGGCAGACGTCGAGAAGCTTTGCTTCTTCATCGGTGAACTTTCCGTCATCGCGGATTGAATGAAGAATTGCCTGAGCAGTTGAATGCTCGGGAATAATCGGATGAATATGCATGCTCTGTTTGTAGTAGTGTCTGCGCTTTACCTGATATGCATAGCTCATAATGGCGGGAACCTGAGCCATGATGCTTATGCACTGACGAAGCACATTTTCAATTGATGTGTCATCGGGATTGGGGTCGTATGAGTAAAGCGAAAGCACGGAACGTGAAAGCTTGTTCATAATGTCAGGCGAAGGAGCTTTCATAATCATATCTTCGATGAAATCATCGGGAAGTTCTCTGTGTCTTGAAAGAACATTTTTGAAGAAGTCAAGTTCCTGAGAGGTGGGTAATGTGCCGAAGAGAAGAAGCCATGCAACCTCTTCAAATCCGAAGCGGTTTTCTTCAATGCAGGAGTTAACAATGCTCTCCATATCAATTCCGCGGAATTTGAGATGACCTTCTCTGGGCACCTTTTCGCCGTCATCGATATAATAGCCTTCAACGGAACAGACTCTTGTAATACCTGCCATAACACCTGTGCCGTCGGGATTTCTCAGACCTCTTTTGATGCTGAAATGGTCAAATTCAGAAGGTTCGATATGGTTATATTTGCGAATTTCATCGCATAATTTTTTAATGTCTTCATTGGGGAGCTTGGATTTTATTGTTGACATATGGAGTTCTCCTTTGGGTAATACTGTCTCATTATAAAAATATTTAAATTATTATACACCTATAATATTATAAAAGTCAAGTAATAAGAAAGAAGGATGAATATGAAAACATATCTTATACTCTGCCTCATTCTTGCGGTCGCAATGATTGTGTGTCCTGTTGCGGCATTGGGCGGAAACAATTCCGATGAAACACGGGAGGTTTATCAGACCGCAGATGCGGGAAATAACGAGGAATATATCTCTGTTATGTCACCGTCAACGGGCGATATCGAGAAGATAAGGCTTCGGGAATATGTTATCGGCTCGGTTGCCGCTGAAATGGATGCAACAAGCCATACTCAGGCACTCAAAGCACAGGCGGTTGCAAGCTATACATATGCAAAAAGAGAAAAAGAAAAGAACCAAAAATCAATTTCTTCATATTTTTCGCGTGCCGACATAAGCAATGATCCCTCAACGCATCAGGGCTACATAAACGAAAAGCAGAGAAAAGAAAAATGGGGAGAAAAATTCGAGGAATACGAAGCGAAAATTGAGGCGGCTGTTGATGAAGTTTACGGCATTTATGTTGCATATGACGGCGAGACGGCATTGACCGTTTATCACGCAATAAGCGCGGGCAAAACGCAGTCCGCAAAGAATATGTGGGGAAGTGAATACCCTTATTTATCAAGCGTTGTCAGTGACGGTGACAAACTTTCTCCCGATTACATATCAAAGATTTCATTCACCCCTGACGAGTTTAAAAAACTTGTTTCTGAATGCGGAATAAAGACTTCAGGCGAAGCATCGGAATGGATTGACGAGGTTACAGAAAACGATGACGGATACACCTCGTTCGTTAGAATATGCGGTCAGGATATTGAGGCGCAAGAGATAAGAAATGCGTTTTCACTCAGAAGTATGAGCTTTGATATTGAATATGACGGAGAAAATTTTGTTTTCACCTGCAAGGGGTACGGTCACGGTGTCGGAATGAGCCAGTACGGTGCGGATTATATGGCAAGGCAGGGGTGCGGCTGGCAGGAGATTTTGCTTCATTATTACTCGGGTGCAGAGATAATATCCGCATAATTTCCGTGAAAACGGGGAATATTTTCCTTGGGAGGTATGCCCTGTGAAAAAAGTGATTGTTTCGGTTGACAGTGCGGCGGATTTGCCGCGTGACATTGCGGAAAAATATGATATAAAGGTTATGCCGATGTGTGTTGTTGTTCAGGGAAAAATATTCCGTGACGGAGTGGATATGAATGCGGACAAAATCTTCGGATATATTGAGGAGAACGGAGAGATACCGAAGACATCGGCGGTTTCTCCCGGAGAATATATGGATTATTTTGAACCTCTTATGAAGGAGGGAAGCGTTGTGCATCTCTCTTTTTGTGCGGAGCTTTCAAGCACTCACCGCAACGCAAAGCTTGCTTCGGCAAGACTCGGCGAGGTTTATGCAATTGATACACGAAATCTTGCGGGAGGAATATCCTTACTTGCGCTCAAGGCGTGCCAAATGCGTGACAGGGGGTGCGGTGCGGAAGAAATAATGCTTGAGATTAAGCGGCTTATTCCGAAAACAAAGGTCAGCTATCTGCTTGACGATATCGGTTTTCTTGCCAAAAGCGGACGGTGTTCTGCCGCGGCAGCATTCGGTGCGGGACTTTTATCGGTCAAGCCTTGCGCGGCAATGGTTGACGGCAAGATTGAGGTTGTTAAAAAATACCGCGGAAAAGGAAAAGCCGTCCGCCTGCAATATGTAAGCGAACAGCTTGAAAATAACGAAAATATTGATTTTGAAACCGCGTTTATCTATCATTCGGGTGTGTCCGGAAATGAGCTTGCAACGGTTGAAGCGATGCTCAGACAAGCGGGATTTAAAAATGTTATAACCGCTGAAACAGGCTGTATGATAAGTCTTCACAGCGGAAAAAATGCAATGGGTATTCACTTCCTTACGAAATGAATACCCATTTTACTATTTCTCAAGAAAATCAATTGTTATGCCGCAAAGCTCTTCTGCTCTGTTTTCGATGCACTGATGTCCGCCGCCCTCAACGGTATAGGTTGTTGCTTCGGGAAATGCGGAATTCATCTGCTCTTTCATTGAAGCATTGAGGATGATATCCTTGCTTGCCTGACAGAGAAGAACAGGGCATTTGATTTGGTCAGCCTTGTCAAGTACCGTGGGGCGTACACGGTACATCATTTCGCACATACCGCCGCCGAAACCGTTATACTGAACGGCATCGGTGACGCCCGAGGTGTCGTAAGCCATTGAGAATTCCCAATCAAAGGTTGCCATATAGATAACAAGCTTCACGAGGGGAGAAATTCTTGTGCCGTAATTGAAGAAAGTGTTCATAATTGCTTTCATCGGCTTTGAGGTGATGAGACCTTTCATTGCGGCGGGGAATTCGCTCTGAGGTGCGGGGCAATAAAGAAGAAGTGCTTTCACGGGTTGTTCTTCGGCAATATTTACAGCAACGCCGCCGCCCATTGAGTGCCCCGCGAGAATCCATTCGTTCATCGGTGCGATGCTCTTCATAAGCTCAATGATGAGTGTTTCGCGGTCAATATGTTCAACATCATCCGATTCTCTTGTGGAATATCCGAATGTGGGGAGGTCAGCTGTTACACATTCGTAGCCTGCCTGCGAAAATTCCTTAACCATATTTCTCCAAGCAAAGGTTGAGCAGAGAAATCCGTGAAGCAGCATAATTCTGCCCTTGAATTCTCCCTTTGCGGGCTCAACACGGTAATGTATTTCATAGTCGCCGTATGTAAAAAATTCGCTGTTATCATAGGGTTTAAAGGTTTCTTCTTCTGCAAATGCAAAAACTGACGAAACGGAGAATATTATTGCGAGAGCGCAGATAATACTTATAAATCTTTTCATTTTTGTGCCTCACATTAACGAAGAAAACATATCGGATATATTTCTGATAACAAGAATAAGCATCAGAAACCAGACGGTGTTGACCGCCCAAGTGCAGAAAACGAGAGGCTTTGAATATGGTCTTTTTTTGATAATTGTTTTAACTGTTGAAACTGTATGAGCAATAACCATGATAACGGTGATTATGTATGCAATCAGAAAGATAACTGATGCAATTTCATTCTGTGTTATGAGCGACACCGCGAGAGCAATCGCCCACAAAAGCATTGCTGCCAGGTCAACGGCGGAAAGAATATTTACTGTTTTTTTCAAAGGATTCACCTCATATCTTGCCTGTGCTTCCGAAACCGCCCGAGCCTCTTTCTGTTTCGTCAAGGCTGTCCGCCTCAACGGGGGCGATGAGAGAAACGGGCATAATCACAAGCTGTGCAATTCGCTCATCGGGCTGAATGGTATAAGGCTCTTTGAGCTGATTTATGAGACCGACACAGATTTCGCCTCTGTAATCGCTGTCGATAACGCCAACACTGTTGAGCAGACCGATGCCGTGCTTGATTGCAAGACCACTTCTTGCAAAAACAAATGAGGCAAGCTCTGCACACGGAAGCTCGATTGCGATTCCTGTGGGAATAACAGCTTTTTCTCCGCCGCCGAGCGTAATAGGTTCATCAATGCAGGCATAAAGATCCATTCCCGCGCTTCCTTCGGTTGCGCGGAAAGGGATTTTTGCATTTTCTCTGAGTTTTTTTATCTTGAATGTATTCATTGTTTTGCCTGTCTCTCCTTATAATATTCTTCGGGAGAGGTTTTCTGATGGATGCAGGGAACAGGCTCTTTGGGTAAAGTGAGGGGTGCTGCCCAGCGTACTGCATTTATGATAATTCTCTGAACATATTCATTGTGGAAAGTGGGATTGCTTTCGTGACCCGGCTGGAAATAGAAAATCTTTCCGAGACCTCTCTGCCAGCAGCAGCCTGAACGGAAAACTTCACCGCCTGCAAACCAACCGAGGAAAACAAGTTCATCGGGGGCAGGAACGTCAAACTGCTCGCCGTACATTTCTTCAACGGGAATGCTGAAATGGGCGGGGATACCCTGTGCAATGGGGTGCGAGGGATTGACAGTCCAGATTCTTTCTCTGTCTGCGTCTCTCCAGCGAAGATTACAGGTTGTGCCCATAAGAGCCTTGAAAATCTTTGAATGATGACCTGAATGAAGAACAATAAGACCCATTCCCGCAAGAACTCTCTTATGTATCTTCTCAACGAGCTTGTCGGGCACCTTGTCGTGTGCCATATGACCCCACCAGATGAGAACATCGGTTGTTTCAAGCACTTCGTCGGAAAGGCCGCATTTGCGCTGAGCGAGAGTTGCGGTGCGAACCGTCATATCCTGCTGAGATGAAAGAAAGTTTTTGATACAGCCGTGGATACCTGCGGGGTAAACACCTGCAACCTCATTGCTTGTTTTTTCGTGAACGCCCTCGTTCCATACAGTTACATTTATCATTACTGTTCACTCCTTATCTTAATTTCTTGATTATTTCCTGTGATGCGGCAACGATTTTTGCCGCTGTGGGTTTGATTATCAAATCCATTTCGCCCATAAATTCAACATAGTCGCCGTCAAAACGGTGCTTGAAGCGGTAGAGTCCGAAAAGAGGGTTGTTTTCGTCAATAACGCCCGCAACTCCTCTGAAATCATAGATTCTGCAGCCGCACTCAATCGACCATTTTATCATTTCCCATTGGAGCAGATAGTTTGGCATAACCTTTCTGTCTGAATTGGAGGATGCGCCGTAGAAATACCACACCTTGTCGCCCCAGAGAACGGAAATTGCGCCCGCAATGGGTCTGCCCTCATAGTATGCCATATAAAGTCTTGCCTTATCGCCGAAAACATCGAGGATTTTTGCAAAATATGCGGCTGAACGAAGCTCAAAGCCGTCTCTTTCGCAGGTTTCCTTCATTATCTGATAAAATGTTTCCGCCATTTCGCTGCCGTGAATCTTAACCTCAACGTTGTTTTTGAGCGCAATTCTTATCTTGCGGCGGTGGTCGGAATGGAAAGCAGCAAAGACCTCATCTTCCGTTCTGCCGTTGAGGTGGATACGGATAACATAACGGCACTGGAAATCCTCAAAATTGATTGTGCGTTCCTTGAATTTAAAGCCTGCATTCTTTGCAATTTGTCTGTATTCATCGTTGCCCACATCAACGTCTTTATCGATTTTCAGTTCATACGCATTGTATTTTTTGCCCTCGGCTTTTGCCGCTTCGATGAGTGCGTTAAAGGTTTCTTTGTCATTGAAATCGCACACGGGACCTCGGGGTGCATACATCATATGATAGGGAAGCTTCGATATTTTTCGAAGAAGAACACCGAGAGTGCCTGTTATTTTCCCGCCGCCATCCCTGCAGATGACACCGAACCATTTCCAGTCGTCCTTGACCTTTCCCCAAAGGGATGTCTGGAGGAAATGACCGTTTTCGTGCGATTCACAGAATGCATCAAATTCGGCGGCATTATTTATGTTAACAATCTCTGTTTTCAAAATATAACTCACTCCATTATATAAGTATTTTTATTATAACCTACAAATGGAATAAATGCAAGAAAAATCGCACCGTAAAGACATCTTTGCGGTGCGATTACTGAAATCTTATTTATTGAAATTCTCAACAACCGAAGCAAAGGCATCGGCAATTGTTTCCTGGGCAAGAATACCCATGGAGTTTGTTTCGTGATAGTGGTTGAGGTCGAATTTATCCTTGTAGCCGTTGAGGTAGGGCTGAGTGGGGTTGAGGATAAAATCGTTGGGAGGCACAACGTAGCCCGACATATCGTTTGAAACGCCGAAAACAATCATTTCGTGGTCGCCCGCGATGTCTGCGAGGGGAGTGGGGTTGATTTCGCCGCCCTTTTCGGTAGGTGAGGTTTCAGCAGTTTTATAGCCGCCGTAAACCGTTGAAACAAAGCTTTCGCCCGGAAGAAGAAGAATCTTCTGACCGCCGAAGGTCATATATGTCATTTCGGTCATCATTGCAATGCCGAGGTCTGTTTTGGTGCAGGGGTAAGCCTTGAAACTCATAACCTTACGAAGTGCAAGAAGTGTCAGAACATAGTTGTTTACGGGGAGATAGAAAGGCTGCTGAATAAACTTGATTTCTGCGGGAAGCTCTTTGTCACCGTCAATCTTCATTGCGGCATCAGCAAGCATTTCACCCTGAAGCTTAACGCAGTTTACGTTGTCTTTTTCGTCAAGGTCAACAACATCCGTGCCGCCGATTGCGCCGATGCCGAAAAGCACGTTTGCGCCGTTTTCAGCCGAAATCTTTTCACGCATAAAATAGGGATATTCGCCGCTGAGCATTCTGTTGCTGCCGCCGAGCGAATTGGGATGTCCGCCGAAGTTGAGAATCCAGGTTTCCTTTGAGCCGTCTGCGGGTGCAAAGCGGAGTCTTGTGAGAAATTCGTGCTTGTTGATGAAGCCTCTTCTTGAAGAAAGTGTACCGGGAAGCTCAATTCTTCCGCTGTAAAGCTTTCCTGATTTTCTGTTCTTGTATGCTTCAAGCGCAACCTTGACTGCGGTGTTCATAAGCATTTCCATATATTCGGGGTCCTTGCCGTCTGACGGAATATTTACAAGGTTGGGCTTGCCCCAATAACCGAGAGTGTCGATACCCGAATGGCTGTGTGTACAGCTGAAATTGATGCATTTGCAACCCTTGATTTCGCCGCAGTTCAATATCATTGAACGGATTTTGTTGACTTCGATTCTTGTCATACCAACGATGTCCGCGCCGAGCCAGAGCATACCCTCATCGTTTCCGCAATCAAGCCATACCGCACTTATGTAAACGGGGGAAAGAACGCCTTCCATCTTGTGACCCGAGCCGTGACCCGCAATCCAATAAGTTTTTCCTTTTGTCAAATCGGGCATAATCTCCGCAGTTGAAAAACCTGCACGGTATTCGCTGCCCGAAATAACAACGGGTTTTTCAGCAGGGATTACGGGTGCGGTTTCGTTTTTCTGAACCTTTTTTCCGTAGCTTTTTGTTATTGCCGCTATGCCTTTTGAGGCGATATCCATAATATCCATAAAATTTTACCTCTCTTTCTTCATTTTAATTATATATCCGATCGGGTCAAGTTGCAAGATGTTTTTACGTTTTTTCAAATTTCTTCCCCGTTAACAATTCTGTTCAGAAGTGCTTCGCAGCCATCATAAATATCTCTGTACGCAACATCAAATCTTCCGCTGTACCAAGGGTCGGCAACATCGCCGCCTCTGTCCGTATATTCCATAAGCTTGCGGATTTTATTTTCAGGGTCTCCGCCGAGCATCCGATGCATATTGCGGATATTCATGCTGTCCATTCCGATTAAAAGATCATATTTTCCGTAGTCACTCTTTTTTAGTTGAACGGCGCGTTTGCCTTCACAGGAAATTTTGTGTCTTGCAAGTTCCGCTTTTGCGGGAGGGTAGACGGGGTTTCCGATGCCGCCCCATATTTCCTCCGTGCTTGTGGCGCAGGAGGCGATGACAAATTCATTCTCAATTCCCTTGCGCTTGACCATATCTTTCATTATAAATTCCGCCATCGGACTTCTGCAGATATTGCCGTGGCAGACAAAAAGTATTTTCATCATAATTCAGACTCCTTTTTAACGATTATAATATATATTTGTTAGCAAGTCCATAAAAAGTTGTTGACGATTTAATGTAAACATAATAAAATAAAATTGTTCGGCACAGGCGGATTTTTCTGAACTTTCAGTTAAATAAAGGAGAAATTTATGAAAGCATTTATCTCAACCGTAATTGCGGTTATAATTACATTTTTCGGAAACCTTTTCGGCTTTTCCGACAGACTTGACAACTATGAATTTACCGTTGATGCATCGCAGACGGGCAATGTGCTTGCAAATCCCGCAAGCAACGTCAACATCTGGTCAATTGACGGCAATCCGTTTGTTAATGCAAAAATCAATGAAGAAAACAACATTTTTGAATTTGTCAATTTTGTTCAGTTTATGCAGTGTACAGGCGGCAACGCGCAAAGAGATTTGTTCGTTGACCCCTATGACAAAACGGTGCTTGACGATTACGATTTTTCAACTCTCATCAACAACTGCCGCGGTGTGCTGAATCTCGGCGCAAAGCCGTTTCTCAAGCTCGGAAGTGTTCCGTTGAAATATTCCGCAAAGGCAAACACCGACGCCGAATTTGATACAAACATTTATCCTCCTGATGACTACAATGTCTACTACAATTATATTGCCGCAATCGCGCAGGCACTTGCCGACGAATTCGGAAAAGAAGAGGTGCTCACCTGGCGATTCGGCGTTATGACAGAATATGAAAATGCATCGTGGTTTATGGCAAACAGCGGTGACCCGAATGAGTCTGCAATTGAATTCTGCAAGCTTTATGACTACACTGTTGCCGCTTTGACAGATGTTATCGGCAATGACATTTTTGTCGGCGCACATTCAATGACTGTTACGGAAGGTCTCTGGGACGAAACATTTTTCATTGAGCACTGTGCAAGCGGAACAAATTATAAAACAGGCAAAAAAGGTACGAGAATATGCTATCTTTCAGCATCATTCTACGATTTAACTCCGGGGGAATTTACGCGCGGTAAAACTCTTCCCGAAACAATTGCATTTCTTCGCAATGCCGCAAATAAAGCGGGGCTTGAAAACCTTATTTTCGGCATCGATGAGGGCAGAATCCTTCACGGAAACGCAAGAGGTGCAGCCGATGACCAGCTTCTGACACGTACCTGCGGATATACATATCAGGCGGCATATGATGCAAGACTTTATGCGCAGATGTTTGAAAATGATATCAATTATTTCTCTGCGTGGTCATATCTCTCAAACGGACTTCTTGAAGGTAATCCTACAGTCAGCTATCACGTTGCGAAAAATGCGGCGGCTTTTGACGGAATGAAGCTTGCGAAAACAGAAAAAACGGGTAACGGTTTCATCCCCAAAGCAGAGGTCAATGCCGTGTCGGCATATGATGAAGAAAGCGGAGCTTTCAGAATGATGGCGTATAATTTCAAAAATGACGTTGAATACGACAAAACAGCTGACCTTTCGTTTACGGTAAATGTGCCGCAGTATGACGGAAAAAGCGTAAAGGTTACGTCATATGTCATTGATGATGACTGTAATTATTTTGACGAATGGATTGAGGACAGAAAAACCTACGGAATCGGTGATGACTGCTTCGCATGGTCACCCGATGACCCTCAGATTGATAATCCCACAACTCTTTCCGACCCGAGAGCGAGAGAAATCTATAAAACAGAGCTGTATGATAAGTATACGGAATGTTCAAAGCTTGTTCCCTCTGAGAAAAATGTAAATGTATCGGACGGAAAAATAGTTCTTGATATCACACTTGACCCCAATGCGGTTGTTTTTTATGAAATAACACCGTGCTAAATAATGCTTGCAAACGAAGTCGTTTTATGCTAAAATCAAAAAGTTAGTGTTTGGCATAAAATGGATTATGTAGTAAGTTTTCACTTTTATCAGAGGTGTTATATATGATTTGCAATAATGTTCTTGAGGCAATCGGAGAAACCCCGATTATCCGCCTCAACAGAATGACAGATGAGGATTCGGCAGAAATTCTCGTTAAGTTTGAGGGTCTCAATGTCGGAGGCTCAATCAAAACAAGAACGGCATATAATATGCTTCTTGCAGCTGAAAGAGACGGGAAAATAAATAAGGACACAGTTATCGTTGAACCCACAAGCGGAAATCAGGGCATAGGTCTTGCGCTTGTCGGCGCGGTAAAGGGTTACAGAACAATAATCATTATGCCCGATTCCGTAAGCGAGGAACGCAGAAAGCTTGTGCGCCATTACGGTGCCGAAGTGAAGCTTGTTCACGATGCGGGCAATATCGGAAAATGTATTGATGAATGTCTTCAGCTTGCATTGAAAATGCAGGAAGAAAACGAAAATGTTTTTGTTCCCCAGCAGTTCGAAAATCCCGCAAACGTTGAAATCCAGAGAAATGTGACGGGCTTTGAAATTCTCAAGCAGGTCGGCAAACCCATTCACGGCTTTTGCTCGGGCATCGGTACGGGCGGAACAATAACGGGTATCGGCGAAACTCTTAAAAAAGAAAATCCCGACATCGAAATCTGGGCGGTTGAGCCTGAGCACGCGGCGATTCTTTCGGGCGGCTCAATCGGTACGCATATTCAGATGGGTATTGGCGACGGACTTATTCCGCCGATTCTCAACACGGAGATTTACAGCGACATCTGTATCGTTAAGGATGAAGAGGCGCTCAATGCATCAAAGGACCTTGCATCAAAGGAAGGCATTCTTTGCGGCATTTCAAGCGGAACAAACGTTGCGGCGGCAATCCGCCTTGCAAAGAAGCTCGGCAAAGGAAAAACCGTTGTCACGGTGCTCCCCGACACCGCTGAAAGATACTTCTCAACCCCGCTTTTTGAAGATTAAAAACAAAATCAAAACCACCGCACAGCCAAAAAGCTTGTGCGGTGGTTTTTTACGTGATAAGGTTCAAAATGAGCGGATGACAGGTCGCTCGACAAACAAAAAATAAATATGTGATGTTGCTTAATGTATTCTATAGGTTTCTGTACTGGATTTTTTTTGGTTTTTCAAACAAGCTGATAATTACTGATTGACAAATTATTACAGAATCATATAATTAAATTGTAAAAAACTTTATCTTATGTGCGAGTTTACAGCTTTTGAAACGACTAATATATGAAAAGCTTTTCAAACGGGGTGAATTTGTGGATATAGGTGCCAAAGCATATGCCGATTATCTTAACGGCGATAACGAAGGTTTGGTTACGATAGTTAAAACCTACAGCGACAGTCTTGTTAACTTCATCTGCAAATTTGTCCGTGACAGACAGACCGCAGAGGATTTGATGCAGGACACCTTTGTTGAACTTATCTCAAAGAAAAACAAATTCCGCAATGAATCTCAGTTCAAAACATACTTATTCAGAATAGCAAGAAATAAGGCTGTTGATTTTATCAGAAAATCGAGTAAAACGACTTTCATTTTTGATGAATCAACGGTTGACGATGAAGATAAGCTTTGTGTTGAAGACGATATTTGTAATGCTGAAACAAAGGCAGACCTTCACTCCGCAATTCAAACTCTTAACCCTGTTTATAGAGAAGTAATTTATCTTTCTTATTTCAACGACCTTTCTAACGAAGAAATAGCATTTATAATCAAGAAAAGCAAAAGGCAAACAGAATTATTGCTTTGCAGAGCAAAGCAATCTTTAAAATCTGCTCTTGAAAAGGAGGGATTTATTTATGGATAAATATGAAGAAAGGATATCGAAAATATTAGAAAAGAAAGAAGTATATGATAAGGCAAAAAAGCAAAAGAAAAAAATCATAATTCAAAGAACAGGAATTGTTATGTCGTTAGTGGTTTTTATTTCTGTTTTGTTTATACTTCCCCATCAAACAAGTATTGAAATCAAACCTGAAAACACAACTACATTTTTATCATCTGAATCCGGCAACACAGAAACAACATTAGTTTATCCGGAATCAACAAAAGATGTTTGTTTGCAACCAACGGAAACCAACACTGTCACCGCAGAACACCCCACAAAAACAGAGTCAACAACTCGTTTCCAATCAACTGTTCCGTCAACCAAAGTTAATCCTACACCAGGGTTTGAGGAAGAGTACCCTGCCGATACCGGTTCGGATTATGTGCCGCCTTTAAGTGATGGTGATTCGGGCGGTGATACAGGTGATTATATCGACCCTTACACAACAAAATATCGACGTATCTATTATACTTATGGTAGTAGTGGTTTGGATGTGTATTTCGCAAATTTGGTAAGTGATGAGGAATATGATGAGTGGATGAAACAATATTATTCTAAACAACCTCCAAATGACGGTATATTTGAAGTCGGCGAAAAAATTACCGAACCAACGAGAATGAAAATCGTTGATTTTGTTATGTACTTTGACATTCCGAGGGATGTTTTTGAAGAAGCAAACAATACTCGATGCCACGAAATGATTAAATGGGGCGATGTTCCTGTTATGAACCCAAAAGACTACAAAGAGCAGGAAGAGTTTGAGGTTTATAATGTTGATATTATCTATACCTTTGACGACAAAATAATCAATGCCTATTACGAACGTGGCGAATATCCGTTTGATACGGAAGAAGAATATCTCGAAGCGATAGAGCATGACGGATATATAACACAAACCGAAGAATTCATAATGCTTGAAGGTTTTGAAAAAGTCACTCTGCCTGCTTTACCGCCCGATGCGAAGCCAATTTATATTGATTTTGATTGGAGAGCAAAAAGATGCAAATAAAAACACACAAAGTATTATTATTGATTATGTGTTTAGCCGTTCTTTTCTCGTCCTGTTCTCGGAATACTGCCTCCGAAGAGATTTCAACTTCTGCGGTTTCAACAACAAATTCAGATGTAAAGAATACAGAAACAACCATACCCTTTTTGACAAAAACAAACATTGATAGTTCGACAACAAGTGAATATGAAACAATCACAGAAATTCCAAGCAACAATCAAAAAGTATTCTTTGATTACGAATATCGCTATGAACCGTCAGATAAATACATTATTTGCTATTCTAATCCTGAAAACTGCAGAGACTTCTATCATAATAAAAACAAATACGGTATTGCGGATATAAAGGAAAACATAATAGTGAGTCCTCAATTTGACTATATAGTTCAATGGGACGAAGACAGATACTATGTTGAAAAAGGAGATGCGGGTGCAGCCCTAATGAATCTTAAAGGCGAATTCATTATTCCTTATTGCGCCGGAATTACCAGCATAAGAAGCTCTTTTTATGACGAGGTTTATTATAAGATGTGGGATGGCGATTTTAAAATTTATTTTGTGGATAATTCAGGCAATAAGGTTTATGACAACTATTTTGAAGATTATTCCGGCAGACATATAAACCGGGGTGCTAGTGAATGTTACGGAATTCACGACGGAAAACTGTATGTTTTTGATTACAACTTAGATATCAAAGAAATAATTGACGAAACCCCGGTAGTAAAAGAAAGCTTTTACAACAAAAACAATTTAAAATATTGTGTTTCTGTTTGCTTTAAGAACAACAAAACATATTGTGGCATTATAAACAAAACCACTGGTAAAGAAATTGTTCCGTGTAAATATGATGAGATAACACGTTTTGCCAACGACAGAATTTTAGCTTCATCTGATAATGAAGAACCTGTCATTACTTCAGGCGGAACAACACATTACGGCAACACAATCGCAATTTATGATTTTTACGGTAATGTTCTTTGCCCCGAAGGCGAATACTGTGATATTGAAATATATGATGCTAAATTTAACAGTGATTACGGAGAAAAAACATATAGAAGTTTTGAAGCGGTTGGAGTTGCATCTGCTTATAATCCAAACGGAGACAGAATTTATGGTTCTTATTATGAATGGCTGATAGATAAAAACGGAACAAAAATATCGGATAAATATTATAGCGTCTATGGTCAGATTTGGGAATCTCACGATGAACGGATTTATACCGCCGACAGAGGCGACAGAGTATTTTATCTGAATAAATACGGAAAAGTTGTTGGTACAATCGGGCAGTAACATATTAAAGGAGGAGTTTTAAATGACAAAAAAAGTGAAGAGTTTTATTTCATTGTTTCTTGTGTTTTTGATGATTGCGGGAGCATCAACCGTTAATGCTTTTTCTGCATATGAAACTATTGAACGTGAAGATACGCATTATAAATATGCAGGCGAATTCGGTTTAGGAAGACAAACGGTTAAAGACGTTGAGTGGGGCGATGAAACTAGCAATTATTATGTTTACTATTCGTTTGTTGCAGAACATGACGGCTATTACTCATTCAGCCATAATATAATGCATAACGGAACGGATTTCTATGTTTGCGATAAGCAAAGATATGACGCCGAATTACCTTACACATACACTATGGACTCTATTGATCAGAACCTGACAAAAATCTATTATATGGAAGCGGGAGAATATTTCTTCTTCGTGGATTTGTACTGGTCAATCGTAGATGTTAATATTTTTGCCGAATATTTGGGCGAAAAAGTATCGGAAATCAAGTTCAAACATGACTTGCTGCTGGATTGTGATTGTTATTATTACGACTATTCAGATTCAGAAACAAACTTTATAATTGATGCAAACGTAACAATTGTTTTTGATTCGGGAAAAACACTCGATTTCAGAAACACCGATGTGTATGGCGGTTATTATAAAGACAGCGATTCTTTGAATGCCCTGATTGAGTCTGAACCGGTTGAGGGAGAAAACGAACTAACAATCTTTTTCTTCAATCAGCAATTGAAAACAACTGTAACAATACACACTTTGTCATATTATATCAGTGATGTTGAAGTGAGCAACATTGATTATTATTTAGAAAATGCTGTTGAATATTACAATTACTACGATGTTGAATATCCTTACGGAGAAACGGTAACGGTAACTTTTAAAAACGGAACAAGTGAAAGTTTTGTTTTCTCTACATATGCTTCCAATAATTTTGTAACATTTCCTAACGGTCAAAAATATAACGTGAGTTTTTGGTGCTTCGACACATATGAACTTGACGGCTTTAGCGGTTATTTACAAGTTGATGTTTGCAATGACACAATAAAAGAATTCAAACTCAATGCTCAGAAAGTATCATTTTTCGAAAACATAAATCTGTTGAGAGATGAAAACGAATATTTTCTGAATGAAATGTTACAGTATTTGAAATGCGCTCTGAACTCTTGGGGTGATACTGAAAGCTTAAATATATTTTTATCAGAGGCTATAATAAGTTTTATGAATATTTCAAATAATTTGTCTGACTTTTTGGGCTATTATTTAACTTTCAGTTTTCTGATCTGATAATCTGTAAGCAGTATTTACGGTAGGGGCGGCTATCAGCTGCCCGTAGTTTAAACAACATTCAAAACGGGCGGATAGTATCCGCCCCTACCGAGAAAAATTTAAATATTGACGGTAGCATAAAAATCCCCCGCAGCTTCCGAATATTTCGGAGACTGCGGGGGATAATTTGTTATTTACATACATTCAACGATGTTGCTTTCGCCTGTTGCGATATTAAATGTGAGAAGCTTTTCTTCGCCGTTTTCGGTGAAGCCGAGACGGATTGTATCGGTGCCGATGTAGTCGGCGCTTGTGATTTTGTAATCCTTTGCGGTGAAGAATTCTTTCATATAGCTGAGAGCTGTCTCGTCGTAATCGCCTGCGTTGTCGGAAACAAAGAGTACATTGCCGCCGATTGCATTGATTTTGCCGAGAAGAAGCTTCTGCTCAAGTGTGAACTCAAGGTTGTTGTCTCTGAGGAAGAGAACGTCGGGGTCGTTGCAGAATGCTCTGCCGTCAAGGTGGTTGCGGAAAATGGTGTTGTTCATTGCGCCCTGAGCAGAGGGAACTTCGTTGTTGAGGTTGATTCTGTTTACCCAGTCGCCGCCGAACACCTTGTTAACGTCACAGCTTATGCGACAAGCATCAAAGATACCCATACATGCGCCGAGAGGAACACCGCAGCCGAGGATGAGCTTGTCGCCGCAAGCCTCACGGAGAAGGTCAACACCGTCGCACATAATGCGGCCTCTTGTCTTGCCTGCTCTGGGCTTTGCGCACTGCGAGAAAAGGAAGTCGAGCTTAACCATATCGTAGCCCCACTGGTTGAGAATGGTGTGGAAGAAGCCCTTGATATATTCTCTTGCTTCGGGGTTGTAGATGTCAAGTGTGTAAGCACCGCCCCAACCAACGTGACCGATAAGCTTTCTGCCGTTTGATTCGTCAACGATCATCCAATCGGGATGCTCTCTTACAACCTTTGATGTGAGCTGGGCGCAGAAGGGAGCAAGCCAGATTCCCGCAAGGTAACCCTTTTCGTGAATCTTGTCTGCCATATATTTCATTCCGTTGGGGAACTTCTTCTTGTCTGTGATGAGCCAGTCACCCGTTGCAGCCTGATAACCGTCGTCAATCTGGAAAATATCAACGCAATCCTTTGCTCTGTCCATACCGTTGAGGTCGCGGATGCAGATATCTTCGGTGATTTTTGAGAAATAGTTGTACCATGAGGTATATCCAGCAAGGTGAGTAATCTTGGGTTTCTTTACGCCGACAAAATCAAAGAAGTATTCATCAAATGCAGCGTCGAATTCCTTTTCGATAACAGCAATGTCAAACACTTCGTAAACGTCGCCTGCACGAAGAAGAAGACCTTCGATGTCCTTCTTGATGATGAATTTGCTGTTAGGCATATCAACAAGGAAAAGGGTGAAGCCCTGTCTTTCGGTTTTTGAGCCGTAAAGAGTGATGTTTCTTGAACCCTTTCTTCTGAAATATGTGTATGTGTAGGAGTGAAAATTACCTGTCTTGCCATAGAAATCGCCGAATGAATAGTCACTCATGATACCGCAGGCATATTTTGCGAAACCGCCGATTTTTCTTCCGAGGGGAAGAAGATCCTTGGTGGTGTCATATCTGCAGTATTCTCTTGTTGTTGACCAGGACTGATAGCCGTTTGCAAAGAAGAGGTCATCTTTGTCAAACTCTTTCTTTGTTTCAAGTTCAAGGGTGTGCATAACCATATCTGCCTTTGCCTTGAGGATGCCTTTTATCACACCGTCTTTCTCGGTGAGTTCAAAAGTAAAATCGGAGTTGTCATATTCGGTGTGGCTGATGATTGCGTTACCCTTCTTGACTTTCGCACTGAATTTATACATATTTTCTCTCCTTACGAAAAATAATTTAACATTTCAATTATAAACATAATTCTAAATTTAGTCAATAGCATATATTTTTTAAAAGACTTACAAAATCTATTGTAAATGTATTACTTTTTTGTTAGAATGTTTTTATCAGTAAAAAGGAGTGCAAAAAATGACTATTCTCTTTAAAATTATCGGATTTTTGCTTGCAGTAATTACACCGCTTGCATCGCTTATCGTAACAGATGTTACCGTGCCTTTTGATAAGGAAATTGCAGTTGCAGAAGAAAAAATCGACGGATTTATGAAAGGCGTGTGCCACCTTGACCCTCAATATGAGCTTATCAACGATGCAAACGTTGAATGGTTCCGCGATGACATTCCGTTCCCCTATAACAAGGACGGCTCAATTTCCGAAAGCTACAAGCGTTGGAAGGCTGAAAGTCAGGAATATGTAAACAACGGCATCAGAATTTTCGGTATAACACCTTATCCCGATGATTATATCGAATACGGACTTGACCCCAGAAATCCCGAAAACAGAGAGGCAATTCAGGATATTGCGAGATTCTACGTTGAAGACCTCAAAGGAATTGTCGGTGCATTCCAGGTAACAAACGAAATGGGTATCGACCGTTTCACACTTCCTCTCACACTTGACGAAGCTGCTGAATTTATCGGTATGCAGCTCGAAGCAATGTATCCCGTGAGAGGCGATATTATTATCGGCTACAATCTCGGCGGTCTGTCAATTCTTGAGCTTCCGTTCAAAATGAAGGAATATCATCAGTATTGCGACTATGTAGGACTTGATATGTATCTCGGCTGCTTTGAACCCGTTCTCAAGAATGCAGACCAGTATATCACAATTCTCAATTTCGTAAGACTTGTAACAGGTAAGCCCATCATTCTTTGCGAATTCGGTTATATCGGATACGGCGAACCCAAAACCAAGGATGAAAAGATTGCTGTTCTTCAGAAATACGGCTACAACAGCGAAGAAGAAGCAAGAGCAAACATTGACGATTTCATCAGCAAGCTTCCCGAAGATATGAGAGATGAAATCGTTGAGGATTACAGCGACAGAACCCCCGAAGAACGTGCAGACCTCATTTTCAACGGCGAATATTCAAACCATCTTTACTGCGAGCTTGCAGAGGGTATGGGTCTCTACAGATTCCCTCATACACCCGAGGGTCAGGCGGATTTCTTTGAGTATATTATCCCCAAAATCCGCAAGGTTGATTATGTTATCGGAATGAACGTTTATTGCTGGGGTGACAGCGACAGCTGTTATGTCTGCGGACAGGCAGACTGCCCCGTTGAAACAGGCTGGGGTCTTGTTGACGGCAAAGGCAATCCCAAACCCGCATACTATGCAGTTCAGAAAGCTTATGCAGACTGATTTATATTGAAAAACAAAAGCCTCACGGATTTCGTGAGGCTTTATTGTAATTTTTTATATATCCGTTCTCCAAATTTTGCTCATTTTTGTGATATCTAAAAAAATTAAAATCCAATCGAAAAAAATCGCAAAAAAATATATACAAATTGATTTTTTTGTGATAAAGTAATGATGTTACAATTCTGTGAAGGAGTGTTGCTTTATGACAAAGATTTATGAAGGTAAAACAAAA